>NYZI01000013.1 GCA_002687115.1 Cyanobium sp. ARS6
GGAAATGGCCCGTGATCCCCATGTCTGTGTGATGGGAGAGGACGTCGGCCATTACGGCGGCTCCTACAAAGTCACCAAGGATCTCTACGAGAAATACGGCGAATTACGGGTTCTCGACACCCCGATTGCCGAGAACAGCTTCACAGGCATGGCCGTGGGTGCGGCGATGACAGGCCTGAGGCCGATCGTGGAGGGGATGAACATGGGATTCCTGCTGCTGGCCTTCAATCAGATCTCCAACAACATGGGGATGCTGCGCTACACCAGCGGTGGCAACTTCACCATCCCCACGGTTGTGCGGGGACCGGGAGGTGTCGGGCGACAACTGGGCGCCGAGCACAGTCAGCGGCTCGAGGCCTATTTCCATGCCGTGCCTGGCATCAAGATCGTGGCCTGCAGCACGCCGACCAACGCGAAGGGCCTGATGAAGGCCGCCATCCGCGACAACAATCCCGTTCTGTTCTTCGAGCACGTGCTGCTGTACAACCTCACGGAGGAGCTGCCGGACGGCGACTACACCTGTGCCCTCGATCAGGCGGATCTGGTCAAGGAGGGCGGTGACATCACGATCCTGACCTACTCACGCATGCGTCATCACTGCCTCAAGGCCGTGGAGCAGCTCGAGGCCGATGGCATCAACGCTGAACTGATCGATCTGATCAGCCTCAAGCCCTTTGATATTGAGACGATCGCCCGCTCGATCCGCAAGACCCACAAGGTGATCGTGGTGGAAGAGTGCATGAAGACCGGTGGCATCGGCGCCGAGCTGATCGCTCTGATCACCGAGCATTGTTTCGATGAGCTCGATGCCCGGCCGATCCGGCTGTCCAGTCAGGACATCCCCACTCCTTACAACGGCAATCTCGAGAATCTGACCATCATTCAGCCGCATCAGATTGTCGAAGCGGCACAGACCATCGTTCGCCAGGGGCTCTGATTGATGGCCCGTCAACAGGGCTGGTTCGCCCTCATCCTTGCGCTAGCCATCGCGGCGGCGTCAGTTCTGTCCAGCTTCCCGCTGCAGCTCGGACTTGATCTGCGTGGGGGCAGCCAGCTCACACTTGAGGTTCAGCCTGCCGGAGAGATCACCATCATCGGCGCAGAGCAGATGGAGGCGGTTAAAGCGGTTCTTGATCGTCGGGTGAACGGTCTGGGTGTGGCTGAATCCACTCTGCAGACCGTGGGTGATGACCAGCTGGTGCTTCAGCTTCCCGGCGTCACCGATCCGACCCGCGCTGCTGATGTTCTGGGCAGTACCGCATTGCTTGAGTTCAGGGCTCAGCAGGCAGAAACACAGGAGGAAGTCCAGAACCTGCGTCAGCTGAGAGCCCAGCTGCTCAGTGTGCTGGCCACGCGTACTGAGGATGAGGCAACCGAACTTGATGCCGAGGAGCAGGAAGAACTTGCGAGACGCCAGCAGGAACTCGGTCTCGATGGAACGGCCACCTCGGAGACGGAGCAACTCCAGCAGTTGCTGGCGCGCACCAATCAGGAAATTCTGAATCGATTCGAGCCAACAGCCTTCACTGGCAAGCAACTGATCAGTGCTGGTCGTCAGCAACAACAGAACGGCTCTGGCTGGGAGGTGACCCTGAATTTCAATGCAGAGGGCGGCGAAAAATTCGCTGAACTCACCCAGTCGATCGCCGGCACCGGGCGTCTGCTCGGCATCGTTCTCGATGGTGAGCTCATCAGCGAAGCCAGTGTCGGGCCCCAGTACAAAGCTGCTGGCATTTCAGGGGGCACCGCGTCAATCTCGGGTAACTTCACTGCCGAGGATGCCCGTGACCTCGAGGTGCAGCTGCGTGGAGGTTCATTGCCTCTGCCCGTTGAAATCCTGGAGGTGCGCACTATCGGACCGTCTCTCGGAGCGGAGAATGTCCGCCGCAGCCTGATCGCCGCCCTTTCAGGTCTTGTGCTCGTCGGCATCTTCATGTTGCTCATCTACCGGCTCGCAGGTGCTGTGGCGGTGATCGCTCTCAGCCTCTATGCCCTCTTCAACCTTGCTGTTTATGCGCTGATTCCCGTGACCCTCACGCTGCCGGGCATCGCCGGATTCATTCTGAGCATCGGCATGGCTGTGGATGCCAATGTGCTGATCTTCGAGCGCATCAAGGACGAACTCCGGCGCGGCAACACTCTGATCCGCTCGATTGAAACGGGATTCTCCGAGGCGTTCTCCTCGATCGTTGACGGTCACCTCACCACATTGATCAGTTGTGCAGCCCTCTTCTTTCTCGGCACCGGCCTTGTGAAAGGCTTCGCGGCAACGCTCGGAATCGGAGTTCTGCTGAGTCTGTTCACGGCACTGACCTGCACGCGCACGCTGCTGCGCTTCCTGATGAGCTATCAGGGCTTGCGGCGTCCGACGAACTTCCTGCCCGCAAGTCAACTTCCCTCGACAGCGTCCTGAGCCATGGTCACCACCTCACCAGCAACCGATGAGCGACCTCTGCGCTTTCCCCTGACCAGTCGTCGACGCCAGGTCTGGGTCGTGTCCGCTGTCTGTTTGGTCCTGAGCCTGATCGGGATCGTGCGCAGCTGGACTGATCCTCAGATCGGTCTTCCCTTGAGACCAGGTCTTGATTTCACCGGAGGAACCCAGATCCAGCTGGAGCGCAGCTGCGCTGATGCCTGTGATTCGCTCAGCACCGTCACTGTCGAGTCTCAGCTTCAGCAGATCGAGCTTCCGAATCAGGAGGGAAAAGCACTGCCCAAGCTGGAAAATGCCCGTGTTCAGCTGCTCGATGGGGGACAGTCGATCGTGCTGCGCATGCCAGCCCTCACCGCTGCCCAGGGTCAGGCTGTGATCGAAGCGCTTGAGCCGGTCGCCGGACCTTTTGAGCCTGGTGGGCAGGCCGTTGACACCATCGGTCCCAGCCTGGGCGGACAGCTGCTGCGCAGCAGTCTGATTTCACTGCTTGTTGCTTTCACGGGGATCGCTCTCTACATCACCGTTCGCTACGACCCTCGTTACGCCTTTCTGGCTCTGGTGGCACTGGCTCACGACATCGTGATCGTGTGCGGTGTTTTCGCCTGGCTGGGACTCGCCACAGGCCATGAAGTTGACAGTCTGTTCGCTGTTGCCCTGCTGACCATCGCCGGATATTCGGTGAACGACACCGTTGTTGTTTTCGACAGGATCCGCGAGCGTCACCGCATGGATGGCGACCTCCCACTGTCCACGCAGGTTGACCGTGCCGTCTCCGCCACACTGACAAGAACCATCTACACCAGTGGGACCACGCTTCTGCCCCTGATCGCTCTCATCCTGTTCGGTGGCTCAACGCTTTACTGGTTCGCCATCGCTCTTGCCCTTGGTGTGATTATCGGCAGCTGGTCCAGCATTGCCCTGGCGCCCTCTCTTCTGAGCATCTGGCCATCCCGGTCCGGTGCAGCTGCCAGTGCCTGAACCTGCAGCGACAGTTCCAGTGCGCTCTCAGCGCTGGATTCCACTGTTGTTACTGCTTCTTGCCCTGAGCGATCTCCGAACGGAGCTGCGACTGCTGGCTGATCAGCTGACCCTTACATCCCTGGTCTTCGCTGTGCGCCATCACCTGCTCGCTGTGGTCATTCTGCTGCTGCAACCTTCTCTCTGGAGGCACTATGGCCCGCGCCGTCGAAGCATCAGTAACGAAACTGCAGATAAGCACTGATTTCAAGGGAATTCTGTTGCTCATCGTTGATCTCCTCATCCCTTTCAACATCGAATTCAATGCAGTTGAAGCGTCGATAAGAGCTCACAGGGTTGCAGGCCCGTCGAGGGTGTAAACGGGTCTGGCTCTGAACCTCTTCAATCACCTTGGTGGTGGGAAGATCGCTGGTCTCATCGTCACCCGCTGCAGTCGAATCCCCCTTGGAGGGAATCTGCTGAAAGGAACAGAGCTCCTTGGCGAGATTTGTAGCCGCCTTGTCAAGACAGGCTTCGTACTCGGCCTCAATCCTGGCTCTGCGCTTTTCATCAGCCAAGAGCTCGAGTTTGCGACGTTCCTGACGGCTGAGCGGAACTGTTCTGCGAACCCTTTGCGTGGTGATGACGGCGTAGCTGCCACCGTCCTCAACCCAGCGTTCGGCTTCCTGTTCAGCTTTCGCTTTTGTGGGGAAGGTGGGTCTCAGCTCCTGAGGCTCCACCCTGGAACTGGTTCGATGCAGATTGGTGTAGAAGAAGCCTGCGTAGATCAAAAGGCCTAACACTCCGCTTCCGGCCACCGTTGCAAACACGATCAGGGTGGAGGGCCTGTTCAGGGGTCCTGCTCAGAAGCCGTCGAAAACTAGCAATGTTGTTCTCGTGTCCGCAGCCCTGACACGTTCTGCTGTCACGGTTCTGCCTATCCTGCTGCAACCGAGAACTCGAACCGCCATGTCGCTTGATCTGGACGCCAAGAAGACGCTGTTGCGGAAAATTCCCCATGGATTGTTCATCTGCGGGGTCGCCGAAGGTGATGAAGTGAACGGATTCACGGCCAGCTGGGTCACCCAGGGATCATTCGAGCCGCCTCTTGTGGTGATGGGAGTGCGTGCCGACAGCACAAGCAACGGCATGATCAAGCGCACCGGTCGTTTTTCCCTGAATGTGCTCGCCGCCGACCAGAAGAATCTGGCTGCGACATTCTTCAAGCCCCAGTCCGCTGTGGGTGGCCGTTTTGAGGCTGCTCCCTTCGAGCTTGGATGCCTTGGCCTGCCGATCCTGAAGGATGGACTGGGCGGTGTTGAGTGTCAACTTGTGGGCGAGATCGCCCATGGCGATCACACCGTGTTCATCGGTGAGGTGAAAACAGCGGTGCTCCACCGCGACGGAGATGCACTGGAGCTGAGCTCCACCGGCTGGCAGTACGGCGGTTGACAGGTTTCTTCAACTCCAGCGGTCCATGATTTTCTTCACCACAACCTGCTCCATCCCCACCTGAAGCACCACAATAAGTGGCAGCGCCAGCAACACCCCAGGCAGCCCCAGCAGAGCTCCAAGGCTCAGCTGGGAGGTGAGTGCCACCGTGGGCAGCAGATTCACGGTTCGCCGGAGCAGCAGCGGTGTGAGCACGAAGGCTTCAATGTTCTGCAGAGCCAGCCGCAGCAGCAGCACCTGAAGCATTGCTCCAGGAGAGATCATCAGGGCCAGGCTGAGAGGAAGCAGGGTCGCAGCTGTCGGTCCGATCGTCGGAACGAAAGTCAGCAGACCGCAGACCAGGGCTGAAAGCAGGGCCAGTGGAATGCGCAGAATCGCCAGGCCTGCCCAAGTGCAGAGAAACATCGCCAGGGCGGACAGGGTCATGCCGGCCAGCCAGCCGCCCAGGGCGGTGCGGCACTGGTCCAGCAGTTCCTCCATCGATGCCCGGGCCGGTCGCGGTGTCGCGGCGACCACCATGCCTCTGTGCGCTGACGGGTCCAGGGCAAGGAGCACTGCCAGCAGGCTCATCAGCAGCACCTGAACCAGGCCGTTGGCAGCTCCTCCGGCCACGCCGAGCAACTGAAATCCGAAAGGTTGGATTCGCTCCCAGCTGAATTGTTCGGGCAGAGTTCGCGCCAGTTCTCCAAGCAATGGCTGATTGAACAGCAATGCCTGAACCTGGCTGAACAGCGCAGGCAACAGGGTTGTGAGCTGTTCGAACTGGTTGATCAGCTGAGGCAGCAGCAGCTGCATGACCAGCAGTCCTCCGATGATTCCGATCAGCAGCACCGCCAGCAGTGCGATCGGACGGGGCAATCGGTAGCGATCGATCAAATGGTGCACAGGCACATCAAGCGCCACGGCCAGGACCACCGCACCGAACAGGACCAACAGCACCCAGCGCAGCTGCCAGGTCAGCAGAGCCAGCACCACAAGGGTGAGAGCTGCCAGCAGGTTGCTTGGGTTCATGCGGCAGCGCGACGCTTCTTCCAGGGATCCAAGACGTCGTGGATCACGATCTCCCTGATCAGCACCTGCATCACCACCGCCAGAGGAAGTGCCATCAACAGACCCAGCGGTCCAAACATCACAGTGAAGATGAACTGGGCAGTGAGTGTGAGGCCTGGCAACAGGTTGACCTGGTGCTGCATCACTGAGGGTGTGATCACATAGCTCTCAAAGTGCTGGATCACCACGTAGAGACCCAGAACGGCAACCGCTTTCCAGGGGGCGTCAAGCAGTGCCACCGCCATGGGGAATACGGTGCTGAGGGTGGGCCCCACATTGGGAATGACATTGAGTAGGCCAGCAAGCAAGGCGTTGGCCATCACCAGTTTCACGCCCAGCAAAGACAGGCCAATTCCTGCAAGTAAGCCAACGCACAGCGAGCTGATCAGCACACCGATCATCCAGCTGCTGAGGGCTTCCCCACACTGAAAAAGGATGCCTCGGGCACGCCTTCTGTAGAAAGAGGGCACCAACTGAAGCCCAACGTTTCGATAGGAGTCGGGCTGAATCGACACCATCAGGGCCACAGCGAACACGAACACCAGCTGGACGAGTCCGCTGCCGAGATTGCTGGCGAGACCCAGTAATCCCTTGATGCCACCACTCACTCCGGACGCCAGGGCAGTGCTTTTCGGGATCGATGAAAGATCGCCCGGTGCGAACTGAGAACCCTCTTCAGCTGAACCGCCTGCTCCGTAGACCAGCGACGAGGCCTGGTTGATCCACCCCATCACCAGTTGCTGAAGCTCGCGGGCCGCAGCAGGCAGCTCCTGCAGCAGCTGTTGAAACTCACTGAAAAACGGTGGAATGATCACTGCCACGGCAATCATCACGACCAACCCCAGACCGAGAAGGCAGATGATCAGCGCCAGCGGTCTCTGAATGGCCCATCGGCTGCGCAGGGCTCCCACAAGGGTGCAGATCGCCATGGCGAGCACCACTGCGGCGAAGAAATGGATCAGAACCTCACGGAGACTCCAGAGCAACAGCCCGGATGTCAGCAACGCCGCAAGTCCGAGCCAGTGCTGAAATTTCAACCGTCGCTTCCTTCCTCGCTGGAATCATTGTCGCCGGAGTTCTGCGAATAACCCATGCCGTTCGCATCCGCATAACGTTGCGCAAAACGCATGAACCGTTCGAAATCCGCCTCGCTCTTCCACGTGTAAGTCGCTTCCAGAGCGAAAGGCTTGCCGTTCACGAACCGTCCATTCACTTCACGGGTGACCATTTCACCCTCTTCGTCCACCATCCACATGCCGGCGATCGCTTCCATCGTTTCGGGTGCGAGTGCCTGCGGTTCTTCGAAAACAAACTTGGCCTGCCCGGTGCGACCGTCGCGGCTGCGTGTCATGCGGATGTCGGGAACAACCGGCTCGTCAGTGCCACGGAAGAACTGAATCGCCGCCTTGTCACCTTCTGCCATGGTTCATCCGCTTTGAGTTGTGGATCTTAGTTGGAGATCCCAGGGATGACGTGCCCCTGTTCCAGAAGCAGTCTGGCGGCCTGCCTGCTGTCGAGTCCTTCGAGATTCACCGAGTCCCTCGCCGGTGAACGCGCAAGCTCCCTGTCGTAGCAGCTGTCGTAGTAGTCGAGCATCGCTTCACAGGCAGCAGCCCAGTTTTTGGAATCAATGGCTTCCAGCGCCTGCCGGGTGCGTTGAGGGCCAAGCCGTTTCTGAATCCGTTCGGTGGCTTCCCGCAGTTCGGCCTGCTCATGACAGGAATAGACCTCGACGAGTCGCTCCACCCGTTCCCTGTCACTGCGCTGGATTTCCAGAACCGGAGACCTCTGCATCTGATCAAAGAATCCTTTGGGGATCCTGCAGCGGCCCACCTGGATGCTTTCAGCTTCCACCCAGATCCCCTGTACTCCCTGCTGGCGCAAAGCTTCCAGGCATTCCGCCAGCCTGTTTTCATAGTGCTCGCTGGTCGGTTGCGGCGGCAGCCCCAGATTGCCGAAACTGCTTCCGCGGTGACTGGCGAGACCCTCAAGATCGATCACGCCGACACCCTGTTGGTGGAGTTCCTGAAGCAGGTCTGTTTTGCCAGTGCCTGTTCTGCCGCCGAGCACCCGCAACGGCCAGGGCTGGTCAAAGAGATCCAGAACCCATCGGCGATAGGTTTTGTACCCCCCCTCCAGCACCATCACGGGGTGATCGCTCAGGCCAGCCAGCCAGCCCATGCTGTTCGATCGCATACCCCCTCGCCAGCAGTAGATCCTCAGAGGATTTGCCGGCCCAGCGGCTGCGGTCGAAAGTGCAACGGACAAGTCGGCCAGTGCGGGACCACAGAGCTTCAATCCGAGTTGGATTGCTTTAAGCCGACCTTCCTGCTTGTAGTTCAGGCCCACCTGATGACGCTGCTCATCGTTGAACAGGGGGATGTTCACAGCCCCTGGCCAGTGCCCCTGAGCGTATTCGGAAGCTGTTCTCACATCCACAATGGTCCCTTTCGCAGTGCGGAAGCTTTCGAGACCGGTCAAGGTGCTGTTGCCCATGCCTGACATAGTGGGCCAATGCTGAGCAAGTCTGTGCCGGCAACTCACCATGCTTTCCGGACGACCTCCCACCAAACAACTCGGCATTGATCAGCTGCTGGATCGACTGGTTTCGGGATCAGCCCGGCAGAAGCGTTCCACTGCTTCATTGCTTGAACAGGTTGCAGAACAACTTTCAGCTCAGGCCGGTTCTGCCCTGCAGGCTTATTCACCGGAGGGGGATGACTGGGGTGCGGGCTGGATTCTGCAGATCCTCCAGCGCCACCATCCCGAAGCTCTTGAAACCATCCCAGGCGTCAGTGGCGGTTGGTTCCAGATGCCCTCGTCCTGCGGAATCGATTATGCGGATCTCCAGCTTGCATTACTCCGGGAGGAATTCGAGGAGGCTGATCGCCTCACCAGTTGCGCCCTGAGACAACTGGCTGGTGACCAGGCGGTGCAACGGGGATATGTGTATTTCAGCGAAGTCCCCCCCATGGAAGCCCTGGATCTGACCACCATCGACAGGCTCTGGATCGCCTACTCCCAAGGACGCTTCGGATTCACAGTTCAAGCTCGATTGCTCAGTGCACTCGGCGGCCATTACGACAGGCTCTGGCCAAGGATCGGCTGGAAAAAAGATGGTGTCTGGACCCGTTATCCCGGAAGTTTCCAGTGGAGCATGGACGCGCCTGAGGGGCACATGCCGTTGGTGAACCAACTGAGGGGAGTCCGTCTGATGGACGCTCTTCTCCAGCATCCCGGACTGGCGAGCAGGTCCTGAAACCTGTTGTTTCCTTTGGCAGAACGTCTGCAGGCCGGTAAGGTCGAAAAGGATGAAACAGTGCTGATGTTCAGCCGATTTCTACCTTCGTTCCGGTGGGCTGATTTCATCCTTCCGTCAACGTTACAGCTCAGTCCCCTGATGGAGCTGTTGCTGGAGCCTGTTGACTGCAACGAGACGTCCTGTCGTCTGCAACTGGGTCTTCAGGAAGCACTGGTCAATGCCGTGCGTCACGGCAACGCCGGAGACCCTCGGAAATGTCTGCGAATCCGCCGTATCCTCACACCGAACTGGTTGATCTGGCAGATCCAGGATGAGGGCTGCGGTCTGTCAAGGGATGCACGACAGGGATGTCTGCCTGATCAGGTTGATGCCAATCAAGGGCGAGGCCTGTTTCTGATGCATCAGTGTTTCGATGACATTCGCTGGAGCCGCCGCGGCAACAGGGTGCAGTTGGCCTGTCGCCGGCCTTGATGCCGATTGAGACCTTTCAGTGATGTGGACAGCCGGGGTCCTTGAGCTCTCCTCTGATCCAGCCGAGGGCCTGCTGGGTCAGCGCTTCCACATCATCATTGCGTCCGTTCTGAATCAGCTGCGCCAGCGCCGCCGCCAGAAGCTCGGCGCCGCGTCGATCCGGATCGGATTTGAGTCTGTGCCAGTCACGATCACTGATGCTGAGGTTCTGATGCAGAGTCAAAACCTGCTCAATCGCCTGTTCTGGCCATTTCTTCGCGGACACGTTGGCGTTGAATCAGCTGGGTCTCCCTATCCTGACCCGTGTGATTGCTGGTGGTGGTGAACAGGCAGCTTCGCAGTCGAGGAGGTTTGCATGGACTGCGTTCTCTCCTTCGTTATCAGCCCAGATCCTGGGAGGGGCAGGATCGTCGCTCGCTTCGACGCGTTCAGCAGCGCCGCCTGCTTCGTCAGCTTTTGGAAGCGGATCCTGAAGCTCTCAACTGGCTGATCACACCTGAACGGGGTCAGCGGTTCTGGAGAGCCCTTCGCTGGGGTGGTCCGGCTCTCCTGCTCGGCTGGTGGCTGGCCCGCTGAATCAGGCCGCCACTGCAGGGCTGTCGACCACCACCAGCGAATCCGGTGCATCCTGGAGACGGTCTTCCGGCTGAAACTGACCTTCGGAAGGAGAGGGAAGGTTCTGACCTTTGATCCAGGCCTGGTAAAGGGCTCGCCGGCGGCGGTCTTCGGCAAGCACAAGACGGTCAGCGGCAGCTGTCGGACTTTCGCCGGAATTCAGCGCCGTTCGCAGGCAGATCCCAAATCCGTGCGCTTCAACCTGCACCTTGCCTTCCATGAACACGATCTGAAAGGTCCATCCCCGCAACCAGCGGATCCGAAAAGGATTCGACATGGACGGAGTCCCTNAGTGCCTGCACCATATGGGGTTGCCNNGCCCCTGCAAGCATCTATGTCAGGGAATCACTGTGTTGAGAGATCTAATTTTTGATGGCTGTCCACACCCTGGTCATGAAATGAGATTCGGCGTATACATCACTGAAGCCAGCATCTTCGAGACGCTGGTCAATGTCATCACTGATGAAATTGCGGTAGTAAGGCTCGTGAAACACGCGCCTGAAATTGTCCAAGGCAACATCGAACTGGGGCGAATCCTTCAGCTGCACTGAATCCGCCAAAACCAGAACGCCTCCTGGTTCGAGCAGGCGGTAACAGTCCTGCAGCACGGCTTGCCGAGCCTCAGCAGGCAGTTCATGAAACAGAAACACGCAGGTGATCGCCTGGAAGCCGGCGTCGTCAAAGGGCATCCGTTCGGCATTTCCCTGAACCAGCTGCACGAGCGGTTTGTTGGATTGGTTCAACCATCGATTGGCCTGGCGCAGATAGGCCTCGGAAAGATCCACTCCCACGAGTGTGGCCTGTGGCAGTACGGCTCGGATCTGGTGCAGCGTCCTGCCCGTTCCGGTGGCCACATCAAGAATACGCAGGCTTCCCTGTGGACGGTCTGCAAATCTGTTCAGGCCTTTTCTCAGGGAAGGCAGAACTCGGCGGCGCATTGCATCTGCAGCTCCGTTGAAGAGGATGTCGACCTGAAGGTCGTACAGCTCGGCGGAGTGATCGCTGAGATAACCATCAGTTTGATGGTGAAAATTCTGGAGGTAGTAATCCGGATAGAGATCGTGATTGGCCTGTTCAGGAATGTCCTTGACATCCCTTGCACGCCTTCTGGCCCAGTTGGAGGGAAGGTCCAGCCAAACACGTGGATAACGTTCAGCCCATTCCAGCCAGGGGATATCAAACAGCAGAGATTGTGGGTAAACGCCGGATTCAGAGTCCTGCCAATCGCGTTCGTGCAGCGCATCCAGCGACTGGCGCAGGGCGTCCATCATTTCGCTGGGAACAGGCAGCGTTTTGGGCACAACATCAGGCGCCATCACTTCCATCACCTTGGTGCTCAGTTCCTTGTGTACGAGGCCGGCGAGGCTGCGGCCCTGTTGCATGGTCCGATAAGCGATTTCAGTGAAACTGGGCGCCATGAAAAGGACTGAGATCCAAGCTGGCCCATTCCAATCGATCGCGCCCCCTGCTGTGGACATCGATCGCATTGATCGGGGAAGTTATGTGAAGCTACCTTTAAAACGGTAGCCGTTGCTACAGAATTAACCCAGGTAACCAGGAGCTCTCGATGGCCGTTGAGATCACCACCGCCGGAACCATGGCGTCGTATTCGGGCAATGTGCTGGAGCGCAGGCAGAGAGCGGCGGCTGAATATCTGGCATGGGCCGAGAGCCATGCTCACGATGTGCTCAGAAAGCAGGCTGCGCATGCCCAGGTTGAGGGTCATCCTGATCGCCTTGATCAACGCAGCGCTTTTGCGCAGCAACAGGTGTGTGCTCGCCGGCGACTGCATGCCAAGCAACTGCACGACAGTGCCCTGGTTCAGTTGAGGCACGGCTGAAGTGCCGCAGGCCTTGAGGTGATGCACCAGGGGCACAAAAAAAGGAGCCGAAGCTCCTTTGAAAGCATTGGAGCATCGAACTCCTGAACAATCAGGCGTCGTAGTACATCACGAACTCGTGGGGATGGGGCCGCTGACGCAGCTGCTGCACTTCCTCGTATTTCAGGTCGATCCAGTTGTCGATGAAGTCCTTGCTGAAGACACCGCCTTCCAGCAGGTAATGGTGATCGGCGTTGAGAGCCTCCAGTGCTCCGTTGAGGGAAGCCGGCACGGTGGCGATTTTCTTCAGTTCATCCGCGGCCAGTTCGAACAGGTCAACGTCCACTCCATCGCCGGGGTCGATCTGGTTCTTGATGCCGTCAATGCCGGCCATCATCATTGCGCTGAAGGCAAGGTAGGGATTGGCCAGTGCATCACCTGAGCGGAATTCAAGCCGCTTCGCTTTAGGGCTCGGGCCGGTGAGAGGAATACGCACGGCTGCGGAGCGGTTTCCTTCGGAATACACCAGATTCACAGGTGCTTCGAAACCTGGAACCAGTCGCTTGTAACTGTTGGTGGTGGGGTTGGTGAAAGCAAGGAATGACGGCGCATGCTTGAGGATGCCGCCGATGTACCAGCGAGCGGTCTGCGAGAGGTTCGCGTAGGTCCCTTCCCCAAAGAAGAGGGGCTGACCGGATTTCCAGAGACTCTGGTGGACGTGCATGCCCGATCCGTTGTCATTGAAGACCGGCTTCGGCATGAAGGTGGCTGTCTTGCCGTACTTCTTTGCAACGTTGCGCACGATGTACTTGTACGTCATCACGTTGTCAGCGGCCTCAATCAGTTCGGCAAATTTCATGCCCAGCTCGTGCTGACCGGCACCAGCAACCTCGTGGTGATGTTTCTCGATGGGGATGCCCAGCTGCGCCATCATCAGCAGCATTTCCGAGCGGATGTCCTGGGCGGTGTCGTTCGGGGCGACGGGGAAATACCCTTCCTTCTCCTGAATCTTGTAGGCAAGGTTGCCGCCTTCCTCGATCCGGCCTGTGTTCCAGCCGGCTTCGATGGTGTCAACGCTGTAGAACGAGCCTCCTTCCGCGGAGTTGTACCGCACATCATCGAACAGGAAAAATTCCGGTTCCGGGCCGAAAAACGCAGTGTCGGCAAGCCCCGTGCTAGCCAGGTAAGCCAGTGCCTTCTGAGCAAGAGCCCTGGGACAGCGGTCGTAGGGGTCGCCTGTGCGGGGATCCTGAATCGAGCAGATCATGCTCAGGGTTTTGTGCCTGTAGAAGGGGTCGATCCAGGCCGTTGCAGGATCGGGCACCATGGCCATGTCTGAGGCATTGATCGCCTTCCATCCGCGGATGGATGAACCATCGAAAGCCAGTCCCTCCGTGAAGGATTCAGGTTCAATGAGGTCCTGGCAGACAGTGAGGTGCTGCCACTTGCCGTGCAGGTCCGTGAACTTGAGGTCGATCAGCTCGATCCCTTCATCCTTGATCTGACGAAGCACGTCCTGCGTGGTTTTGGCCATGGCTGGGAGTGGATCCCGTAAATCGCGTCGACCGTAGATATCGATCCGCAGCTGTTTTGTATCAACGGGCACCTTTTTGCCTTCCGTCTCGTTTACGGCACCTGTGCAGCCTCTAGGTAACCGTTTCTGTCAGATTGCTGTGATCGCCTTTGCTGGAGCAGGTTTCAACGCGTTGTCGGTGTTACCTTCCAACCAAAGTGGACAAGGCTTGCATGCGCGATGCCATCACCGGAGTGATCGGTCAGTACGACCAGTTGGGTCGCTACCTCGATCGTTCAGCGATCGATCGCATCGAGAACTACCTCCAAGAGGCGGAGGTTCGTGTCATGGCGGTGGAGATCATCAACCGTGAAGCCTCTGAACTGGTTCGTGAAGCCAGTCAAAGACTGTTTCAAGCGGATCCGGAACTTCTGCTCCCCGGCGGTAACGCCTACACGACACGTCGACTGGCTGCCTGTCTCAGGGACATGGATTATTTCCTTCGCTACGCCAGCTATTCCCTGATCGCCGGAGACAGCACCATCCTCAACGAGCGGGTGCTGAATGGACTGGATGACACGTACAAGAGCCTCGGTGTTCCAACCGGCCCCACCGTCAGAAGCATGGTGCTGCTGGCTGACGTTCTCTGTGAACGGCTTTTCAACGAGGGCGTAAGTCAGGATCGCTGCGTCATCGTGCGCCAGCCTTTCGAGCACATGGCCTCCGGTCTGTCCGCCAGCGACGTGCGTCAGCGCTGATTGAAAGTCTCCGAATCATTTCAAGCGGCGTCGGAGTGTCCGTGCAAGTCCAATTTTTGCTCTGTTGATGCGTAGGCTGATCGCCATTGATTTTCGGTACGGGCTTCACCGATGACACACCCTCACCTTTCGGTTGACCCGTGCCATCGATCCTCCATCGGTCCGATTGACACACCCGATCGTCTGTTGCTGGGTCCAGGCCCCTCCAACGCGCATCCCACGGTTCTCCAGGCTCTCGCACGCACACCGATCGGTCATCTGGACCCGCTTTATGTGGAACTCATGGGCGAGGTGCAGGAGCTGCTCCGGTACGCCTGGCAGACCGACAACCGCCTGACGCTGCCGATGAGCGGTACGGGCAGCTCCGCAATGGAAGCCACTCTCGCCAACACTGTTGAACCGGGAGACACGGTTCTGGTGGCGGTGAAGGGGTACTTCGGCAATCGCCTGATGGATATGGCCGGGCGTTACCGAGCCAACGTTCAGGTGATTGAGAAGCCCTGGGGTGAGGCTTTCACTCTTGATGAAATCGAGTCAGGCATCAAGAAATACAAGCCAACGATCCTGGCGATGGTTCATGCCGAAACGTCCACCGGCATCTGCCAGCCGATGGAGGGTGTGGGTGATCTCTGCCGCGAGCATGACTGTCTGCTTCTGCTTGACACAGTGACCTCACTGGGAGGAGTGCCTCTGTACCTGGATGCCTGGAAGGTGGATCTGGCCTACAGCTGCAGCCAGAAAGGACTCAGCTGCCCACCAGGCCTCGGTCCGTTCACAATGGGTTCCCGTGCTGAAGCCAAGCTGGCTGCCCGCAAAGACAAGGTTCCGAACTGGTACTTGGATGTCTCATTGCTGAACCAGTACTGGGGCAGTGACCGTGTTTATCACCACACAGCTCCTGTGAACATGAACTTCGGGATGCGCGAAGCGCTGCGTCTTCTTGCCGAGGAAGGTCTTGAAAACGCCTGGGCCCGCCATCGCAGCAACGCGGAAGCTCTCTGGACCGGCCTTGAGTCGCTCGGCCTGGAAATGCATGTGCCCGAGGAGTTGCGTTTGCCGACTCTCACCACGGTTCGCATTCCAGCGGATGTGGATGGCAAGGCCTTCTCCACCTATCTCCTCAACACCCATGGCATCGAAGTCGGCGGGGGTCTGGGTGTGCTCGCCGGCAAGATCTGGCGGATCGGCCTCATGGGTTACAACTCCACCCCTGACAATGTCGACCGTTTGCTCAATCTCTTTGAGACGGAGCTGCCGCGTTTCCGCCAGAACGCAGCCGTCGCTGCCTGAACCACCGCCCCAGCAGAGCTGACGCTTCGAGCTCCATTACGCCCCCCTTCACCTGCATGTGATGGTGTGCGCTGGGGTGCTTCGACAGGTCAATCGTGCTTCCCAGGCCACCGCGTTTGGGATCGTGCGCCCCATAGATCACCTGACCAACGCGGGCCTGCACCAGAGCCCCTGCGCACATCGGACAGGGTTCCAGTGTCACGATCAGTGTGCACTGATTCAGTCTCCAGTCACCGAGGATCAAGGATGCCTGGCGCAGAGCCACGAGTTCAGCATGACCCAGTGGATCTGAAGCGAACTCGCGTCGGTTGCTGCCGTGGCCGATGCATCGTCCATCCGCATCCAGAATCACTGCGCTGACAGGGATTTCTCCCGACTCACCGAGGCGCTCAGCACGCTGAAGCAGGCGTTGCATCCAGGCATGGATCTCTGCGTTATCCAGCTCGACCGGTGTCTGTCGCACGCTCGCCCCAATCGTGCAGAGGCGTCCAATGTGCCACCGCAGGTGAGAATGAGTGTTCCTTCCGCTCCCTCCTTGTTCGGATCCTCCAGGACTTCATCGGCGCCAGCGACTGCGACGGAACTCTCCGCATTTGCCTCGTCAGAGGCACTTGATCCCCAGTTGCAGCGTTTTCTGGAGGATGCCAGCGCTCGCCTGTGTGGATGGCTCGGGTCAGCCTCCAAACGTTCGCCGCTGCCAGCTCTGCGGTTGCTCCCCGACGCCTTCCCAGAGACGCAGGGTGTGGGTGCGGACCGGCTTCTGGATGATCTTCAGCAGTTGATGGATGGTTCTTATCAACCCAACCACCCAGGCGCCCTCGCCCATCTGGATCCACCTCCGAACACAGCCTCGATCGCTGCCGAACTGATCTGTGCCGGACTCAACAACAATCTGCTGGCTGAGGAACTGTCACCGAGTCTCAGTCAACTGGAGCGTCAGCTCTGCAGCTGGTTCGCTGCCCGCTTTGAATTGCCCGATGGCTCCGGTGGTGTTGCGGCGAGCGGTGGCTCCCTCAGCAACCTCACAGCCCTGGTGACCGCCCGACATCGGATGGGCCTGGATCATGATCCCGGTGCGGTGATTCTGATCAGTGATGACGCCCATGTCTCACTGGGGAAGGCGGCCAGAGTCATGGGGCTCAGGCCCGATGGCATACGACGCGTGCGCGTTGATTCTCAGGGATGCATGCTTCTTGCGAATCTCCAGGAGAATCTTCAGGAGCTGACGCGGCAAAACAGGCCCTGCATCGCTGTGGTCGCGACAGCGGGCACGACGGTGCGAGGAGCGATCGACCCCATTCCAGCTCTGGCTCAGTTCTGCAGGGATAAGGGCCTCTGGCTCCATGTGGACGGAGCGATCGGTGCGGTTTTTGCTCTCTGTCCCGGCACCTCGCACCTGATGGCTGGCCTGGGCCAGGTTGATTCGATCACGGTGAACCCTCAGAAGCTGCTCGGAATCGCCAAGACGTCGTCGTTGCTCCTGGTGCGTGATCAGTCGGCTCTTCAGGAGACCTTTCACACCGGGCTCCCCTACATGGAGCCCTCCTTTGCTGTTGCTCATGGCGGGGAACTGGGCCTCCAGGGGAGTCGTCCAGCTGAGATCCTCAAGCTCTGGCTCGGGTTGCGCCAACTGGGTGATCAGGGGATCAACGCTGTGCTGGAGAAGGCTTTGCTGAGGCGTCAGCGACTGGAAAAGGGTCTTGATCCGTCTGCTCTGGAGATCACATCAGGCCCCCTGCATCTGCTTGCCTGTGCTCCGCTTGGAGCGGATCCGACGCGTTGCGATCAATGGTCAGCGGCTCTGCGACAACGGCTGCTTGATCGGCAGATCATGGTCTCCAGACCCCTTCATCAAGGACGGCATCGCATCAAAGTCGTGCTGGGTAACCCCCACACCTCCAATGCGCTCATCGACCAACTGGCAGCCGATCTGAATGACTGTTCAGGGGAGGTGGCGTGATGCCTGCAGCTCAGAACAAGCGAGGTCGATGGGTTGCCATCGTCACGGGAGCGATGTCGGTGTTGATCGGTGTGTTGTATCTCGGGCTGATCACGGTGCTCGATAGCCGCGGTCCGATGCGTCCTCCCCCGCCCGAGGCCCTGGCCGGGGCGGAAGTCGTTTCTTGGCCTCCTGCTGGAGGGGCTCCACCACCCGCCGCAGTGCCGCCTGCAGAAAGTCCTGCAGGGAGCGATCCCTCCGGTTGAGCTCGTAGTGGTGCTGAACCACGTCCTGCACTCCACCGTCGCCCCAGTCCTGATCCTGCTGGAAATAGGTCATGAAACTGTCACCCGCAATTCTGGTCAGCCAGCCGGCGGCCACACCCTGCACCGCCCGACCGAGTAGCAGGGTCGGCAGGTTCACACTCAGCGCGGTCCCGATCAGAGCCACTCCTCCCTTGACCAGGCCTAGGCCGGCCAGGGTCCTGCCCACAGAAATCGCCAGCTCCTGGGCTCTGGTTCGGGTCAACTGGATGCCGTAGACCGCCCCCACCTCCATCACCATCTGGGCATTCACCGCTGCTGTGCCCAGTAAATCGATACCGGGCAGTGGCGTTGCGGCGACGACACCGGCACTGACCCATGTGTAGCGATCGATGATTCTGCTGGCTTCTTCAGTGCGCTGCCGGTCGAGCAGATCCCGACCGGCGGAGCCAAGATCTCTGCATTGCAGGAGGATGTTGTCTGCCAGCAGTTCCTCTCCATCGGCATGGAGCACGGCGGCCAGCCGTGTGACCAGAAGGCCGATTTCAGCCGGTGGCTGAACGGGATGCTTACCCGGGCGTGGCAGTGACTGGGGGCGTGCACTGGCGGGAATGACATCCTCGGGTTGCAACCATTCACGGCAGCGTTGTCGCAACAGCTGAAGCAATCTGCGTTCCTCCTCTTCACCTCGCAGATCGCATTTGTTGAGCACCAGCACGAGTCGTTTGCCCAGTCCAGAAAGGCTCTGAACCACGTCCAGTTCGCTTTTGCGCAGATCGCCATCCACCACCACGATCATCAGATCCGCTCTGCTGGCTTGGCGTCGTGCCTCTTGCTCACGTCCCCTCCCCTCCTGTCCCGCTTCCAGGATTCCAGGGGTGTCCACGAGCAGCACCCCGCGCTTGAGACCTTTGAGTCGGAGTCGGTAACTGCGGCTTTCGCTGGTGGAGCCCATGGCGGCACCCACATCGCCGACGATCTCCTTGAGCAGGGCACGGATCAGAGAGGTTTTCCCGCTGGAGCCGGTGCCGAAGACCACAAGCACAAGATCACCGCGTTCCAGTTCTCTGGCGACCCGTTGCCGTTCCTGCAGAAGAGATTGACGTGCCACGTCGTCCTGCAAGCGTTCCAGCAGGCGATCCACGCTGGACAGGCTCTGTTCGGCTGCATCTCTGCTGCTCGTCGGTGCCGGCCTGTTCTGGGTCGATGACGCGTCCTGACGGTGGCGCTGTGTTCGCCACTGACGCAGCCATGGCAGGCCGACCTGAATCACGACCGCCGCAAGCAGGATTGTTCCGATCAGCAGCACTGGGCCGACCATCCAGGGCGGCAGCCAGTAACTCAGATCCCAGAGCAGGTTACGAATCCCCTGCAACACCAGGCCAATCACCATGAGGGCGACCAGGCCAACGACACCAAACAGGATCCAGCGTGTCGCCCCCTTCATCCTCCGTTGAGTCCTCCACGTCCCGCCGCGCGGATGATGTCAGCCCAGAGGGAAGCCGCAAGGGCACTGGAGCTGGAGGAAGGACTGTTGTCGTCGTTGCCGAGCCAGATGCCCAGCACCCAGTGCCGAGATGGCTCATAGCCCACAAACAGCAGATCTCTTCCATCATTCGTGGTTCCCGTCTTTCCTCCCTCCTTGCCTCCGAGGGATGCAGCTGCGCCGGTTCCGCCGCGCACCACAGCGCGCAACAAGCTCTGCATCTGGACCGCGCTTTCGCTGCGCACAGCCTGACGCCCGGGGTTCACGCCACGCTGATCGTCGCCGGCAAGACTTCCGCAGCCACGCAGCCTGTCGTCGCGACACGTTTCTGCATCGAGCAGTCGACGAATCGTGTTGGGCGGCTTCCATTCCCCTTTGTTGAGCACGGCTGCGTAGGCGCCGGTCAGTTCGATCAGGCGCACTTCGCTCTGACCGAGTGCCAGACCGGGAACCGGATCCAGCGGTGTGGTGATGCCGAGGGCTCTGGCCTGGCGCACGACCTGTTCAAGCCCCACGCGTTGCGCCAGCCGCAGAGCCGCGGTGTTGCTGCTGGAGGCAAAGGCGCTCGTCAGGCTGAGACGGCCCCTGCAGCTGCTTTCAAATCGCTGGCCTCTCCAGCTCAGTGAACTGCAGTCAATGGTTTCGTTGGGTTTGATTCCCTTCTCCAAAGCAGCCAGATAAGTCATCAGCTTGAAGGTGCTTCCAGGCTGTCTCAGGGCCATGGAGGCACGGTTGAACTGACTGAAGCGGTAGTCACGTCCACCGGCGATCGCCAGCACGCCACCACTGCGGCTGTCGATCACCACCGCTGCTCCTTCGCTCACACCCAGACCAGCGGCGTTGCCGATCAAACTGCGCAGTTGTCGTTCCACCACGGCCTGCAGCACCGGATCAAGATGAGTTTCGATCAGGAAATTGCCTTCTGCGGCCACCTCCGGACCCACCAGTGCTGTGAGGTCCCTGCGCACCTGATCGGTGTAAAAGGGGGCTGATCGGGTCAGAGCGGTCCGGCTGCAGGCGCTTGGAGCCAACTGGATGGGTTGGCGTCTCGCCAGACGAGCGGCATCGAGTGAAAGCCGACCAGAATCGGCCATCTTGTTGATCACACGGTTGCGGGCTTCAAGGGCCCGCTGGGGATGCCGGCAGGGGTCGTGACCGTTGGGTGACGGCAACAGCCCCACGAGCAGAGCGGCCTGTTCAACACTCAGATCCGCCGCCGACTGGTCAAAGAAAGTCTGAGCAGCGTCTTCGAAACCCCATCCCACCCCGAGGTAGACCCTGTTGAGATAGCTCAGCAGCAGCTGCCTCTTGCTGAAACGGTTTTCAAGCTGCAGCGCCACCAGCAGCTCGCGCCATTTCCGTCCCAGAGTGTCGCCTTCACCAACGAGGTTGGGGTAGAGACTTCGGGCCAGTTGCTGGGTGAGGCTGCTGCCACCTTCAAGAACCCTTCCTCCGGTGAGGTTGGCGGCGAACGCCCGCACGGTGCCGACTGGATCAACTCCTGGATGCCACCAGAAACGGTTGTCCTCGCTGCTGAGCAAGGCATCGATCAACAACGGCGAAAACGCTGCGACGCTGCTCAGTTCCATGTGTCGACTTGAATCGACCGAGTTGAGCGGTTTGTTATTGCCGTCGTAGATGGCAAGAGGACCACGAACGCTGGCAAGTCGTCCACGCACCGGCACTGTGAAGGCGGCCACACCCAGCACAAGTCCTGCGGCGCCAATCAGGCACAGAATGCTGACCCCTGTGCCGCGCTTGATTCGCTGATGCCTTCGATGGGCAGGGTGCTCAAAGTCAATCCAGGGGTTATCCGGATCCTGGCTTGGGGAAAAGCTGATCCGATCGCCGTCCTGCAGCTCCAGCTGTTGCACGCGACGTCCTCGCCACCACAGACCGTTGGTGGAGCCTTGATCCTTGAGGATCCAGCAGCGTCCTTGCTTCTGCAGAAGCCCATGGTGCCTGCTGACAGCTGGATGGTTGATGCGGATCTCCATGTCCGCGTCGCGACCAATCCGATAGCCCTCGCCGTGAAGAGCCACAACGCGCTCGGAACAATCCTGCTGATGAATCCTCAGCAGGGCCAGTCCCTGTTGATCAGCCTTCGCTCTGCTCATGTCGGTTGCCGAAGGCGTCAATGACGAAGCAGAGCACTGCCAGATTGATGGCGACATCCGCCCAGTTGAAGATCGGGAACTGGATCGGCACGAGTTCAAGAAAGTCGGTCACATGACCGAGCCGCCAGCGGTCGATGCCGTTGCCGATCGTGCCTCCGAGCAAAAAGCCGAGGGCCAGTCCCATCCAGAGGCCTCTCCGGGGCTCCCGCCAGACCCAGACACTGACACCGATGGCTACAACGAGGCTTAGACCTCCCAGAAGTGTTGAGGAGTCTCTGAACAGACTGAAAGCAGCACCGGTGTTGCGCACCAGGGTCAGCTGCAGCAATCCGGGAACAAAGGGAATCGCCTCTCCTTGCACGAGTGTGTTTCTGGCCCAGTGCTTGCTGAGTTGATCAAGCACCACCATGAACACGCTCAGAGCGACGACACTGCCGCGCCTCATGGTGAGGACAGGACGAGAACTATCGGCTTGCTTCCGGCTCATTCCACCCAGAGCACACGCCGGGTGACGCGTGCGATCAGTCCAGCTGAGCAACACAGAGCCAGCTGTGCGGCCAGTGGGCCGAGGCTGTAGCTGAAGACAAGTTCAATCAGAGGTTCATTCCAGCGATTCAGGGCAGCACCGAGAACAAGGTTGAGCAGACCGCAGACCTGGATGGTCAGCAGACCGGCTGTGGCTGCGAGAGTCAGTCTGACAACGTCGTTCATTCCGCTCTGCTGGGCCAGTCGACCGGTCAGCCAGGCGGCTGGGACGAATCCAGCCAGATATCCGAACCCGGGATTCAGCACGTAGGAAAAACCACCACCTCCGTGGAACACAGGCAGGTCCACCAGGCCGATGGTCAGATAAGCCACTGAAGCGATCACGCCTGCGCGCGGACCTGCGACGAGGGCACAGACAAGCAGTGCTGGAACCTGCCAGGTGCTTGGCAGACCCAGCACGGCCGGTGGAAACTCAGGCAGAGGCAGAAGCAGGGCAGTCGGAATCAGGCTCCCGACGAGGATCAGAAGCAATCCGGCGAGAGCGCCGCTCCAGGTGGCCAGAGCCCGCACGGGCAATCGTCAGCTCGCACCATCCTGCTGTAAGAGAGATGTATTGCCCAGCCGAGATGTCCGTTTCCATTGGTGACCAGGTGCGACTCGTGCGCCCTCAGAACTTTCTGAAGACAGCTGATCCGATGCCGATGCTCAGACCTCCCGATCTTGTGGCCCATGGTGAGATCGGCCGGGTCACGGCACTTCAGCCGGCGAAAACGGTGGCTGTGCGCTTTGCCAGAGGCACATTTCTGCTCTCGATCGAGCAGCTCACCCTTGTGAACGACGATCGGAACAATGCCTCGAATCAAAACGCTCCATCTGATTCGGATGCCTTCTCGAACTCCGATGCTGCATCGCAGAAGCATGTTTCTGAAGATTCACCGGACTGATCAAGGTGCTGCCACCGCAGCGAAAGTGCTCCGGCTCCATTGCTTCTCCAGCGATTCCAGGGTTGCCTCGGGACCGCACAAACTGAGTTGTGGACTGTGCAGATGGCGGCGTGCCGCATCATGCAAATCACTGGCCCGCAGTTGATCCAGCTGATTCAGGCAGCTCTGGTCATGAACATCAGGCAGATTCAGGCCACGCAGTTGCGCCCGTCTCTCAGCCCTCTGACCAGTGGTCTGGGAGCCATGAGCCAGCTGCCCCCTGAACTTGGCTTTGGCCAGTTTGAGATCAACCTCGGAAATATTGTCCTCCACCAGTTCGCTCCAGCTGTCGATCAGGAGCTCAAGCGAAAGTTCCGCCCTCTCCACCCCGGTCGAGGCATGCATCACGAAGGGTGCCGCCCCAGCGCGTGCCGGGTGATGGACACCCACGTCGTAAGCGACGCCATGCTCCTCTCGAAGACGGCGGAACAACAGGCTTGACATTCCCGATCCCAGGTGTGCCTGCAGCAGCCTCAGTGCCAGATCATCAGGGTGACCATGGGGCAGAGCGGCCTGGCCGAGCATCAGCACCACCTGTTCGGTGGGCAGGACCTGCAGCCCTAACGAGGGCTTTTCACCTGAAACCAGATCAGGCGACTGTTTGATCGGAGTCTCTGCGTCGCCGGAGCCTGATTCTGTTCTGCTGTGTCCGAGCCACTGCTCCATCCGCTCCAGTGCTCGATCAGGAATGGTGCCTGACAGCGCCAGAACCGAACCCCGCTTTTCAAGACCTGACGCAAGGACAGCAAGCTCGGGTTTCCGAAGCTGTTCAAGGTCAACGCCAACTCCCAGCGGATCGTGCCCGTAGGGCCCCTGGCCATAGGCCAGATGTCTCCAGCCGTCAAAAGCGCGATGGAAGGGATCCTCTTTTTGTCTCTGCAGAGCCTGCAGGCTCAGGTCTCTTTCCAGCTCGATCTGTCCTTCGTCCAGATGTGGCTGGCGCAGCATCCAGCCAAGAGCAGGCAAGAGGCGATCGGCATCGATGTCGCGGCACTTGAGACTGATCAGGATCCCATCTTCGTGGGTGTCACAACGAAGACCGGCGCCGCACCCCTCAACGAGATCGGCCAGCTGCAGATGGTCCACAGGACCGCAACCCCGGCTGAGCACCGAACCCAGAAGCTGATGCCCGCCTCGCTGCCCGAGAGGGTCTGCACTGCTTCCCCGCCGGATCCAGAGCTTGGCGGAGAGCACCCCGGTCGTGGTCACCGGATCAAGGACGAGTTCACAGCTGCCGCTCAAGCGTTGTCCTCCGATCTGGCAATCAGGGTGAAGCTTCGCTCGGGTTGCAGCAGGGGCATGACCTGTTCCCGCAACGTTGAAGCATCCCAGTGCATCAGATCCTGAAGTGGAGCCAGAAGGTCACGATGCCGCCCCCAGAGTGTCTGTGATCCGGCACTGGCGGCCACAGCTCCGGGTGCCTCGAGACTGAATCGATGGCCATTCCCCACCAGCTGCATTGCGCGGTTGAATTCTGCATCTGTGATCGCTGTTGTCAGGCTGTTGACCAGTATTTGGTGGATTTCAAGCTCCACGCGTTCGATCTGATCGTCGGGACAACAGGCCTCAAGCATCACCAAACTGCCCTGTTCAAGCGTGGTGACATCCATGTCGATGGATTCAACGATCTGAAGTTCCTCCCGCAATCTCTGCACAAGCCGGCTGCGCCGACCCTCCGAAAGGATTGTGGTGGCCAGATCCACTCCGGCGATAGCCAGCTGATCATCAGCAGAGGCGATCGGCCAGACCATCATCAGCCGTGCAGCCTCAAGCCGTGGAAAGGTTCGGAATTCCCGTCCGCTGTGAAAGCTCAGTGATGGTTTGGCTGTCTTGTCTCGAGCTGAGTCCGTCAGCTTGGCCAGCGCCGACAAGGGGCTGTTGAGCATGTGATCGATCAGACCCTTCTCGATGGTTCCGGCCACCGACAGGCAGCAGTTGGCCCCCTGGTATCGACGCTGGTGGTAGCTCCGCATCCCCTCAGGCTCCATCTCCCGCAGGCTGTTCTCCCAGCCGAGGATCGGTCTTCCGTAGCAATGGGGGGCACAGCAGAGTTCCAGAAGGGTCTGCAACACCTGGTCATCGGGCTGATCCCGGTACTGGGCGATTTCCTCAAGCACTACATCGCGTTCCATTGAGAAACAGTCCTGTTCGAGAGCAGGATCAAGAACGAGATCCAGAAGCAGATCAAGCGCTTCCTTCGATTCCTCGAAGGGCACAAGCACGTGATAGTGCACGTCATCAAAACCTGTGGCTGCGTTGCTGCTGCCTCCCAGCGCTTCAATCCTTCGGTCGAATTCCCCTGGACCCAGCCTTCTGCTTCCTTTGAACACCATGTGTTCAAGAAAGTGAGCGAGGCCTTCCTCACCGCTTCTTTCCCAGGCACTACCGCCTCGGCACCAGAAATCAAGGCAGGTGAGTGCCGCATCGGGGATGGTGGCAGTCACAAGGTTGCTGCCGTTGTGAAGAGTGCGGTGTTCGAGCACCGGACCGGATGGGATCGCAGTCAGGGTCCCGTGGCAAAGTCCCATTCTGTGCAATTACGGATCGGATTGATGCCT
>NYZI01000014.1 GCA_002687115.1 Cyanobium sp. ARS6
AGGGTCCTGGTTCGGCCAGCCATCACGGTTAATGGAGTCGTAGTACAGATTGATAACGATTTCATCAACGCCAAAGCGGTAATGAAATCTCCGTCCGTCGAGTTAGTCGACAGGATTTTGCGAATTAAGACACCGACAGGAAAGCTTGAGGTGGACTGGCGGCAAAAGGTACCAAAGTTCAGCAGATAGTAGTATCGCCGTTCGAGAAGAGGTGATTTTGAGGAAGGCCGTCTTGCTACGAGTGCAATCTCTTCATTGGTATGGTTTTGACAGTACTAAAACCAATTTCATCCTCAATCGTTTCCGCAATTGCACTTGCAATATTCAAAGAAATAACTTTACCTTTCTAGCTGGTATATGAATCAATCAGCGTCTTCAAAGCAATTGTATCTGTGCCAATAGGATCAACTATCTCCATATAAGCACTCATATAATCCGAACATCTGGATATAATTTCCCTGGCAACCAAAGTAGTTAAAGCATTTTCGGTTTCCTTCTTCAACAGCTCAGCAAAAGGCAAGTAGTGCTGCTGAAGTGTCCATATGCCATTTTGTGTATTTGAATAGTAATTTCTTGATTCTGTTTTTTCTAATTCTTTTATCTGATTTGCTTTTCCACGCTGTTGAAGCTCTAGTTCGCATTCAATTTCATTAGGGGTAGTCATAATTAAAAGTATGTGATGCTTGCATACCGTCGTAACAGCTTAATGAGAGTGACGAATGGGAATTATGCCTTGCAGCGCTTAAGATGATTATGAATGGACTGAAATCTGATGCGAATCAGTTAGTGATGTCCTGAATAAGGTCCCAAACCTTGTTCGATTCCCTCTGGAGTACCTCATCAGGGAAGGTGCCGTACCCTTAGCTGACTTAGATCCAATAGTAGAACCATGACCAGCTAGTTCTTCAATGATCCGTGCATCACACCCTGCTCTTCTGGAGAGTTCGTAGAAGGTATGTCTTGAGCTGTGTACTGGCGCTAAGGGATCAGTGATCAACTTTCTAAAGGTCTGTCTGATGCGTTGTTTCTTGTAGGTGGGTTTAGTAAACCCATCTGGAAGGGGTACACGGCGGTGAGTTGAGAGAGTCTTAGGTCTCCAGACAACCTGTCCGTCTTTCTTTTGTGGAACAACGATGAGGCAAGGTCTTCGATCTGAAAGTGCACGTGTTCACCTGTGCGGATGCCAGTCATCAACGGCCAGTAGCAAGGGTGTTGGTGGTCCTTAAGCAACGTGATCTCTTGATCAGTAAAGGCACGACGTTCTTGCCTGCTTCTGGCTGTGTAGGGAACGTCTAAGAAGGGGTTCCGCTGTAGGTAGTCCTGAGCAACTAGGTCTTGGCAGATCGCAGACAAAAGACTGAGGCGTGATCTGACGGTTGAACTGCTGATCTTCTCTTCGAGTGCAGCAATGAACTCCCTGATCAATGTTTGTTGAGGTCAGAGGGTGAGCCAAACGGTCTGACTTCCTCTACTGACTTCTGCGCCTGTTTGATTGACCCTTCTGCCAGGTTCCGTGCATTGGCTTTGTTGCGCTCTTTGATCCACAGAGCAAGAGCTTCATCCCATGTGACAGGTAGAGGCTTTTGACCTGTGATCGCGTCCAGTACCTGTCGATGACGAATGTTTTTCTCGTCAACGAAACGAACACCTAGGACAGCTGCAGCCTTTTCAGAAGCAGTCAAGTCTGATCCATCTGGTGTAAGAGCAGACCCTGAGTTCAGTGCAACTTTTTGCCTGAAGGAAGGGTCTGCTAGTTGCCGCTGTAGATCGCGCTCTAGCTCCTGAAGAACACCACCAAACCTTTTCAGTGCAGTGTTGTAGTCATCGGTCTTCAGGGACCTTGTTAGTTGAGTTCTACCGGCTGCCTCACGTAAGGGAGTAGGCACAACAAGACGGCAGTAGTAAGTCCCACCTGACTTCTTTTGGTAGGGACCCTGCTTCTTTCTGCCCAATGGATTGTGTGACCCTTTGTGTGACCTTTTGTGTGACTACCTTACACGACAATCCCAGTTGTGCACTGCTTTTTGCCTGTTTCGCGCAGAAACCAGCTGCTTTAGGTACTGGGGTCAAGGTCAATGGACCCAGTGGGCAACTGACATCTACGATCAGGGCATGAAGCATCTGGATCGATAGTGTGACCTCTTGGATCGACCAAAAGGCTCCATCACTCGCGACGGGCAACAGTCGACTTCCTTTCTCAAAGCACGGCTCGACATAGACCACTGGATGGCGTGACTTCAGTCGACGATATTCAAAGGCACGCGTCTCGAAGAACTATCGATGACAAACTGCACGCAGGAATAAGTAGAAGAGATGGCGAATAGTACAAACCTGGTTCTGTAATAACAGAAGGAGGTGGGGCTTGGGGGGCTTCAAGGTCCATGCCTTCCCATAGAAGGGCCTCGGAAATTTTTGCTGGGATTTAGGTGCTCAGAGCCATAGCGGCACCAAGACGCTGCTCTTGGTCTATTGCGGAGGAAAGCAGGTCGCTGATCTCTGCACTGAACACTGCTAGCTGAAGAATACCCAAGAACGGATGGTCTGCCGCTTCAAGAACGACATGCCAACGCAGCACGCTCAATGGGTCGAAGTCGAAACCCCGTCACTGACAGGCAGCGGTCAGCCAGTTATCAGACGCATGCTCAGGAATAACGCCATCGAGGCATGGGAAACGATGCAGAAGTCAGGCGGGTGGAAGCGGTGTCAACTCAGGTGGTGACGCTCAGCAAGCCCAACACCCCTGCGTCATGTACAGAACCACTCATCGCTTGAGTGTGATTTTGGACGTAGCCACTCATACCGCATACGTATGGGAGGTCACGTCTGGGTTTTGCTCTCCTGAGGGCGCGCGACCAGAACCACAACCCCAAAGATCTGGAGCTGCCAAAGAAACGGCCCGACGAACACACCGACGATTGTCCAGGCCCACACGTTGCGCCCGAACCATTCGAACGCCATTGGAGCGACGAACGCTCCCAGAGGGCCGCCGGAAACGAGGCCGACCCAGCCCTTTCCGTCCTGCTGCTTCTGGTACTCCTCAGCACCGAGATTGCAAGAGCCATTTGCCTTGCTCAGGAAGTCATTACCAGCACCCGTTACGGTCCGTGCAGGCGCTGCGATGTCTAGGCACTGAAGCTCGAACCGTTCGCCGTAGCTCTTGGTCTCTGAGCCACCCCAAAAGCTTTTGGCCTCGACCGCTGCAGGGAAAAACGCCGCTGCACCCAGAAGACCGCCAACGGCAGAACTGACGAACACCCGACCGAGAGCTTTCATTTGATGCGAACTTGACCGACAAAAGCTACAAGAGAGTGCGTGTATCGGCGGACACATGTGTAATGACGACACAACAGCAGCAGAACCAACAACAGATTCCTTTCCCAATACATAAATGCAAACCCAAGCACCGTCACTGAAAGGGTGGTGAATGCGCATCCTCCAAACGAGCCAAAGTCACTTCTGAGCGAACAGCTTCAGCGAATCAACCGCATCAGCAATGCTGACCTTGACTAGCGGAATTCAAACATGCTGCGTGGAATTATTGATCATCGATGCATTCAATTCGATAAACACCAATTGAATGATAAGACAAATTATCAAATACATTTAAGCCCCTAATGAATTCCTGAAATCCAAATGATCATCAAACCTCAAGAATTTCAAAAAATATTTTTATTGAGAGCGACTGCATAACCTTCTGAAAAAGTAGGAATTACCGTTAAATATCACAACCACAAACTCATCAGAATCAACAACACCCTCATACTCAACACAGAAGGAGTCGACAAACTGATCTGAAGTTTCAATACCGATTGTCCTCAGCACGCTGATAAACGAGTTGTTCTGATCTTCACCAAGAATGTAAGCAGTGTGGTCGGCAATCTCGTCGATCAGGAGTTGTTCATCAGCAGGCTTCTGCTCATACCAATCCGCATACCTCTGGCGCTCTTTGAGCGATTCACGCGAGAGACCACTCCACATCGACGCGCCTGCCTCAGGGCTGCCAATCAGACACGCTCTGATCGAAAACGGCAAGCATCATTTGTGGATCAGAGCCCCCATGACGATCGTCTCAGCAACTGAGGCTGGCCGGAGAATCAGCGCAACAGATCCGTTCAACCGGCGGAGCGGGAGCGACGACGTACAACCCGGCGACCATCAGGCGTCTGTTCCACGTCTGGAGCGGAGTCTGTCGACTTGGTCACGTCCTGGCCTTCAGGCTCGTTCTCAGGAGGTTCCTGTTCAGCGATCACACCAACCACCACAGCGGCCTGAACCTGGTCATGCAGATCGCCAATCACCATCAGGGCTTTGAGAGTGAGTTCAAGCCGAGACTCTCGCGGAAGGCCCGGGCGCAGTTTCTTGACTGAGCCCCAGAGCTCAAGCGCCACCTCTCTGAGGAGTTCCTTGTCTGCCATTCGAGCCCGAAGCGATCCGTCTAATCGATCGCATCAACCTACCGTTCAGAGTGCAGCATCTCTCAGCTGATCGGAGAATTGGCTGCAGACCGTTGCCAGAAACCCTCTGAATGCCATCTGAACGCGTCAGGATGGCGCCATGGCTTTGACTCTCGTCTATGACGGCGGCTGCCCTTTCTGCAGGCATTTCGCCCAGCGCAGTGAACTGGTGGGTGGTTTGCCCGACCTTGTGATCAGGGATGGGCGCAGTGACCAAGCGCTGAGGACGGAACTCCGCGACAAAGGATTCAATCTCAGCAACGGCGCAGTGCTGATGGACGAAGAGCACATCTGGCATGGCAGTGAAGCCATCTCAATGCTCTGTCAGCAGCTGTCCCCCAGCGATCCGTTGATGCGTCTGCTGAACACACTGTTCAGCGATTCCGGCCGTGCCAATCGTCTCTATCCAGGGCTTCTCCTGGCCAGACAGATCGCACTGGGCCTGCAAGGTCTTCCTGTTGATCCTGATCAGGCTTGAACGGAGCTTCCCAGCAGATTGGCGGCAAGTTGTTCAGCAGAGTCAGCAGCCTGATCGTGCTGATAAGCGAACTCTTCAAGTTCAGAATGCAGTTCGAGCAGCATCACAGCCATTGCATGGGCCAGTTCGCTGCTGAAGCTGATCTGCATGGAACATCCAGGAAGTCGACCGGGCGGTTCTAAAAGCTGCGGAGGGAAAGGCGTGGATGTCGTCAATGTGCCGTTACATAAGGGCCGCCCGCTGATCAGCGAACGGCCCCGAACATCACTTGTGTTCGCGTTGCCAGCGGCTGAAGTTGGCAGCGGAGAACTTGTGGCCATGGCGCATTCCAACCTTGGCGACACAGGTTGTATCCCCGGCGCACTGCTCAACTTCGCGTCGGATGTTGTCGTTGCCGTTGGCCCTGGCCATAAAAGTCTCCAGCTGTTTCATGGACATGGTGAACCTCGAAAGGGATTCTTCACCGCTAACCAATCCTGAAGAGAGCATCACAATCCATCGGTTTTTCTTCCCCAGCGACCACTCCCTGACAGCCAAAATCACATCAGCACGCCGGGAAGCGGATTTCTCTGCTCTGAAGGACCGGGGAGCTGAGGCAAAGGCCCCTGCTGAGGCAGAACCCTGTACTGAACCCGTACGCGGGTATTGGCCGCGCAGTGGGTGATCAGCCCGAGAAGCAGCACCAGCAGCATGCCTGTGGTTGCGCGTTGACTCATGCGCAGACCCGCCTGAATGAAAGGTCATCCAGGAGGACAACCCTCCTGGATGGCGACAGCCTCCAACCCGCAGGAAGCTGAAACAACATCACTTGCGGCCAACAATCACAGGTGGAGTGCCACCGGCCCCACCAGGAAGCCCGGGAACGACCTGGGTCTGGCCATCCCACTTGTCAAGGAAGAGCTTGTAGAGAACCTGGTCATCAAGGCTCTTGTTGAGCGTGTCGTAGCGCAGCGCTTCCTGCTCAGCGATTTTGACCTCTGTCTGAGCACGCAGCAGCTGCTGCTCAGCGATCTGTTTCTGCTCAATGGCAGCCCTGTATTCCTCTGCGATCTCCAGACCGGTGAGATCCAGACCCACAACCTTCACGTAGTCGAACTGGTCCAGTTCCTCGGCGACGGTGGATGCCACCAGGGCGGAAATGTCATTCCACTCGGAAGCGATGGTGACCAGTTCGTACTGGGAGAACACCGACTTGAGTGCCTTCAGCAGCGAGGGCTGGATGATGCGCGGATACACATCGCGATCGCTGCTGGCGATGGTGCTGTAAACACGGCCGGCTTCATCCGGGCGCAGAGCGTATTTGATCGTGGCAGTGGCCTGGATCACCTGAAGATCCTTGGTGAGCGTGGCGAAGTTCTCCGGCCTCACCTGAGTTCGAATGCTGAATGGCCAGACCTGCTGAACCAGCGGTGCCTTGATATTCAGACCAGGCTGGCGCGGATCACCGCTCACCTTGCCGAGGGTGGTGATCACCGCAACCTCGCCGGCGGGGACCACGAACAGGGCCTGACCGAGGAGCAGCAGACCGGCAAGGACCAGGGCAACGATCGCGACAAGACCGCCTTCGGGTCCTCCTGGATTGGCCGATCGCATCGACGAAGGACTCTGCATGAAGTGATTGCGAATAACGCTCGAGTTCGCTCTCTTCTAGCGACAGCGGACGCTCTTCGCTCACGCGGCCGATCGAGCCCTGATAGCGTCCGCTCCTCCTGTCTGGGTCCCATGCTGAGAAGCCTGCTCTCACTGCTGTTTGTCGGCATCCTGCTGATGGCGCAACCGGCATGGGCTGCAGACCTGAAGCTCACCTCCGTGACCCTGGCTCCCTGCGACGCCTCCGATCCCGGTTCCCAGCCAGGCAGCAGCACCATGCAACGCAGCAACATCACCAGCCCGGAAGGAGCGAGCTGCTATGTGCTGAGCGGAAACGTGAGCAACCCCGGACGCAACTCTGTGATCGACACGGATGTGTACGCGCGGATTCTTGATCGCAGCGGAGAACCGGTGCTTCAGAACCGGACGCGGGTGGGATCAATCGGTGATGTCCTTCCCGGGGAGCACCCCTTTGCCTTGCGTCTGGCGGTGCCGGCTGGAACACCGGGACCCTTCGATGTGAAAAACCCCCGTGCCCGGGGTTTCAGTGCACCCGTGCGCAGCAGGGCCGGTGATGACGAGGAATTGCTGCCGCTTGAACAGGGTGTGGTGCAACCTGGACAGGACGACGGGATCAGCTGATGCTGCAGATGCTGCGGGCCGGAGCGGTGATCGTCCTGCTGCTGATTGGCATGGTGCTGATCAGCTACCACCCCCGCGCCAGGCAATCGGAGCAAAGAATGCGCTCACTGCAGGACAACCGGATGATGCCCAGAAACACGATGAGACGTCTGCGGCAGGACAGGCTCTAGCCGGTCATCCCCGCATTGAGCGGGAGATTCCTTCAACGGGGATTACCGATCATGAATTCGCCGACGGAGCATTCCAGACAGCCTGAAAGTCCGGACACCTGCTCAAACAACTCACTGCTGCCGAAACTCAGCCCACAAGGGGCGAGGCCCAGAGCGGTCGCCACCAGATAGAGCTGCTGGTAGATCGATCCCACATCTTTGAGGATCAGCGCGTAGGACAAACCGGTTTGCTGATGAAGACCTGCATTTCGGCCGTAACGGGCAGCCATCACAACAAGAACATCAGGTCGCTGGCCCTGCCCCGGCGAAACGGAAGTCGACTGAGGCGCTCGACACGTCGAGGCGGCGGCGAGGTCAAGCATCTGCAGACACGGATCGGCGAGATCGTTCAGCTTTCCCAGAGAGTGATTGGCCGAGTCGTAGTGATAGAACCCCGACTGAAGACCGATGCACCTGTTGATGCACAGATACAACTCGATTGAATGCAGCGCACCAGCACTGGCGACAGGTCTCAACAAGCCTTCATAGGCGCGCGGAAGACCAGGGTCGCAACGGATTTCCTCGCGGATATGCATCGAATGCCAGAGGAAATCAGCCAGAACAGAGACATTCACAGGCTTGTCCTGATAGGAACGAATTGTTTTGCGACTGTGAATGACCTGAAAAAAACTCAGGTTGTTGTTGATGCGAGATGGCCTTGGCAGAGATTGCGAGCAGAGGATGATGCGTTGATGCTTCGCCGGATACCGTTCCTGATCGACTGGCCTGGGAACTGATTGCCCGCTGCAAAGATCAATCATCTGCTCACGCGTATGACAGTGAAACTCAAGATCTTCAGCAGTCCAGCCAGCATCAACTGCCTCCTTGTCGACATCAGGAACTCCCTGAACATCACAAATCCCAGCGGTACCTGAGCTCAACAGCATTGAGACAACATCGGCACAGTGCTCCTGAAGATCATCAGGAAGTACCTTTCTGATGATCTCTTCATCGCACTCTGAAACGAGTTGCACGAGGATCGGGAACAATCTTTGATCCAGGACAAGAACAGCTCCGGCAGACAACGGAGAACTGATCCGGAGCCCATCATTAAAGGGCTGAACATTGACATATCTTGAAAACCTGATGCGGAAACCGCCCTCTGGCACTGTCCTTCGATGAAGCATCGACCTGACAGGCTTGAGACAAATTGCAGCACCGTTTACGCCACTGATTTCAATTAAAAGCAAACCTTTCGCATAAAAATTGTCCAGATCAGCCAAAAGCTCAGACCGACATGGCTCGTTGACAAGCGGATTGTTTTTGATTGAAAGCTGTTCCCGCTCAACTCCATCCGTCGACAGATCTCTCAAAAGGGCCTTGAACGAGTCACTCGGATCTTCAAAGCGAAGGCTGTGCCGGATTGAATTCAAGCGTGTGGCATACGGAGTTGTGATGACACAATCGCTCTCCTCCGAACCGACGTGAACACCATCTCGGAATCGATAACTGAGCATTGTCGCAACCCTAGCCTCGGGCGTTCACAGCGAAATCAGCAACATCGCAAACCATGGCTGCAAACAGGCCAAAAATCTTTCTGGAATCCAAAACAGATCTGATCAACCTGAGAGCATCAGTGGATCAATCAATGACACAAAGTCATTCAGAGCGAAATTTGTGCGCTTAAAACTAAATTTACAATTAAGCAATCTCAGGCAAATTCTTCAAATTTTAAAAACGATAGTGAATCGCAAACTACCATCAGCAACAAACCCGATCCATCAACAACGGCTCAAGCTAGATATCTCCAGAATTTTTTATTAACTGCAATGCGCATCCAGAAATACAAAGACATCAGAAATGCCCCGAGGAAACCAAGTCCCATTCCCCACATCAAAGTATTTTCAACTCCAAGAAAATCCATGCAATGAAAAAATGCGCCGGCCATGAAGAACGCAAAGCCATAGGCCCTGAAATTCTTCGGCAATTCATTGGCCTCTTGTTTGGAACTGTTCATTTCCGGTTGAAACCCCTGTTCAGAAAAGTGAACCATGCCCCAGCCACCAGAAGCATGGCCGGCAAGCCCGCAAAGAAGACACTGGAATCAGATTCCGAAGCACTCACAATCCAGAAGAGTCCCCAGAACCATGTCAGGAGAAATACAAGATTGAGAAGCAGCTTTGAAGAGAACTGAGCAATCAGCACTTCTCCAACTCGCCGCTGAAAAGTTGTGGCTTGCGTGTTAGCCATAATCATCATCGACAATTAGATTTTGATACTCACGCGCACTGGTGGCGTATCAATTGCTCCAGAGCGCAAGGTCTCCTCGGCCGGTACCAGGAATCAATTGATGCCAAGATTCTCATGCAGAGCGAGTCCTGATTTTTCGACTGCTGTGTTTCAGGCATCAGCCGATATTGATGGCTTCTTTGAAGCCACAACTGAATGATGACTCGAGCAGCGAACTGCCAACGGGCTCAAAACAACGAAAGCTGACCATCAGAACTGCCTGAGACCACTTCCCAGCCGTCCGGGTCCCATGAACCAAGGAGTGGCTCAAGAGCTTTCAGCTGCTGGCCATCAAGCGATTTCATCCAGGCGTCCTCCAGTCCATCCGGAATCAGAACAGGCATGCGGTGATGCAGGGGCCTGATGAGCGCATTCGCAACCGTGGTGAGAATCGTGCAGGTATCCACTTCACTGCCATCACTTCCCAGCCAGCGTTCCCAGAGGCCAGCAAGCCAGAAGGGGCGTTGATCGGTGCGCCTGATGGCACGCCCCTTTTCAAAAAAGCAACTGGCAGGAATCAGACAGCGGCGATGACGCCAGGCACCGCGGAAACTGGGTTTATCCGCCACCGTTTCCGCGCGGGCATTGAAAGATCTGGGGCCTTGGGATGGATCCTTCTGCCAGCCGGGAATGAGACCCCAGAGCATCAACGACGCCTCCGGTCCCGACTGATCCATCCGAAACCCCAGCAGGGGCTCTCCGGGAACAATCAGGTCTCTGGGGGCATAACGGCTTCGATGCTCCGCTTCCATTCTGTTGAGCAGTGCATCAGGCAGCTGATTCAGGGGCAGCGAAAGGGCGTAACGACCACACATCTCGAACGGATCTGATCAGGATTCCTGACGAAAAATACGTTCCAGGTCTCGACGAAACTGCTGGGAACTGAGTGGACGCTCTCCCTTGCGGCGATTGTTCCGAATCATCAGTGCACTGATCCACCAGACCTGCAGACCAGCAAAAACGGATCCGACCACAAGCAGGCTGAATGTGGAGGCGTCGGGCTGGAAGGGCATCCGCGAAGCGTCAGATCAAGCAAAATGAGATATCCCGCCTTGGATCCATGAAGGAGATCAGCATTTTCGAGCTGATAGCCCGCAACTTTGCTCGTTTCGCTGCGGTATCCGGGGTGATTGCCCTGGTGATTTGGCTCACCTGGGTGTTGCTCGACTTCGAGCATATGAACAGTGGATTCACCCTGCCTCAGTCGGTTTACTAAGGCAGGTGAGGAGCAGACTCAGCCCACGCCGTCGGCAACAACATCAGCCTTGACATCGCTGGCTGCTTCAGTTTCTGCGCTGAATGCAGCTTCAAGCCGATCGGCCTGTGAACGTGTGTCAGAAGCGAATCGACGAACAATCAATTCATCGACCGAGAGCTGGCCCGGACCAACCGCCAGGATTGCTGCAACGGCAGCAAAGTAGAGACCGAGCAATTCGAGCAGATAGATGTTGAACCCTGCAGTGCTGATGGCGTGGTAGATAGCCACAGTCATGGTTCCGAGGATGGCCAGGGCACCGAAACGAGTCAGCAGACCTGTGATCAGCAACCAGCTGCCACCCACCTCTGAGAAAGCAGCGATGTAAGACAGAGTGATCGGGAATGGAAGCCCGAGAGGGCGAACAAACGCGTCAGCGAAATTGTCGATATTGGCGAGCTTTTCGTAACCGTGATGAATCAGGAGAACTCCGGTGAAGACCCGAAGAACCAGAAGACCTGCATCGGCAAGGAATGGACGCGTAAGGATTGCCCTGATCACAGAAATAAAAGATAGTTTACGAAACGTAAGGGAAGACCCCCTCACTGCGTGTGCCCAAAGAGCGAATCAAGCGAAAATTAAGCAGAAATACTCAACAAANCGCAAAACGCTGCACTCGGGTCAAAGGCTACGAAACGAAGCAACATTACGAGTCCTTGACATGGCAGACGGAACCCTCATNTCTTTGTTGCTCGGCTGAGCCGCCATCAATCGACGAATCGCTTGTAAAGCCAGCGCACGAATCCACCGACGACGGGTACCGGCTCAAAGGTCGGACCCACGAAATCGAAATAATCCCGGTGATCCTCCACCTTGCCTTCGGCGTTGAAGCGCAAACGGGTTGCTCCGGGATAGATGAATTCGATTCCTTTGATTTTGAGTCCCATTTCCCATTCCACAAAGGCTGTGTCTCCCTCAACGGCGATGGCCGCCGGAGTGAGGTAAACGTCATCACAGCGCCTCATCAATCCGTCCTGCGCCTCGACATACGCCTTGATGCCCTGACGTTCCTGCGTCGGGTCCTTGAAATGCACGTTTTCGTCATAAAGCTCCCGCCACTGCTCTTCGCTCGGAGCAGGCGTTCCGTAGGGCTTTGTGAACAGTTCACGCAGACGATCAACGTTCACAGAAGACAAGCGGATGAGGCCACACACTATTCAGATCTCAGCTGAGGTTGCATAAGCTTCTGGGCCGCACAATCCCTCCGCTCATGCCCGAAAAGCAATATCAGTACGAACCCGTGGAAGCCTTCGGAGAAAGCCTCACCACCAATCGTCCCTGGAACACCTCGGCACTCGAGATCGTGGAGCGAATCAATGGACGCACCGCCATGGTGGGGTTTGCCGCCGCAGTCATCGGCGAATGGCTCACCGGACAGGGGCCCGCAGGCCAGGTGATGGCCCTGATCCGCTGGTACCTCAGCTGAATTTCAGGACATCTGCCTGGCCATCATCCAGCCGTCAGTTCATGCAGGGCTGAGTAGTCGCCGCAGTCGAGTTCCGTGCCCTCAGCGCGATCCAGCAAACTTGCAAGTCCGTCAAGAGCGGAGGCGTTCCCCCCCGCCAGCCGCGCCTCCCGCAGAAACAGAAAAAGATCTTTGCGCAACAGGCTGGTGCTGAAATTGGGGTCGGAGTAATGATGCGACATCATCCGCGCCAGCTTTTTGTCAACGGTGGGGGCATAAAGCGCTGAGGGGCGCAGCACGTCCATGAAGCGATCAACGTCCAGACCCGAGGCCTGAACCAGGCGAAGAGCCAGTGAATATCCATGAGTGAGGCTGGCGATCAGCTGATTGAGAGCCAGCTTCGAGGCTGCGCCCGTACCCACGGCACCCATCAGACGAGGCTCGGACGCCAGCTGCCGAAGCAAAGGCAACTGAGCGTCAAACACATCCTGCTCGCCACCGGCCATCACCAGCAACCTGCCCTTCAATGCTTCAGGGCGGCTGCCAAGCACGGGTGCTTCCAGATAGGTGCCACCCTGAAGGCGAACCTGCTCAGCGAGCGCAACACTTTCACTGATGCCCATGGTTCCCATCGGCATCAGGCATCGTCCCTTCAGGGAGCCGAGGCTGCCCGCCACCTCCGTCGTGACCGGACCATCACGCAACACCGTGATCAGCACCGAGGCAGTCTCAACGCCATCGCCCGGCTGGCTCAGCTGACGGGCTCCTGCCTGCACCAGCGCCGCGCAGCGGGAGGGATTTCGGTTCCACACGTTGAGCGTGACACCCACTTCGAGCAGCCGCTGACCGATCGCAGCGCCCAGGAGACCAGTGCCGAGCAAGGTGATGGTGGTCATCAGACAACCTGGAATTCCTTCCACCATGCAACAGGCTGCAAACCAGATCGAACTGACCGATCACCTCGATGCACCTGACTGAAAGGTGAATGCCTGCGCGAGATCAGCCAGAAGGATCGCTGAGTCAGAGATCGCAGACATCGGTGGTCGATCAGGCTTGATCCAGCAACCAATAGAAGATGTCCGGCCTCAGGTGATGGCGAGAAAAATCCAGCTCCCACTGTCCAAACGTCCCGGCTCCGGTACTGCCGCGTGGGCCACACTGACCTTCGCCTACGTCGCAGCCTGGGCTCTCTGGGGATTGGTCAATGCGTCTCCAAGCCTTTGAGCGCAGGAGCCTGAACACTTGTCGCCTGATAGGCCAAACCCGGCAGTGGTGAGATGGATCGGTCGTCAGCACGACATTGCATCAGGGTCTCATGAACACCAGCTCTGCTCCAATTCACTCGCTGGCTGTTGCGCTGCTGGCGGTGGCCGTGATTGTTCTGGCCATCAAGGAACCACGATGCGAGTGTGACAATGACCTGCCGTCCTCAGAGACACCAGCTGCTCGGCAGGCTGAGCAGCCCCGCCCTTCGAGAACCGGTCGCCGGCGTGAGCTGCGCAAATTTTGAACTGCACCCAGAAGTCGTTCGTTTGCAGGGATTCAGCACATCGAGTGCACAGGGAAAGCCTGCAGTTCAGGCAGACCTGGAACCTTCCTGGTTCTTTTGTGGCGCAGAGACGGTTCGGATGAACAGATCATCGAGGTAGCGCTCCGTCACGGCCCTTTCACTGCATCCGTTCTGGTAGAGGAATCGTGCCAGAGCGGAACTCATCAGCTGGTATTGATCCCAGTTGGGGTTGGCACCGATGAAACCCTTCATTGCAGCGAAAAGGACTTCAGGGATTTCAGATTCCAGGCTCACAAACGGCGTCTGATCCTCAGAGACACCGACCAGCTCCGGATTGATACAGCTTTCCAGTTGATTGCGATCCATTCAGTCCTTGATGGTCCTGCTTCCGGCCACCACAAAGCCATGAATGGGGAAGGGCGTCAAAGTCCTCTAGGAATTGCCAGCGATTCCTGATCTGAAATGAGACTCGCCAACCCACCTGGCTTTTGAGCTTGGTGCTGCGTCCCGGCACACCCATTCACAAAGCACGGAGCTTTCTGTCAAGCAGCGAATGGCACGGGAGCCGAAAACCACAAGCCTGCTTTCCAGCATTGCCGTTTCGGAAAAAACCTGTGGAAAACATTTTCAATCCCTGTGGAAAAGCGACGCTTTTTCCCACAGGGATTGAAGCCATTAGCAAGGCTGATCCCTTGAAGTCTCACAGGACCCAGCGCGAGCAAAGACGCCTGAGAAGCCAGAAGGGCTTGGAACTGTCAGGGATTGAAGTGATGCTTGCTACTGAGTGCTTTGTAGACAGCGATCGAAATCGGATCAGGGAGGAACCCAGCTCAGGCCGGCTGCTGCTGGGGGCCAAGGAACGGCCTGGGGTCCTGATCAAAACGATGCTCAAACGGCAGAGCGTCCGACTGCTGATCACCATCCAGTGCAGCCGTCGACTCCAGAACCTTGCGCAACACGCGGGCGCTTTCCAGCGGCATGTCGCGGGGTACGGAGATACGGTCACGCAGATAGCGCAGCGCCGAGGCTGAGCCTCTCTCCGGTGTCACTGGCTGTTCCAGAACCATCGCGGTCAGCGCGGCTCTCAACGGTTGGTCGAAGCGATCCCCCAGTGGGTTCCGGTTCACAAGAGTGCACCGATGCCTCAACACCCTTTCAAGAGCTCGCTCCCTGGCCGACACCGTTGAGCCTGAACAGCTCCAGCGACTTTCAAGCTCATCGAGTCCTGCGCCGCTGTCCACCGCCCGAGCCATCCGCAGCTGAGCATCGCTGCCGTCAGACCAGCAGCCACCCATCTGCGGTGGCAGATCATGGGCATGGGTATGCACATCGCTCTGGGTGCCTCGATAAGTTGCCAGCCGCTCAAGTGCCGCGAGCCAGCGATCGATTCCGGGATGCTCCCGGCGTAACGCGAAACCCTTGAAATAGGCGAGTGAGGCATTCATGCGTTCCACGTAGGGAATGAACACCAGATCGGCCGTGCCGGGCTGCGGCCCATCAGGTGCATCCGGATCCAGCCAGCTGCCTCCACCGCTGGCGAGCGCCTGCTCCATCTGCCGGGCCACACGCTGAAACTGATCGCGGGCCTGAACCTCCTGACGCTCTCCCAGCCCGGGAGTGCACAACCAGATACACCAGGCTCTGAACAGCAGGCGCTCCAGATCTCGGAGCCGTCGCACTCGTCGGTCAGCCATCGGGGCTCCGACAGGACCGAAGCTTCGTTCCAGAGACTCCAGGATGCGATCGCTTTCAGTGATCAGCCGCCCATCGAGATCAAGAGCCGGCAACATCCCGGAGGGTACGAGTGCAGTGAACCAGGGCTCCTTCGGGCCATAGCAGCGCATCGTCACTTTGCGGATCCGGTATGGAATCCGGCGAAACTCAAGCCAGAGCCACACCTTCTGACAGTAAGGGCACCAGGCATGGTGATCACGGAACAGTGTGACCCGCACCGATGCCTCCGGCTGACCGAACAGACGCAGCGTGGCCTGAGCGTTGGCAGGCCCTTCAATGCGCTCAGCTGCCGGTGGAGCGAGAGCATCCAGGGCAGACCAGCTGAGCGCATCTGCGCCAGGTCGGACTTCTGTCATGACATCCTCGGAGCACCGCTGCATGATCTTCGCCGCAGCGGATCACCCGTGGACATGGATCACAGCCACCTCCTGGATCTCGAGAAGCAGGCTCGACGCCAAGGTTCCGGTCTGACTGCAGGCGACCTGGTGGGTTACTGGCAGCTGAACACTGTCTGGCCGAAGGGACGCAATCAAGCCGACGCATTCAACGGCTGGCTGTTGCGGCGCATCGGCGCCTGCCTCGAAATCAGCGAGGGTGTATCCGATGGGCTTCAACTGCGCAACGCCGTCTCCCTTGCGGGTCTCACCCTCCAGTTCACTGGACCGGGACACCTGAATGGCCGCCAGCCACTGCTGAAGTTCCGATTTGAAAGGGTGGAGCTGACACTGGGCGGATTGATGCTGTTGAAGCGCGACCTGCCGGCACCTCAATCGGGTGGTGAGCCGTTCTTTGCTCTGATCAGCCGTAACACTGAAGGTTGGCTGGCCGCACGAGGCAAAGGCGGTGGACTTGCGCTTTGGACCCTCAGGGATTGAGACGCTGTTCAAGCCAGCCGTCTCGGAGCTCCCAGCAACGGCGCAGATGCGGATGGGGCTTGAGGTCGAGCTGCTCCACACGATCCAGGGCGATGCGCACGATCAGCAGATGGGAGGGGATCGGTTCCTCATCAGCCACCTCCTGCGGCCAGGGTCCTTCCGGGCAGAAACAATCGCCAGGTGTGGGCCATGCCCAGACCATGCGACCGGATGGTGACAGGCGTTGCCAATGATCGCGTAACGCCTCAGGTTCCTGCTCAGCGCTGACCAACACTGACGATCCGCGCAGCCGGAACTGTTCTCGCGCCTTGCGGAATAACCAGCACAATTCAACCCTCGGCTGACCGAGCAGCTCCGAAGGCTTGTCACTGCGGGTGTCGGTCAGCAGTTCCAGTTCACCGGCGGAACTCCAACCTCGAAACACCAGGGTTCGCACTCGTGGGGTTCCGTCGTGTGCAGTTGTCGCCAACTGAAGCCAGGTGGTGCCTGGAGAGCGTCCCTCCCGTTGACGTGCACCGCGCAGAAGTGGCCGCCAGGGGGGAAGACTCATCGCCGTTTCGGGATCAGCCGACATCATTCAGCCAGGGATCAAGAAACGCGAGCGGGCGCTCCATCGTCGCCGAGAATCCGAGGATGCCACGGTCGCGGTAGACGTAGAGCAGGGAATCGTCGCTGTCCAGCAGAAAAGTGCCTCCACGTTGAGTGATGAAACGATCATCGGGTACATAGGTGCTCCAGTGGCGCAGAACCTCGTTCATGTTGCGCAGGCGCAGAGTGGCCAGTTCGAAAGGACGTTGAAAACCCTCACCACCCGCCCGGCGGAACAAGCCAGCTGGAATCGGAGGCAGCACACCGGTCGACACGATTTCATCATCGGCAAAGCGTTGAGCAGCTGAACGGTCACCGGTGTAACCCCGCAACACCTCCGCCAGCGTTCCAGGTGAGCCGATGCCGGCACACATCAACAGAAGCGATGGCCAGGGCCCTCCCGGTGCCTGCAGGCCTGGTGAGAGCTCAAGGGCCTGATGCAACCTGGCATCCGACTCCACCTGGAGGAGCTCCCGTGGCATTCCGGTGAACGCGCAGAAGCGCTCAGCCCCAGCGGAATCGCCGATTGCAATGGCCAGTGGACGAATCCCTGCCTGATCAAGTCTGGGCAGCACAGGCACAAGAGCCTGGGCATATTCCATCGAATCAAAATCACCAAGCTGTGTAAGCAGCAGAATCAGTCGCTTGAGACCCTGATCGCGGGCCTGATTGTCTCCAATGCGTTCCAGCAGGGCTTCCGGTGCTTTCATGACTGGGTTGATGACAGTGCCGACAAGGGATCTGACCTGAACCTCAGCATGGTCTTTTTCGACAACGAACGGTGAGAGACCACCGCCACTTCCTCACAAAGAATGCTTGCCGACGAGCCTTGGTCGGTGCAGCTTGGGGGCAGCACAGACAAGGCTGACCATGGGAAGGGTCCAGAGGTTGGCAGCTCAGCGGCAGGTCACGCCCTACGAGCTGTCGCGCAACATTCTCCAGGAAGCCGGTTATGGGATCACACGCAGAGAAGCGAAGAACGCTGCCGGGCATCGTGGCTATGACGTGATCTTTCCCTGCACGATTGACGGTCAGCCACATCAGAAAATGATGCGGCGATCATGGCTGATCGAACTGGCTGAGCTGGTGCTGGAGGGATTCAAGCCTGAGGAGATTGCCACCAACTATTTCAAACGAGACTTTGATTCATGAAATGGTTTTGATCTGAACTCTTCTGGAAGCTTTCAACTCAACCTGCAATCAAAGCCCTCTTTACTATTAAGGAGAAGAGATCAGATCAGCCATCAGGAACAATCTTTCAAACAGAAGTTCCATTGCAGAGCCTCACGCCGAGAGCACGTTTCTCAGCAAACGACATTTTTTTCACATTGCTTTCCTTGATCACTTCATCAACGCAGTGATTGAAATAACGCGCCTGGTTCGCCAGTGGAGAAATCTGGATCGCTCCATAGATCACGGCAAAGATCAACAGCACTGGATAGAGATGTGCGTTGATCAGTTCACGCGCCTGAGACATCGATGGAACCATCACTGACTGCGCGGTAGCAACGAAGACAGCATCGCGTCAAGCGAGAGCCTCATCACCAGTCGCCGAAAGCTGAGTCCAACAGGCAACTCCTGTGGCCATACGGCTCGCCTGAACAGGTTTCGACTGCCTGCGAAAACAATCAAGTTGACCAACCGATTCAGGCTGCAAGATCAACGCATTGATCACTCATCACTAACAGCTGCTAGCAAACAACTCTCCACGCACACCTCTGAAACGTGGCCGGCAGGCATCATCCAGCCAAGTGAGCAAAGGCTGAAAGCTGAATGATCTGTCTTGTCTGAAGGCACAAAACCATGTTTGATAACGATGTCTCACCCGGGAGCCCCCGCCGTGATCGGACAAATCAGGATTTACTGCCATCAGAACAAGGAGTTCCTGCTTGTTGAGGTTTCAAGCCGCGATGCCTTGCAACGCATCAAGGAACTCAAGGATCAGGGCTGGGACATCGAAGCTGAAATTCCCGTGTGAGAGCGCAGGAAACGCACCACCCCGAGAGTGGCTTCAAAACAGCGGAGATGAAAGTCAGCTTCGAAAGACCGATCCAAGAGCTGCAACGATCAGCTGGAGCGACCGGCGTCATCGTCATCGAATTTCTGGACCGCAGAATCGATCAACCCCTGGGTGTCGGTGTTGAGGGACGCCACGACAAAAAACACCAGTGACAGCAACCCAGCGGCGATTATCACGACGACGCTGAGATTACTCATCTCAAGATTGCCGTAACGGAAAGCGAAACAGGTCATCGTCGTCAGAACAGCACAGGCCCGATGAACTGGAGCCCATCCACCGCGCCATCAATGTAAGCGCGAACCGGAACACGACCACAACGCTCACGACGAGCGAAGCGGGGAGAAACATTGACACACTTGTACTACACCGCTAGAACAAATGTATCAGCAGAGGATCCATGGCTCCGAGCTCTCCCTATGCACCGTTCAAGGCTGAGGAGTGGATGCGTGCGTCCCTGATCACCCCCAGGAAGCGATGCCAAGCCATGGCTGGATCCAGGACCCCAGCACCCAGGAAACGAAACGGTTCCATGCCGACGAAAAAAGTCGGAACCGCGACCCGAGGGTGTTCGTGGATACAGGGCGACCTTTTCCAGACCAGGCACCTCTGCTGAGCACACGCGTATATCTGAGTCAGGGAACGGCTGAACGTCTCTGGGGTGAACTCCTGCGGGTTGGCTGGCGTCCCTGCAGGCCCCAGTGGTCAGCTGATGCTGAATTCTGAACAGGGAGTCGATTCCGGACGCCAGCGTCGTGTTCAGCCGAACTGGTAATGCTTGCGAACGGGTTGATGAACCTGCCAGGTGCATGACATTCCTGCCGGGAATTCAACAAGGTCGCCGGCACCGAATCGAACCGCCTCACCGTCTTCTGGAGTCACGGTGACATCCCCCTCCAGCAGCAGGCAGGTTTCCCGCTGGTCGTAATGCCAGGGGAAGGAGCTGATTTCACAGGCCCACACCGGCCAGTCGCGAACACCCAGGGCCAGGATCACACTTTCCGGGCAGTTGGCGGTCACACAGATCATCGCGGGGTCGATCGCGGCATCAGCAAACCATGATTACGCGGCACCGCCCCCGCGCATCAAGGCCCGGAGACTGATCACCTGATCGGCCAGCGATGATCACAACTGTGATCGAGTCTGTGCGAAAGCGGTCCATGATCGACTCCGGCGACTACGGCTATCCACCAAGCACCAGGAGGCAGGACTATGTGGTCGTTCTGCTGCAGCTGCTCTGGCGCATGCGCTTCGACCTGCTGTTGCTGCTGTTGGTCACAGTGTTCGTTCACAACGACTGGATCCCCCGCAGCTGGACCGCCGACGAGAGCGTGGTGAGGATCCTGGGAATCGCGGCATCGATTTTCCTCGCCTTTCGCAACACCCACGCAATCGGACGCTGGTGGGAAGCCCGAAAACTCTGGGGGATCGTGGTGAACGTGAGCCGAACCTGGGCCGACACGCTTCGCGCCCATCTCGACAGCAGCAGGCCGCCCGGACGTGAGGAACGCAAATTGCTGCGTCTTCAGGTGGCGATCGTCTGGCAGCTCAACTTTCAACTGCGCAACTTCTGGCAAAGAGATCTGAGACGGTTGCAGGATCAGCTTCTCCAGGATCTGAGGCTGCCCAGCTCCACCAACCTCCGCCAGCTTGGACAGCTGCGGGGGGTCTGGATCGGAGATCTACACCGCCAGGGATTGACCGATGGATTCGGACGTCTGCAGCTGATGCAGGTGGGAAACGCCTGCACGGATGCCATCGGCGGACTGGAGCGAATTCGCAACACACCACTTCCAGCGTCTTACGAGGTGTTCGTCAGACTTCTGAACTGGTTTTTCGTGCTGCTGCTGCTGATGTATTTCCACGACCTGGGGCCTGAATCACAGAGTCGTTTTGGCAGTCTTGTAATCGTGCTGCTTTTCCTGATGGCTGAACGGATCGGTGCCTATGTGGAAGGTCCTTTCGACGCAGATTGCAGCAGCTTTTCCATTCCTCTGGACAGCATCTGCCTCACAATCAGTCGAGACCTGCTTCATCAGGCGACAGATCACGTTCAACATCTGAAATCGGACGATCCCGTGCGCTGGACCTGATCAACACCGACCAGTCATGCAGGCAACGGTTAAGCATTACCCAGGTATTGATTACTGAACTCCCAGGCCACTGAACAGCGATACTGGTAATTCAGACCGGCGATGCCAATCCTTTTGCAGGATGCATCCGTGATTGCCGCTCCTTCCGGCACTTTCGCAAGAAGCTTGTTCAGGGTCACCTCTCTGTTACGACCGCTGCCTGAAATAGATAAGTCAGTGGCAAAAGCACCAGCTCCAAGCCCGAACAGCAACAAGCTCAGCAGAACTGCACTCAGGATTTTCATTGCCGACCGAACCGCTTCTCAAGCACTAGCCACGACACCAATCAGTGGCCAAATGCATGACACATAAGGATCTGCTTTGAATTCCGATGATGCCAACCGGCGGATTCAACGTTGGCGGCTTTGTCTTCATGGGTTCGCATGACTTGGCTCAGCGAAACATAACCAGGAAGACCTCATAGGATGGATGGATGCCCGGATCGTTGATCAACATGTCCTCCATTCTGGTTCAGATCACCATCCCTTTTGTCCTTGCTCTGTTCCATTTCGTTGGACCTGTGCCATCCGACCTGGGTGCTGATGGAGGAAACCTGAGTCCCTGCCCGGGACCCGAGCACTGCGCCAGCAACCTGTGGCAGGTTGCAGATTCATCCTCAGCACTGAAACAGCTTGCCGAGGTGATCGAGACCACTCCCCGCACCGAGATTGTCGACCAGAGCAGCAACTATCTTCACGCCACCTACAGCAGCAGAATCTTTGGTTTCGTTGATGACGTTGAACTCCACGCACGCGACGAAGTCACTCTTGAGGCACGATCAATCTCGCGCCTCGGAGAGTCGGACCTAGGGGTGAATGCACTTCGGCTGGAGAGCCTCGCCGAAACGATCGAAACACTGGACACCTGAACGGATGGACATACCTGTCCAATCAACAACAGTGATTACAGCTGTGTGTCGGGCGAGTCGCAGAGGTGTTGACTGAAAAATCCCCCAGCAGTGCCGATTCAGATGCGCTGTCACTTCTTTCGAAGCGACGGCGGCGGTGCGCTCATTGACAGAACCAATTACCGCCTTGAATCCATCCAGCATTCGCAGATTCATTTTCACTCTGATCACCGGGTATCTGGCGATTTTCGGAGTTCAGAAACTGCCCTATGAGTTTGAGAATCAGTGGCTTGTACTGATTCCAGTTCTGATTGTGGTTTATATCATCACTGTCTGGATGGATGGACTTTTTTTCAAGGATGTTGCTGTGGACGCAACAGCTGAACCCGGAGCCAAGAAAGTTAAGAAGCAGGCAGCGAGCAAGGGCTTTGGCCGATGAAAAGCCAAAGCTCAGAGCGAAACACTGAGCAGCGGCGCCCGAGCAATCAACGGAGCAGCCGGTTTGGTGTCCACGCACACGACCACATTTCTGCGTTGACGAGAAAGTTCGCATGTTCCCCTGCCATGGGTGGCACGACGAGAAACCGAGAGGCAGAGCTGGCACTCCGCCTCTTTTTCATGGGCGGCAGACATAAACAGTCAGAGTTTTCCCCTCATCGGTACTGCGGGTTCCAACCCGATGACAGTGAGCAGCGGCGGGTGGAATTCTCGAACCCACGTGAATGGTGTAATCGGCTCTGACGCCGCTTGCCGTGACAGCGACAAAGGCCGCCAGAAAAAACAGAACCGTGATCAGCAGTCGCATCAGCAGGGATCAAGGGATCAAAGAGCCGAATTCTGAACACTCCCTGATCGTTCAGCGCATGACGCTGCTGGTCGCATCACCCCGACAGCGTTCTGAAAAAGCCCCCGGTCTCGCCTCCGAGGGCTGATCCAGCACTCTGCACTTCCTCACCATGACTGTTCAGAACGCTGACCCCCTCCCCCGAACAGGGGATCTTGCCCGGAGATGGTCAGAAGCTTTTCTGAAGCCACTTGACCACCAACCACCGAATGCATTAGTACAAACGTACTGGCGCTTCAGGGTATGGACGAATGGGAGTACGTCGACGAAGAAGAGCTTCAGAACTGGAAAGGAGCACGGATCTGCCTCACGTGCCAGCACTTCACCTACGGAGTGGACGCTCACTGCCGAACGATGGTGGCCTGCAAGCTCAGACAGCAGCTGCTCCAGCAGGGGGACCACCTGACCAAGCGATGCCGGCACTGGTGTCCCACCTGGCAGGACCAGGCCGGATGGTGTCCGGAGTTCGGCTGACCATCACTGGTGGATCACCATGCTCCGACTCCTGGAGACTCAGCGTCTGCAGGTGGAATGGCGTCTACGCGATGGCCAACCGCAGGTGATACAACAACAAAAACCCCCTGAGCGACCTTGGTCAGCCTTGAACTCCATCCAGGCAGGCGTCTTCAGCTCATTGGCAGACATAAACGGATCGATGAGCCACAGCCAGTGGTCTGGTCTGCGAGACGATCTGGGTCAGACGTCGACGCAGGGCCACGCAGTCGTCGCACTGGCAGGGCTCGTCATCGTGAACACTGGCATGAACCCGGACAGGCTTGAATCTGCTGTTCATGGGAAACGACCTTTTCTCTGTTGTGACGCGCTCTGCGGATTCCGGCCAGCAGTTATCACAATCCTGTGACTGTTTTGCATGAACAAACGGTGCACACCGTTTCATGCAATGGAAGTCACCGCTCAGGCAGCGATCAACTCGGCCAGATCGAGACCACTCTGCAGAGCACCTTCCGCCATGCCGAAGCCAGGCCCTTCGATCCAGTCTCCACAGAAACCCACCTGGGTCTGTCTGCACCATTGCAGTGCATTCGGCAGTCCCGCTTCCAGTGGTTGAGCGGCACCCCAGCGCATCACTCCAAGCGAATGAACACTGGACAACTGCCTCTGCAGGGTTGGCCAGGGCTTCAGCAGATCCGGCAACACAGTCAGCAATCGCTGCTCCTGAACGTTCAGCAGCTGCGGTTGTGATTCAGGTGTGATCAACGCACCATCATCAAGACCGTGCATCACCAGGCCGAGATGTCCCTGCTGCTGCCGCTGAAGCACAAGGCGCTCCACTCCGGATTGCTCTTGAGCGCGAGGCGTCAGCCAGATCTGCCGAGGCAGTGGAGCAGGATCCACCGCCGGAAACTCCAGCATCAGATTCCAGCGGATGCTGGCATTGAGACCGGCAATCCAGTCGAGCGCTTCATCGAGAACAGAATCATGTCCCGCGGGGACGGCCTCACGCAAAGGCACATCACTCCAGCCGAGCATCGCCAGTGAACGCGGGTGAGCGAGGAGCGTTCCGCTCAACACCAGTCGAGCGGAACGTAGTCCACCTGGAAACACCCAGCTCTCATCCACTCTTGAGAGCCCCTGAATCCTCTCTCCGAAACAGGTATCCACAGCATCCCCACCATTGCGAAGCAACGTCTCAGCCACCGACGCCATGGTGGGGATTCCGCGCCAGCGCGGCCCCCGCAGCAGAGGGTGGTCAGGAGGGGCAACGACTTCACCATGGTGGTCAAGACCCACAACGGGATCGAGGTCAACTCGAACAACGCCGCGTTGTTCGAGCGAAGTCATCAACCTGCGAAGCTCCCCGCACGGCTCGGCATGAAAGCTCAGGACTGGAGAGCCGTGATCCAGACGCCAGAGCAAATCATCGCGCCGCCGCCGAGTCGCACATCGTCCGCCGGGTCCTCGGCCGGCTTCCAGAAGCTGAATGGTTCCGCTCCAGCCCCTGTTGTTCAGAGCCGCCACCAACGCGCAACCGGAAAGACCGGCACCGATCACAACAAGATCAACATCCTTGCCAGGCATCGAGATTGATGAAGAGGTTGTGATTCTGAATGAGCCGACAAAAAAGACGGGTGGCGGCCCGTCTCGACTCTCCTCAAGCACTGTCCGGAGCTGAGCCCCGAACTCGCTTGTTATCGCGCAGGCAGGGCCTTTGCGCCTTAGGAAGCGATACTCAAAATCACCTGATCAGGGAATGATTGATAACTTTAAAAGGTCTTCCCAGATCTCAGTGAAAATCCTTCTCAACGAGAGCTTTAACGAATGGCGGAAGATCATCTCATCAAGCACTCAGAATGGGAACACAGAATTCTGATTTGCTGCGGGCATAAACCAACCGCCATTTCCATGGCAACGTTTCTTGCCATTGACCCGGAATCGAACACCAACAACCTTCTCGTAGTGTGCACGTCAGAGAGCGAGTGACTCGAATTAATCGAAATTTCCACTGATTCATTACTGATTTTCATCAGTGGGCGTCTGGACGACGGATCCGGCATCAGCCTGGTGAATGCCATTCATGATCAAAGCCTGACTGCATCAGTTGAAGATCACATCACCGTACTGACACTCAACACGGTCAACCCTTTGCCACTCAGAGACGCACTGAATTCGAACGCAAACATCATTCTGACCCATCGCGGATTTGAAAATTCCACGATTAAACATGTTCTCCACGCTGTGAATCAAAGAATCAATTATGTAGATCCCTTGATCCGCCACATTCTTGATCCAAGCCACTTTAAAAAGAGCGATCTTTTATCAGAGAGAGAGCTTGATGTTCTCGAATTGGTTTGCGACGGCATGACCAATCACGAAATCGGGCACAAATTACACATTGCTGACGTCACGGCTCGACAACACGTGCAGGCTGTCATCCGAAAGCTCCACGCAAAAAACAGAACCGACAGCGCCGTCAAGGCCATCAGGGAAGAGTTAGTCGAATAGACAAAATCAGATCTCAAGGATTTGCGTCACAGCAAAGTCAATGACGGAAAATAATTATTTCAAGAACTCTGAACACCCAGTGATCTGAACATTAAAAGCTGAATGCGAAGACTTCACCTCTGAAACACTCAGTGGATTCATGCCGCACACCAACTCTCCCGAAAGTCAGGAACCGGCTTCCAGCGAGAGAGCCGAGGTCATTCTTCGCTCTTCACTGGCCAGAAAATCACACCACATGCCAACCAGAAAACTGAGTGTTGACAAGGCACGAACCTGTTCCTGAGAACCTGGTCTGGTGTATTTGAAGTCCATGAACATCTGATCGGCGACAGATTGCTGCTCTTTGCAACGTGAATCAATCGACATCAGTCAACCTCTCTCCTGTTTGGACGGAAGTCAGGTCAGCTGGCTGAGCAACAAACACAAACTTTTGTAAACAACCATAACTCGTCCGTGACGTTCAGTGGGTTGGTGGGCTGGGCTCGTCCACTTGCAGCTGAAGTATCAGAGGTGAGGGCTGCGGCATGGCTCCATGGCTAGGTTCCACTTCAGCTTTAGACAGATATGACGCGCACAGTTGCCGTTAGCGGTGCCTCAGGAAAGACGGGCTTCCGCGTTGCTGAGGAAGTTCTGGCTGCAGGAGATCAGGCCAGGCTGCTGCTTCGCCCTGAGTCCCGGATTCCAGCATCGCTGGAAAGCTGTGAACAACATCGACTGAGCTTGATGGATGCGAATGCCCTGGATGATTGCTTGCGCGGTGTGGATGCTCTGGTGATCGCGACAGGAGCCCGGCCATCAGTTGATCTGACGGGGCCGATGAAAGTCGACGCATGGGGAGTTGAGCGCCAGATCGAAAGTTGCCAACGTGTTGGCGTGAGGCGAGTGGTGCTTGTGAGTTCCCTCTGTGCAGGGCGTTGGAAACACCCTCTCAACCTTTTTGGCCTGATCCTGGTGTGGAAGCGTGTTGGTGAACGGAATCTGGAAAACAGCGGGCTCGACTGGACAGTGATCAGACCTGGCGGCCTGAACGAGCGAGAAGATGACCTGGAAGGGGAAGGGGTGCTCTGGACCGGCGCTGACAAGCAGGAGAGCTATTCCATCCCTCGCCGTCTGGTCGCGCGCTGCTGCCTCGAAGCACTGAACACCCCTGATTCCATCGGCAGAATTCTGGAAGTCACCAGCTCACAGCAGCAGCCCGTGGTGAGCCTGCAGGAAGCGCTCGCCAGCTGCTGAAGTCACCGATCGAGACCTCTTTCGATGCGCAGATGTCAGACCGCCAAGCATGATCACGGTCAATGTCTTGAACAGATGAGTGGCCTGGAAACCGACTGAAGCCTGGACCAGCAGCACTCCCCGCTCGGGACGTCGTCATTTCCGCCTGGTTCTGCAAGGCGGCCGTGGCGATGGGCGCTGGGTGGAGCTGGCTTCGTTGCTGGAACCCCAGATGCGACTCAGGCAGAGCTGGAAGCAGCTTCAGGACAAAAGCCAGTGGCAGAGCGGCTGGCAACCGATCCCTGCTGAAGACTCAGACGGAATCTGACCCAAGGGGTCTGGTGGCGATCACTGCAAAAAACGGATCCCCCTTCGCACCGACCCAACCGAGCGGACCGGATTGCTGCGTCTGCTCAGCAATCAGTTCAGGCTTGGGCCACCCCTGAGCCATCATCACCTCCGCCACATAGCGAAGGTGATCGCCATCAGCGCCATCAGTCCAGATCTGAGGTGCCTTGGTGAAAAACATGCGATTACTGAAAGCACAGATGACCTGGCCTTTGGGTCGGGTGATGCGCAGCAGGTCGGCGGCCACAGCCTCCGGTTGCTGCAGATACTGCCATCCCGCAACAATCAACGTGCAGTCGACACTGGCATCATCCAGCGGTAACCGCTGATCACGGTTCAGGTTCTGCACCCAGTGACGGTCAAGACGCGGATTGGCCTGCAGCTCCTGTTCGTTGAGCCCGTGACCGATCACCTGCTCGTAGCGCTGATCGTCCGGCAGGTGACTCACCCAGCTGCTCATCAGATCCAACACCACGGCACAGCTGGGAATGCGTTCGCGGTAGAGCTGAGTCAGCCTCCGGCGGAACGCGTCGTCAAGATGCTGAACAAAGCGGGGATCGCTGTAGAACAGCGCATCATCACTGTCATCGAGCTTGAAGCGCTCGTTGTCGTTCAAGACCTTCACGACCACGGCGAATACCTGATGTCCAACGACACCGGAACCTAAAGAAACCATCAACGAAGCGCGTCCTTCACCGGGGGGCCGTGGCTAGTCCAGGGAAGACGTTCACCAACAGATGCAATGGCTCCACACCATGAACACAAGGTCTCCAGTAACGGTCAATCCGCCGTGGCGGAACCGGAACAGATCACCGATTCGAATCTGCGCACCGTCCGGAAGCAGTTCGTGGAGGCCATTGATCCTCTGCAGAAACAACTGGACGCCACACTGCATGAGCTTGATGAAACCCTCAGGCCGCGCCTTCAGCAACCAGTCAAGGACAAGCCATTGATTGCTGTGGCCGCCGCCGCCGCCGGAGGAGTTCTGCTCGGGGGACTCACGGTGCTGGCACTCCTGGCCGGTGGCCGCACACACACCGATTGATCCGGAGCTCCGCGATCACTGCAGCACGAAGCTCTCCGATGTTCAGAGAGACAGGCACTCAAGCAGCTGCTTCTGAGCCCTCTGCCCGGTGATCGCGTGAGCGGCCATCGCACCGCTTGCAGCAACAGGAGGAATGCCGATGCCTGGGAAGGTGCTGGCACCGCACTGAAGCAATCCCTTCAGGGGTGTCTGCACACCGGGAAACAATCCCTTGGCAGCCGACAGCGCAGGGCCGTAACTGCCCTGGTGCACCGACAGAAAATGACGATGGGTGAGGGGTGTGCCCTCCATCACGATCCGGCAGCGGCTGCGAATGTCAGGGATGCGCTGCTCGAGAACGTTCCAGAACACCTGGCAGCGTCGCTCACGCTGCTGCTCATAGGCCTCAGTTGATCGTTCCAGGTCACTCCATTGGGCCCAGGGTTCGTTGGCCGGCGTGTAGGCATGCAGAACGTGCTGGCCTGCAGGAGCCATCGAAGCATCAAGTACCGACGGAATCGAAACCACCACGGCATTGCGTTCCGCATCGATTCCCCGTTCCCAGTCTCCGACCCAGACCGTGTGAATGGGCAGATCCTCGAGGCCACGGGCGTCGAATCCCAGATGCAGATGCAGAAAGGAGCCGCAGGCCGGTGTATCCAGACGTTGTCGGCGCCAGGAGGGAGATGTCGATTCCGGCAACAGCTTCGCGGTGCTCCAGGTATCGGCATTGCTCACAACATGCTCTGCAGCAAGCTGCTCGCCGTTGGCAAGCTCGACACCGACAGCCCGATCACCATCCAGCAGGATCCGCGTCACGCGTGCTCCAAGGCGCAGGCTGCCGCCGTGTTTCTCCAGTCCGCGCACCAGAGCCTGAACAATGGCGGCACTCCCGCCCTTGGGGAAATCAAGGCAGGCATCAGGTTCAAACCATTCGCCGAACAACGTCGCCATGGCGGCGGCATTGGTATCGGCCATGGGCATTCCACTGATCAGAAAGCAAAGCAGATCAACCCAGTGGCGAAGGAAGGGATCCTGAAGGTGACGGTCAACGATCGGCCCGAAGGCCCCGCTCAGGTGGCGCAACGCCGGCAGGTGGGGCAGCAGGCGACCACTGCGGCGTAACAGGGGTCCAAGACCATCAAGTCCCCCCGGCGGCAGCGCGAGCAGCGGCAGGGCATCTGCGGCGGCAGCGATCGGCTGCAGGACCTCCGCAAAGCTGCGCCACTCCTCCACTGCCGCTGGCCCACGCAGCTCGGCAACAACCTTTTCAAAACCATCGGCACCGACGCCGATGCGCAGATGGCCTTCAGGGAACAGCACATCCCAGTCCCGGTAGGGGATCACCTCCACAGGCTCGTCAAGCGCCTTGAGGATCTGTGCCAGCGGATTACTGCTGGGCCAGCGTCCAAGACCGCTCCAGAGGGAGGGGCCGGACTCGAACTGGTAGCCCAGTCGCTCGAATCCATGGGCAGCTCCGCCGGCCTGGCCGTGGGCCTCAAGAACCATGACTTCATGACCCGCCCTCGCACACAGAGCCGCACAGCAGAGCCCGCCGATGCCGCTGCCGATCACGATCACCTCACACTTGGTGGTCATGGTGTGATCTGCCTGGCGACTGGTCAGTTCATAGCGGGTCAGAGCTGCATTCCGTCACATGAACATCGGCTGTCATCAACGCGTGCCGACGGGATCAGCAGCAAACTGCTTCAGTGAATCAAGAGATCGTCTCCGGCAGTGATCGCTTTTCCACTGATTCTGCTGAGCCTGGCCTGGCTGCAGGAACTGCTCGATCAACTGGTTTTCGCTGGTCGCTGGAACCTTGCAATGGGGCCTGGAAGTCCCTGGTGGACATTGCTGACAGCACCATTCAGTCACGCGGGATTCGGACATCTGCTGGCGAACAGCCTGGCCTTCCTGCCCCTGAGCTACCTCGTGCTGGCCCGAAGCAGAGAGGCCTATCTGGGCGTCTGGATCACCGTGATCCTGATGGAGATTCCGGTCTGGCTGCTCTGGCCGATCGGTGCCCACGGATTGTCAGGTGTGGTGTATGGCCTGCTGGGCTATCTGGTGCTGATCGGCTTTCTGGAACGCCGACCGCTTCCGGTTCTGCTCAGCATCGTTGCCCTGGTCCTCTACGGGAGTGCCCTGCCCGGCCTGCTGCCCTGGGCCTCACCCGCAGGCGTGAGCTGGATCGGACATGCCTCCGGTTTTGTGGCGGGACTGCTGACCGCGCTGGCGATTCATCAGGCACCCACTCAGTCGGGAAACTGATTGCTGTCGGAGCCCTCGTCGTCGACCTGGGAGTTGAACAGGAAGCGACTGGACAACCGCACCGCGAGAACGGAGGCAGCAGCTCCGTAGCCGGCGAATGTGGCGGCCTGACCGAAACTTCCTTCCTGATAGAGATCGGCATGGAGGAGCAGCCAATCCACGATCGAAGAGGCGGTGCCCCAGATCACAACCCAGACAGAAACGTAGATCACTCCCCTGGAGGTGTTGTTCAAGACTTGAGATCGAGCAATCACGTAACGCTAAGCGAACTTCAATCGCGTCTAAGCCAGGGATCAGCTCCCGCGAACCAGTCACCCAGGTCATCAGTCTCAGGCCTGTGATGTTGCTGATCCGGCTCGACGCTGCCCAGATCAAGATCACTGAGAAGGCTGTCAAGTGCACCGGGATGGCGCCCTGCAAGCTGTTGTCTGCGGGCGCGACGCAGCCATGAGTAAACGGTGCGATCGCGATCGGCGAATTTCTGGAGATAAACGCGGTCTGACAGGCTGACGCTTGCACCTTCAGCCACTCGCCTGAGGATGGACTGCAGTTTCAGACGGGTGCTGGTGGTGAGCATGTTTCGATCACTCCGCGCTGATGACGTTGTCGCCTGTCATAGCGACAACAATCCCGACGATCAAACCGCTGGGCACCAACAGACAAGACAACCGTCAATGGCTACAACCATGTCAGTGGTGACAGGAAAGAGGATCTTCAATGAGTGAACAGGAACAGCAAAGGCCTGTTGTGATCCAGCAGGGGGGAAACGGCATTGGCCTGGTTCTTGCTGCGTTGATCGTGGGGGGAGCCATCGTCTATGCCGTGAATATCTGGTCCAACACCCAGGAGCAGAAGCTGAAGGTTCCCGCAGAAGCGATCCAGAAAGGCGTTGAATCAGTCAAGGAAGCGATCAAACCCGGGTCTTGAACTTCGCGGGACCAACACTTCAGGATTGGACGTGACTGCACCACTTCACTAAAAAAACTCATTGAAAAAAACTCACTGAAAACCATCAAAAAACACATGAAAAGCTTCGTGGCCATCGTTCTGTCAATCTCAACGCTGGTCGCGGGCTGCTCTGACTCGGATCGTTTCGAAGAGAAAACATTCACCAGCAATGGCCCCTACCAACAAGGAACGATCGGGATTGACAGATCAAAACTTCAGACGGTTGTGACATGGTGCAGCCCAACTCTCCTGCAAATGGCTGTTTATGACGATGTCGCTGAGACCTACCCGATGCAGTACAAGCCCTTGGGGGGGAAAGATCACCCTCTTCAGGTCTCTGTGACGGTCTTCCCTCAAGAGCTGCCTTTCAACTATGCAGCGGACTACAGCAAACCAACGCATGTCACCAGTGTCTGCAGCCCCGCGAGCATCCAGACTTCTCTGAGTACTGAGACTGCCGGTTCAGCCGATCTCAACAATGAACTTGGCAGTGCATTTGAAGTGAACAGCGAAAAACTTGTGGCTGCGACCGTGGATTGCACTGCGCGTAAAGCCGGTTATTCAGAAATCGACAACTTTCGCGGTCCAGAGTATGGAAACAGCGGCGGCGTTGTTCTGATCCCAGCAGGCGAAGCTTCCGAAGTGACCGGGGAATGCAGGGATGATATGTTCTCTGTGCAGATCAATCCAATTAAGTCGTAATCGATCAACGTTGAAGATCAAAAATATGATCAATTCAGAACAGATCAAAGAGAAGCTGGTCTCGGTCAACGGCACTCAAAAGACTTAAGTACTTTGTCGAGAACGATGATGTTTCTCATATGTTGAACTTCAGTGAGCCCGTTCACTCTCATGAACTCGGCAAGTCGATCCGGAAAGTCGATGATTTCACGCCCGGTTTCAACAAACTGGCGAAATGCCGTGAGCAGCTCATCCTTGTTATCGGCTCGCTGAACTGCACAGCAGCACCAATTGACTGCGGCATGCTCCTGCAGCTGATGCTCCCGGACCTGATGCCTTAAGTTTTTGATCACAGCTTTTGTTCGTCTTGCATAAAACGCCCACGCGAGACCGAGACATACCAAAGCGATGGTCTGCAACATGCTCTAAAGGCCACTGAAACAAGACTAATCAGACAGGAACAGAGCGTCAAAAAGACAATTGATTCAGCGGTGACAGCAAGGCAATGTCATGAAAACATCAGCACAAACTGAATGAAGATATTGCATTATCAAACATTCATAATTAAAGCATTATCACTTCTGATCAGCAACGAAGCATGAAGTATTTAATACTGCTAGTCCTTCTGTTTGTCATCGCAATTCTGGGAGCGTATCTGAACAGCCAAACAGAAACCCCCACAGAGAATCAAGACAACGTCAGAACCATCATTGAACTGCAGGTCACAACCTGAAGGCAGATGCCTGAGATCATCAAGCATGCAAATCCTGAGATCCATGAAGCAGGTTTTTCAGAAGATACAGCTGCACAGATGAGAGCGTTGATCCAGGTTGTTCTATTCAGAAGAATCACCCTCAAGCACCAGTGACTTTTGATCCGGCTTTTGCTCTTCCGCTGACTCCTGAAAGACGATATCGATTTCAGCAACCCAGGCGACAATCGCAATCAAACCGACAGCGGTGCCAATCAGTAAAGCGATACGTCGACTTGACATGCAACCAGCGGAATCAGCCCTCAGCTTAAGGAACCAGGTCAAACCACATAATCAAGACAAAGCCGACCGCAACCGAGGATAAGCCTGTGGACAGCAATGAAAGCACCAGTGAATCACTCAACTCATGCCGCACTTGAAAGTCGAAAGCAGGTGACACGTGAACTCCCCCATAAACCTGACACCTGAATAACGCCGATAACACCAGCCAACCTGAGCTAAGACTGAGAGATGAATGAATGAATGAATGAATGCTTGATCTCAGCCGTCGACAGAAACAATCAAGACATTGGTTGAATGCAAAGAAACAGACACCTGGCAAGACATTTCGCAAATCATCCGCAAGCACGTCAATCGATCATCTCACCTGATTCGATGCCTTGAATTAACGCTTCGGCTACTCTTCCAAGGCGTGTTTTTTGTTGCATGGATCTTGTTATCGCTCTGGGAGTGCCACTTTTACTATTCCTCGGGCTGACGGTTGTTTTCATCGCTGATGGCGTTCCAAACTGGGTTTACGCCATCAACAGCAGATACAGTCGAAAATTCTGGCTTTATGGAGTGATTGGCTTGAGCACTGTTTCAATACTGATTGCTTTTCTTCGGCGATAAAAACCAGCTCAAATCAATCCGTCTTCATAGAAAGAGCTCCCTCCCATACTGGGGCAACTTTTCACAATGACTCCTGCAAAGCAATTGCCAACCTTCCAGGACCACAACACAAGAGAGCCGCTGAAACATCCTCAACCGCAATACAAAGACCTCAATGATCTTTGTTCAGTTCTTATACCTCGCACAAAAGTCCTCAATCTGTTCGGCAGACTCTTCAACTTTCATACCCGGGCTGGTATCTGCAATTCCCAGCCGATCCATCGCTTCTCTGTGACCCAACTCCCCTGAACTGTACCGAACACACGTCCGCCTGTTTTGTCGATCTTCCCACCCACAGGAGATCATCAGCATCATGAAAGGCACAACGAGCAAAGGCCTGATTGACTTCATGAGCAGCGAGTTCTGACTCCAACATTAGGTGACAAAAAGCAGGCCAGCAGGCAAAGAGCAAAACAGATCAACAGTCCTGCCCGGAAAAACAGATAAAAACATCTTCAGAAAGACACCGACAGGGCCAGCAAGTGAAGCAATTGGCTCAAACAGCCGTTCGATTCCGACGACGATCAAGCCGTGTATTGCTCACCTGAAGTGTGTAATTGAGGTGAAGTTTGATCTGGAGAGTGACTCAACCTCCCTCCATTGATTGTTGATGACTGTGCTGGCGGAAAAGATCACTGGCCTCATCACTATCACCACCCTCAGCTTTGTCTTCAGCATCGGGCTGAGTGATGTCGTCCTGACACCTCTTCTGCTCAAGCTCCTGCTGCAGCTCTTCCCTGCGCACCACCCGTGCATAGGCATCACCTGAATCAGAGCTGATCCGGCGCTTTTCGGAGCCCATGAAACCTCAGTTCGACCTCCCGCCAATCTCTCATCCCATCAACGGCGCTGCAATCATGACTTTCGATCATGAGCAGTGATGAAGAAGAGCGAAAGGGCGAGAGTGGTCCTCGACCGGCTGAACGAGCACTATCCCGAGACACCGGTTCCCCTGGATCACAGTGATGCGTTCACGCTTCTGATTGCCGTGCTGCTCAGTGCCCAGTGCACTGACAAAAAAGTGAATGAGGTGACTCCGGCATTGTTCTCCGCTGGACCCACACCTGCTGCCATGGCAGCGCTCGATGAAACAGAGATCCACAGCCACATCCGTCAGCTGGGACTGGCGAAAACCAAAGCGCGCAATGTGCACAAACTCGCCCACATCCTTGTGAATGTCCACAGCGGAGAGGTGCCCAGGAGTTTCGAAGAGCTTGAGGCGCTACCGGGAGTCGGTCACAAAACCGCCAGCGTTGTGATGGCCCAGGCTTTCGGAGTCCCCGCTTTCCCAGTGGACACCCACATTCACCGGTTAGCTCAGCGCTGGGGGCTGAGCAAGGGCGACAACGTCGTGCAGACCGAGGCTGATCTCAAGGCTCTCTTCCCCAGGGAGCACTGGAACCGGCTGCATCTTCAGATCATTTTCTACGGACGCGAGCACTGCACCGCACGCGGATGCGATGGCACGATCTGCAAGCTGTGCCGAGAGCTCTATCCAAAACGCCGCAAGCCGGTGATCTGGCGTAAACCCTGATGCAGCCTCAACACATCACTCCACCGATTGCACTCACCATCGCCGGAAGCGATTCCGGAGGAGGTGCCGGAATCCAGGCTGATCTGCGGGCCTTCATGGCCTTCAGGGTTCATGGCTGCAGCGCTCTCTCCTGTGTCACCGCACAGAACACATGTGGAGTCCTTCGTGTTGACCCCATACCGCCCGAAGGCCTGGAAGCTCAGCTTCGGGCCGTCCGCAATGACCTTGCTGTCGATGCACTCAAAACCGGAATGCTTCTGAACAGGGGGCTTATCCAGACAACCGCTGAACTGCTGAGGAACTGGTCCATTCCCAAGGTGATCGACCCGGTCATGGTGAGCCGCACAGGTGCTGTGCTGCTTGAGGATGATGCGATCGAGGCGCTGCGGGATGACCTGCTGCCGCTTGCGACCCTGCTGACCCCGAATCGCCATGAAGCCCGTCTGCTCAGCGGCATCGAACTGAGCAACGACCATGAGACCGAAAAAGCCGCTGCCTTGATTCATGCCCAGGGCCCTGAAGCGGTTTTGATCAAAAGCGGTAGTGATCGATCGCTGGGCGGCAGGGATCTTCTCTTCAACGGACAGCCCCACTGGCTTGAGGGAACGTGGGTGAACACTCCTCACACACACGGCACAGGCTGCACTCTTTCAGCAGCCATCACCGCAGGGCTGGCTCTCGGTCAGCAGCTGGACCCGGCGATCGCCGCAGCGCGCACTTATGTCAATCGAGGCCTGAGGCAGGCTCTGGCCATCGGACAGGGGCAGGGGCCCATCTGCCACTGGTTATCAGACGAAAAAACTTTTGAAGGCCACTGAAAACAAAAGTCAATGTGCTGTTATATTGCTCAACATTCGCAACGGCGCCATGAATCAGCAGCAAGCCAGTGACAAGTGGTTCCAGGATTCCGCAGCCCGTGCCATCCATGAGCAACAGCTTGAGCAGGTGGAACGCTTCAACGGACGTGCAGCCATGCTGGGAATCGTGATCGGTGTGCTGACGGAAGCCATCACCGGTCAGGGAATCGTGCATCAGATCGGACTCGGCCCGCTCGTGGATGGGGATGTCGCCTGCAGCGCCAAATATCTTCCTTTCTGCTTCTGACCTCATCGAAGCCCTGCGGACCTCAGTACGTCTGCATGGCTCACTCCTAGGTTGAAGTCAGTCGAACCAGAGGAATGGCTCGCAAGCGGCGCAAACTGAGCAAGGAGATGGAGGCTGAGATCAAGGCGGCCGAGAAAAAGGTTGAATTTGTCTCGGCGATGATCAGAGACATCCGTGAGGAAGACGTTCAGAACGAGTACGCAGAAGCCTTTGCACAGGTCCATGCCGCGTGCACCCATCTGGCTGCGCTTTACGTCACCGATGGCGTGACTGAAGAGAGCGAGGGGACGCTGGCGCTTTACAAAGGCCTCCTGACTCGGTTTGAGGAGGAATACGAGCTCTGATTCCAACCTCAGGGATCTCGTGGCGCCCATGGCCGAGCCGCAGGAAGCCGGTACAACCGGTGCATCGAGTTCCTTCACGCCATGGCCGATCAGGGCAAAACCACCCCAGAAAGCTCGGATCCCCGCTGGTTCATCCTGATCATGGCCAGCCGCTGGCCGCTTGCTGTGGTCATCGCGGCATGGGCCGTCGCTGTGGCGGCCATTCAGATTCTTCGCCAACCGATTCCGATTGGCTTGCCACTCAATCAGCCATTCCCCGTCCGGCTCGTGGGAGGCATCACCGTTGACCGACTCTCAGCCCCTGTGAGCGTGAAGGGCGATGAACCGCTTCGGATCGAAGCTGACCAAGCATTGCCCGTCAGTGGTGACGTGGGTGTTCCCAAAGGTGTGGCCGTGACCCAACCGGTCAAGGTTGAGGGTGATGTCGCCGTCAAGGGTGGTGTGGCCGTTGATGGGCCTGTCACGGTGGGAGAAGTCACCGCTCCTGTCAGCGTGAATGGTTCCGACGGAGACCCGGTGATGGTGGGCACTTCCGACGGAGAACTGCTGAATGTGGCAGGGGAAGTGAAAGTGGATTCCGTTGGAGGCAGGATCAACGTGCAGCTGCGCAATGCCGCCAAATCCGTTCTGCCGCTCCCCTGACGCCATGACAAAGCCTTTGGACCATGCGCTGAAATCTCTCAATCTGGCGGTGGTGGGACATCAGGAATGGGTCACCTTTCTTGAGGTCGACGCCCTGCCCAGGCCCGGCCGGATCGGCAGAGCATTCCGCGAGCTGGAGGAACCTGCCGGGGCAGGCGCTGTGATCGCAGTTCAACTGGCACGCCTGACAGGCCGGAAAGTCCTTTTTTTCACTGCGCTGGGACGCGATGCGATCGGCCAGCGGAGCGAACGTCGCCTCAGGGAACTGGGGGTTGAACCTGTGGTGGCCTGGCGCGACCAGGCCAGTCGCCGCGGAATCAGCCTGATGGACCCCAGCGGTGACCGTGCGATCACTGTGATCGGGGAACGGTTGATGCCGACAGCCGAAGACAAGCTCGGCTGGGACAGACTTGCAGAATGCGATGGCGTCTTTGTGACAGCCACCGATCGCGAGGGCCTGCGGCAGGCGCGCCGGGCACGGGTTCTTGGAGCGACTCCAAGGCTGGGGCTGGCGGTGTTGCAACAGGCATCGGTGACGCTGGACGCTCTGATCGGCAGCGGCCTGGACCCAGGCGAGCAGGTTCCAGAAAACTGCCTTGATCCGGCACCTGTCATTCGCATCGCCACGGAGGGAGCGGCCGGAGGTGTGCTGATTCCAGGCGGACGCTTTGAGGCTGTGCCCTTGCCGGGAGCGATGGTGGAGTCCTATGGCTGTGGCGACAGCTTTGCCGCTGGTGTCACCGCAGGACTGAGCGCAGGTTGGACCATCGGTGAGGCCGTCAGGCTGGGAGCGCGCTGCGGTGCAGCCTGTGCGACACGCTTCGGGCCATACGGCGATGGCTGATCAGATCACTGTCAGAAAGCATCAAAAAGGGCCATGCCGACCCCGCTCACATTGAGCAGAGACCAGAAATCATTCAAATGTGATCCGGCAGCGGTAGCGATAGCTCCTGCCTGTTCCAACTCTGACGCAGGATGACTCCTTGATCGTTGCGCCCCGCGGCACTTTCGACAGGAGATTGTTCAATGTGACCTCCTCACTGGTGTGCCCCAGCCTGGTCAGGGTTCTGGGCTCTGCCAGAACCATGGGAGCCAGGGGGAGAATCCCCATGAGAAGGTTGATGAAGAGGGTCTTCAGAACAATGTCAGACATGATCAATGATCAAACCCCATGCCCCTGGTTTTAAGCATCAGGTCGAGCAACAACAACAGATGAAATTTGAATTCACAAAAAAAGAATTCGGCGAATTGATTGCTGCAGCCAAAGAAGCGGGAATTCGCTGGAAGAAAGCCAGAACATTGTGGAAAGTGGGTCATCATGCATACACCAGGCACAACGAACAAGAGCTGAGAGAAAACATCGAGCGCTTCAAACAGACTGAAAAAATGTTGATTGATCGCTACAAGACCGTCACTGGTGATGAATGGCCTGGCTGAATCCGGCAACTGCGATGGTCTGAATCAACTGAGCAGTGATGGGGCCAGAGCTCTGGCGCGCAATAACCAGTCCTTCACACATACGGAAGAAGCTGAAGTGGCCTTTCCGGCTTCGACGTCGCGATAGAGATCGGCAATCTTCCATGCGCTGGTGCGTGGATCATCAGCCGAGCGTGGGATCAGATGCAGATGCAGATGCCGGGCTCCCTCACCAAAGGCAATGACATAGACCCGTTCGCAGCCTGTCACCGCAAGGACCAGCTGGGAGGCGCGTTGCACAACCACGCCCCAGTCCTGCGCTTCCTCAGGTAAAAAGCTGATCGGTCCTCCGATGTGTCGCAGGGAGTCGAGCAGACACCAACCGGGCAGTGGAGCAGGACTGGGATGGTGTCGCAACAACCAGAAATCACTGCGCCAGACCTCATGGGCCTTCAACTCATCCCGATCGCCATGCAGAGCACAGATCGGGCAGGAGGCTTCCTCTGACGGTGAAACCATGACTTCTTGGGAACGACCTGAGCTCACTCTGTCTGCGTCCCAGAAAAGGAGGGGTTTTCAAGTGCAATGCGCTCTATAAATCAGGAAAGCAGAAGGGCTCGCCTTCATGTCCATCCGTATCGGCATCAATGGCTTCGGACGCATCGGTCGTCTCGCCTTCCGACAGGCCATGGCCTGTCCCGATGTGGAGGTGGTTGCCATCAACGACCTGATCGACCTCGACTACCTGGCCTACCTGCTGCGTTACGACTCAACACATCGCCGTTTTCCAGGTGAAATCAAGGTCGTGGATGGGCACCTGATGGTGAATGACAGTCACATCCGCGTCACGGCCGAACGTGACCCCCGTCAGCTGCGCTGGGGGGAGGTTGGAGCTGACTACGTGCTTGAAAGCACTGGCTTCTTTCTGACCAACGACACCGCCCGCCAACATCTTGAAGCCGGCGCCAAACGTGTGGTGATGAGCGCTCCCTCCAAGGACGACACCCCGATGTTCGTCATGGGAGTGAATCACAACTCCTATGCAGGAGAAGACATCGTTTCCAATGCCAGCTGCACCACCAACTGTCTGGCGCCACTCGCCAAGGTGGTCAACGACCACTACGGAATCGTCAGCGGCTTGATGACCACAGTGCATGCCACCACGGCAACCCAGAAGCCGGTGGACAGCCCTTCACTGAAGGACTGGCGGGGGGGACGGGGAGCTGGCCAGAGCATCATTCCCAGCTCAACGGGTGCAGCAAGAGCGGTTGGGCGTGTGATTCCGGAGCTGAATGGAAAACTCACAGGAATGGCCTTCCGTGTACCGACTCCCGATGTCTCCGTCGTCGACCTGACCGTGAATCTGGCCAGACCAGCCAGTTACGAAGACATCAAGACAACCATGAAGGAAGCCTCTCAAAATGGTCTTTCCGGAATCCTCGGTTACACCGAAGATCCGATCGTCTCCAATGATCTTCTGGGTGAAAGCTGTACCTCAGTGTTTGATGCCGGAGCCGGCATGGCACTCAATGATCAATTCATGAAACTGGTGGCCTGGTACGACAATGAATGGGCTTACAGCTGCAAATGCATTGACCTGATGCAGCACATGGCCAAGCATTC
>NYZI01000015.1 GCA_002687115.1 Cyanobium sp. ARS6
CGACGAACTGCGTCCTCTAGGCCGCACTGCTCGTGGTGTTCGCTCGATGAATCTGCGCTCAGGAGATGAACTGGTGAGCATGGATGTGCTGCCGGTGGAGCTGGCCGATCAGATCGCTGCCAGCTCCGACGACGGTGATGACGAAGGCACCCCAGCCAGTGAAGGGCCCTGGGTCCTCGTGGCCTCGGCAGCGGGCCTTGGCAAAAGAGTGCCGGTGACGCAATTCCGTCTGCAGAAGCGAGCTGGAATGGGTCTAAGGGCCATGAAATTCCGAACGGATGCCGATCAGCTGGTGGGTCTGAGCGTTCTTGGAGCCGGTGAAGAGTTACTGCTGGTGAGTGAAAAAGGGGTGATCGTCCGGACCAGTGCCGATGCCATTCCTCAGCAATCACGAGCAGCCACGGGCGTTCGCCTTCAGAAGCTCGACAAGGGTGACCGCCTCCTCAAGGTGGTGCTTGTTCCCCCGGAAGCCGAGACGCATGAGCTTGATGACGCCTCAGCCGACTCTGATTCCAGTGAGGCTGTCGACGTCAACTCTGAGAGTGCGCCTGCGGATAGCTGACCTTGGCTCGCTGCGCTGATGTGCTGGTGATTGGCGGCGGTCCAGCCGCCCTCTGCATCGCTTCCGAGCTTCACCAGCGCGGAGTTGCAGTGGAGGGCATTGCTCTCGAGCCCGTGGATGCAGCATGGCCCAACACCTACGGCATCTGGGTCGATGAGTTGAAAGTCCTCGACCTTGAGGATCTGATTGAGCATCGCTGGAGCGACACGGTCAGCTACTTCGAAGCTGGTGGTTCGGAGGCTGCAGATCAACCTCTGGTTCACGGCATCGACTACTGCTTGTTCGATCGGGCTGCCCTACAGCGCTATTGGCTCGATCGGGCTCAAGAGGTGACTTGGCATCGGGACTCCGCCGAACGGGTCGAAGCAGGATCAGAGCACACCCTGGTGAGCTGCGCCTCCGGCGAAGTGCGCAAGGCCAGGATTGTCATTGATGCATCCGGTGCCAGCAGCCCGCACATTCGCCGTCCTGATCAGGGGCCGGTGGCGGGTCAAGCGGCCTATGGCGTGGTGGGCCGTTTCTCGAAGCCGCCGATCGAGCCTGGTCGTTTCGTGCTGATGGACTATCGCTGCGATCACCTCAGCGACGAGCAGCGCCTCGAACCGCCCACGTTTCTCTATGCAATGGATCTTGGCGATGGCGTGTTCTTCGTTGAGGAAACTTCGCTCGCCTTGGCACCGGCGGTTCCCTACGACGTCCTCAAGCAGCGTCTGCAACAACGACTTGATCACAGGGGAGTTCAGATCACTGAGGTGATCCATGAGGAGTTCTGCCTCTTCCCTATGAACCTGCCGCTGCCGGATCGCAGCCAGCCGGTGCTGGCCTTTGGTGGTGCGGCGAGCATGGTGCATCCGGCGTCGGGCTACATGGTGGGTGCGTTGCTGCGTCGTGGCACTGGATTGGCGGATGCCCTCACAGCAGCTCTGGCGGATCCATCGCTCGGATCAGCCGATCTTGCGCGGCGTGGCTGGCAGGGGCTCTGGCCAATGGAGCTGGTGCTGCGCCATCAGCTCTATCAATTCGGGCTCGGTCGTTTGATGGGATTCAACGAAAGGCTGCTTCGGACCCATTTCTCCACTTTTTTCTCCCTGGCAAGAGAAGACTGGTTTGGCTTTCTGACCAACACCCTGCCGCTGCCCCGCCTGATGGGCGTGATGTTGCGACTGTTTGCCTTGTCCCCATGGGAACTCAGGCGAGGTCTTGTGCTGGGAGCCGCGCAGCAGCAGGCCCCAGGCTTCAGGTGTTAAGGCTGCTCCAGTCAGCCGGCTGAATCAAGGGGAAGAGTGCGTCTTCCTCCTCCAGCTCTTCCAGCCATCCCTCCGGTAGTTGCTCCCGTCGCTCGATTGCGGCGATCAAGCGCCAGAAGCGTTCGAGGTGACGCTCAATGCGCTCTCGGGCCAGTTCCGTTGTGGTGCCTGCCCTGAGAATGAAACTCCAGTCCGAAGACTGAGCCAGCAGAAGTTCCCGTCCGGCCTGATGCAATAGACGAAGATCCAGTTCGCTGCCCACACCGCGGCTGCAGCGATCCACCATGACTCGACCTGCTCGGCTCCATTCAGGAATGATCCAGGCGTTGGTTTCGTTGAGCCAATAATCGTGAAAGCCACCCCTACCCCAGCTGGAGGGGCAGGGATCGCACATCTGAAGATTCGGTTGGGCGTGCAGCACACCACGCAGGCTTGTGAATCGGATGTTCTGTTCTGGTGCCTGTCGGAACAGTTCGGCCAAAAACCCTGGACCTTCAAACCACCAGTGGCCGAAAAGCTCGGCATCAAAGGGAGCAACGAGCAGAGGTTCGATGGCCATCCCGTCGCTGAGATTGTCGAGCTGCCGCCGACGGCCCTCCAGAAAATGCTGGGCATGGTCACGGGTGCGCGCTAGGGCCCTTTCGGGCTGATAGGGCTGCTTGCCATCCAGGCCACCTGCAGGATCGCTGACGCGATGCAATTTCAGTCCCAACGGACGCTGGGCTGGCAGACCCATGGCTTCAATCTGTTCTGCTGGCAAATCCCAACCCAGATCTCGGTGAAATTCCCGATACCAGGGATCGCCTGGATAGCCATCCTTTGCTGACCAGACTGGAAGAGTGGCATCACTGTCGCGACCGAAGAAGGCCACTCCCTGACGGCTCACNATCGGTGCATAAACTCCGTACCTCGGGCGGGGTTCTGCATGCAGAAGACCGTGACCATCCAGCACGGCGTAGCGCAGTCCGGCATCGCGCATCCAGCGATCCAGTCCTTCGTAGTANGCGCATTCGGGCAGCCAGATGCCCAGAGGTCTCTCTCCCAGCAATCTGTGGTGCTCTCTGACGGCAGTTCGCAACTGAGCGCGCACAACCTCCGGGTGCTCTCTCAGCAGCGGCAGATACCCATGGGTCGCCCCGCAGGTGAGCAGATCGAGAACGCCCTGACGCTGGAGTTCTGAGAAGCGTGGAATCAGGTCGCCGTCACAGCGTTGCCAGGCTGCGAGGTGGCGCCGGAAGCTGCTGCTCAGATGCTCAGCTGCCGCTCGTCGGTCAGCCGGCGCCTGCTGCAACAGGGTGAGGCGTGCCTGGATCCAGTTAGGGAACCGCTGTCTGAGTGTCGGATCTGTCAGAAGTGACAGCAGGGTCGGCGACAACCCCATGGTCAGCTGTGGGCTTTGTCGCGGATCTGCAGCCGCCTGTTCGAGAGTCTCAAGCAGGGGTAGATAGCACTCGATCAGGGCCTGGAAGAACCAGTCCTCTTCGAGCGAGTGAGCGTCCGCGCCGCGGACGTACGGCAGATGGGCGTGCAGAACAAGAGCCAGTGCCCCTTTGGCCACTTTTCCGTCCCATCAACGGTGTGAATGTACCGGGATTCCTGGCGTGATCTACAGGATTGGCCATGGCTGACTCGCTTAGAATGTGCTTACCCATAGTCATTCCGACTAAATCGCGTCGAGGCTTCCGCCATGGCCCACGACCCAGGCCGCGTTCTGATCTTCGACACCACCCTCAGGGATGGTGAACAATCTCCGGGAGCCAGTCTCAACCTTGAGGAAAAACTGGCGATCGCGCAGCAGCTGGCAAGACTGGGTGTTGATGTCATCGAAGCGGGCTTCCCCTTCGCCAGCCAGGGTGATTTCGCGGCTGTCCACCGCATCGCCCAGCAGGTCGGAGGTGAACACGGGCCGGTGATCTGCGGGCTGTCCCGGGCGTCGAGAGGCGACATCAAAGCCTGCGCGGAAGCTTTGGCTCCTGCCCCACGAAGGCGCATCCACACCTTTATTGCCACCAGTGACATTCACCTAGAGCACAAACTGCGCAAAAGCCGCAAGGAGGTGCTTGCCATCGTCCCCGACATGGTGGCCTATGCCCATTCTCTGGTCGATGACGTTGAGTTCTCCTGCGAAGACGCAGGTCGCAGTGATCCGGAATTTCTTTACGAGGTCATCGAGGCAGCGATTGCTGCCGGCGCCACCACCATCAACATTCCTGACACGGTCGGCTACACCACACCGACTGAATTCGGTGAGCTGATCGCGGGCATTGACCGCCATGTCCCCAACATCGGTGATGCGGTGTTGTCAGTTCATGGTCACAACGATCTCGGTCTTGCCGTTGCCAATTTCCTGGAATCCGTCAAGAACGGTGCCCGACAGCTCGAATGCACGATCAACGGCATTGGTGAGCGAGCCGGTAATGCTGCTCTTGAAGAATTGGTGATGGCGTTGCATGTGCGCCGCCGCTACTTCAACCCCTTCTTCGGGCGGGATGCGGATTCGCCGACTCCGCTCACCGCGGTGCGAACAGAGGAGATCACCAAAACCTCACGTCTCGTTTCCAATCTCACCGGCATGGTGGTGCAGCCCAACAAGGCGATCGTGGGCGCCAACGCATTTGCCCATGAATCAGGGATCCATCAGGATGGCGTGCTCAAGAACCGGCTGACCTACGAAATCGTGGATGCCCGCACGGTGGGACTCACTGACAACCGCATTTCCCTGGGCAAGCTCAGTGGTCGCAGTGCCGTGCGCGCGCGCCTTGAAGAGCTGGGTTATGACCTCAGCCGAGAAGATCTTGATGATGCTTTCGCTCGTTTCAAGGATCTTGCTGATCGCAAACGTGAAATCACCGACCGTGACCTCGAAGCCATTGTCAGCGAGCAGGTGCAGCAGCCGGAGGCCCGCTATCAGCTCAAACTGGTTCAGGTGAGCTGCGGCAGCAGCCTCAGCCCAACCGCCACCGTCACCCTGGCGGATGAAGATGGCAAAGAGCAGACCATGGCATCCATCGGCACCGGTCCTGTGGATGCTGTGTGCCAGGCGCTTAACGCCCTGGCTGGGGAGCCCAATGAGCTGGTGGAGTTCTCCGTGAAATCTGTGACCGAGGGCATTGATGCCATCGGAGAGGTGACCATCAGGCTCAGACGCGACGGCGAGTTGTATTCAGGCCATTCCGCAGACACGGATGTGGTCGTGGCCGCGGCCCAGGCTTTCGTCAATGCTCTCAATCGTCTGGTGGCTGGGTCTGCACAACCGGCCTTGCATCCTCAGAGGGATGCCGCACCTCTTGATGCCCGACCCACACTCTGAGCTGATGCCCTCCTCAGTTACCCGAGCCTCGGCTGACAAGTCTGGGCTTCGTGCCGGGGCGTTACTGCAGCTGCTGCTGCTGATTGTGCTTGCCCTAGTGGTGCTCGTTCCCCTTCTTTGGCTGGTCAGTACATCTCTCAAGGGTCCCGCCGAGGACATCTTCACCAGTCCTCCGGCCCTGTTGCCCTCGCAACCCAGCTTTGATGCGTACGGACGGTTGTTTCGAGACAATCCGCTGGGGATTTATCTATTCAATAGCACAGTGGTCAGCCTGCTGGCTGTGGTGGCCAATCTCCTGTTCTGTTCTCTCGCCGCCTACCCACTGGCGCGCATGCGCTTTGCAGGGCGTGGCTTGGTTCTGGGCCTCGTTGTCGCCACCATCCTCATCCCGTTTCAGGTGGTGATGATCCCCTTGTATCTGCTGATGGTGCAGCTGGGTCTTCGCAACACCCTGATGGCTCTAGTGATTCCACAGGCCGCCACTGCTTTTGGCCTTTATCTCCTTCGCCAGAGCTTTCTCGGTGTTCCTGCCGAGCTGGAAGAAGCCTCACGCATGGATGGCTGCAGCAAGCTCGGTGAGTGGTGGAACGTGATGATTCCAGCCGCGCGAGCTGATCTGATCACGCTGGCGATGTTCGTGTTCATCGGCACCTGGAGCGATTTTCTCTGGCCACTGGTGATCCTCGATGAACCCCAGCTGTTCACGCTGCCTCTGGGGCTTCAGCAGCTGGCCAGCAGTTTTTCCCTCGATTGGAGAATCGTGGCCGCAGGATCTGTGGTTTCGATTCTTCCTGTGCTGCTGCTGTTCATTCTTCTGCAGCGCTTCATTCTTCCAAGTGCCAGCGGAGATGCCGTCAAGGGCTGATTAGGGCTGAGCAGTTCAAGGCTGATCCGAGGAAGGTCGTCCCAACGAAGGCCTTCCCAAGGAAGGGACGTTGGGTGGTGCTGTGGGCTCGATGTCACGCTCCTGCTGATGGCCTCCCTCGTGCTCGGAGGGGAATGGAGTCTCGAGCCTGTTCCAGAGAGACCGTTCGCGATCGCTGGATGCACGCTGCCAACTTTCCAGGTTGGTGATTTTCCTCTGCAACGCCTGTTGTCGTGTTTGCAGAGCTCCGAGTTGCTGTTCAATCAGTTCTCGGTTGTCTTCCCTGTCTCGCAGCTCCAGCCCCTCAAGTTTGTCGAGCTGTTTTACCAGTTCCTGGATGGTGCTGCTCTGTTGCTGCAGAGATTGCCAGAGAACAATGAACAGCACCAGCAGGAATGGAAATCCAGCTGCGGGGATGATGATCCAGAGGCGCTCCCGCATTGCTCTCTGCCCTGCTTCAGTTGCAGCCCTGAACGGAAATGCGATAGCTGAAACCTGTTGAGCTGGGATCGCTGCCGGCACCGATCTTGAAGTTCACCTGGCTCACCTGTTTGCCCTGGGGAACAGAGAACGGTCCGAACTCCTTGCCGGTGCCGATCGGTGGTCGCATGGATTCCTTCACGATCCGCAGATTGCTGCCATCGGTGAACTTCAGGAATGCTTCAACGGGATAGGTGCCGCTGGCTGTGGAGTCAGCGGTGAAGAAAAGCTTGAAACTGCTGTATGGAGCATCGACAGCGAAGTCCGTGTTCCAGTTGGTGCGCCCGATCAGCTTCTCTCTGCTGACCCGTTTTTTGACGATGTTGCTACTGCCGTCGCCGCCGACCGGGGGCAGAAAGTTACAGCCAGCCTGTGACGCTGACACTCCGGCTTCAAGGCTGATCAGGCCAGCACTGAGCCCGAGCAGAGCAGTCATGAAACTGGTGGTCCTCATGGTCTTGAAAAGTCCTTCGCGATGTCTAGCAATGGTCTGGTGGAATGGAATTGTGATCGCTGTGCGCTGCTGTTCATGTCCCTTCAGGATCTCGATACCCTTCTCAAGCAACGCCATCAGGAACGGGAGCTGGCAGAGCGCCTCTCGGCGCCGGTGTCAGTGGAAACCCTGATCGAGCTTGGCCGTGAGCGCGGACTTTCCATCACAGAAAACGACGTGATCAGTGCTCAGTTGAGGGAAGATTCCGAAGCTCCATCAGAAGAGTTGCAAAGGCGGATGGCTGATGAGTCCAGGCGCCTCAGGCATTTCATCCAGGGTTGATTGGTCATCAACTGATTGGTTGTCAATTGATGGAGAGTTTGTGCGGATAAAGCGATTAGGTACTGACCTGAACGGTGGCTTTGAGCGGACTGAATCTCAACTCCTTCAAACCATCTTCACGACATCGGGAGTTTGTCCAAACACTTCACCGATCCAGAGTGCATGAGTCACAGCTCCTTCGTGAGAGTGAAATTCCCATGCTGATTCCGCGCTGGAGCTGCGTTCAATCTCCTGGCTTTCGTCGTTGATTCGCAGGTAATGACCGGTGTTTGCGAAACGCAGAACATACCGCTCAAGGAGTGATGATCTCATCATGATTCTCTGCGAGTCCTGAACTCTGCCTAGCCAGCCTTGTGCAGTTGGTGACGATGACTTCAGCTTTTCGTGGGTTTTCCTTTTCCTGATTGATTATCCGCGTCCTGATATCGGCTGCTTCGAACCCAGATCAGGGGTTGCTGCAAGGTGATAGTGAATTGAAAGCCCCCGTTGCGGAACCAGCTCTCTTCGGCCGGCGCGATCAGACAGGGTTGGAGTTGCCAGCTTTGCCGGAGGTAGGTCTCAATCAGCGCCTGTTCGGGGGGGGCATCCTGCTGCCAGTGCACAAGCGCCAGCTCCAGCGTGCTTGATTGAAGTGTGGCGATCCTGCCGAGAGGACCGGCATCCTGATCAACCTCCACCCTCTCCTCGATGGTCTCCTTTGCAACGAACAGGCGCAGAACGCTTTTGGTGCCGCGTCCATCGAGGCAGTATTTGTTGAGATAAAGCCGTCTTGCTCGTGCGAAAAGAGGTGCGGGAGCGTTGCTCAGCAGCGCTGAGTAGGCGTCCGTGAGAGTTTGACTTGGCATCGCGCGAGGATGGCTGGGCAAACGGTCCGGGTTGGCGCGCCACTCTGCGCCGTGGAACACTGTAGACAGATGCAAAAGTGGTCCCATGCCTGAGCCCGGCTGCCCCCTGTACAGGCTCGTGGCATTGGACGGTCAGCCGCATCCGGTGCTGGACGCACCCTATGAATCCATTGCTGCTGCGGAAGCTGCGGCCAATCGCTGGTGTGCTGGGCAAGGGCGTTCGATGTCGGTCGTCCAGCGTGGGATTGCCCTTGAAGTGCAAACCCGCTGCGGGGAATGGCGCACCCTCGGATATCCGAGCGCCTGCCTTCTGGGGTCGGATCCGTCAGCGCTTGCATCCCAGCCTGATCCCGTTCGACCATGAGCGGAACTGGATGAGCGACTGGTGCGGGTAAGTGTTGATCTTTGTCTGGTCCCGCTGGGTCTGGGTGTGTCGCTGGGGCCTTCCATCGCCTTGTGTCAGGAGGTGATCAAGTCCTCGGGGCTGGACCATCAGCTCGGGCCTGATGGCACTGCCATCGAGGGAGAGTGGGATCAGGTCTTCGCCTGTGTTAGGGCATGCCATGAGCGTCTTCATCAGGAGGGAGTGCAGCGGATTCACGCCACGCTTCGTGTCAACACGCGCATTGATCGCAACCAGTCCTTTCGCGACAAGGTGGACAGCGTGAAACGCCTCATGCCGTGAATTCCGGCGACAGGGATGCCAATTCGGTCCAGCGTGTCTTGAATGAGACCAGGAACTGGAGGTGTTGGTTTGCTGGGTCTGGCTCCGTTGGGTCGTGCGCGTTCTTTCGCTGTTCTTGCGCTGACCCTGGTTGCTCCATTCCTCTCCGGGTCATCGAAAGCTGAGACCTGGGATCGGATTGGAACCTATGCCGCTCTGATCCGCCAGGCGGGGACCCACACCCTTGTGGCCAAGGATTGTCCGTCCGCACTTCTGGGTGCCTTTCATGCACCTCGCAATGCTCTGCTGATCTGTGCCAACAACATCGCGGATGACCCAAGGCAGGTCTGGGTTGTTCTGGCCCACGAGTCAGCACATGTCATGCAGCATTGTCATGGTGGACATCTGCTCGCGGATCACCAGGTCGGCAACGCTCTTGCGCGCATCGAGGCTCAATCCAAAACGACGTTTCAGGAACTGCGTCTCTATCACCAGTCACAGCGTCGGGATGAAATCGAGGCACGTCTTGTGCAAGGGATGCCCCCCGACGAAGTTGAAGCACTCTTTCGCAGTTTCTGTGCTGAACGCCTGAGTCCCCGCAGGGTGGTGCAGCCTCCTGATGCTCCTGTGTCTCCACGCTGAGCCGGTTCAACAGGTGGTCCATGGACCGTACGGTGTGATGGTGTCTGGCATTTCTCAATGGGTCCTCGGCTCAACGGCTACTGGTTGATGACCTGGCTAGGCCTGGTGGCCAACCTGATCGCTCTCCCTGTGATTGGCCTTCTGGCCTTTCGTGAGGGAGCCTCCTCCGGCATCGCCATCACCAACATCACCCTCGCTTTCTCCCTGGCGTGGCCCGCTGCGATCGTGGGCATCGTGGCTTCGGCAGGCCTGCTGGCGCAACGGCGCTGGGGGGTGATTCTGGCCATCGTTGCCCTGTCGATGAGCCTTGCAGGGGCCATCCCCTACGGACTTGTTCGCCTGGTTCTCGGGCTTGAACCGCAGACCATGGGGCTGGGACCTGTCCTGCTCGGGTTGATCAACGTGCTGGCGCTGATCTATTGGTGTCGTCCAGCCCATCGGCGTGGCGTCAGGCTTTGAAGGATTGGCAGCAGCCATCCCTCAGCTTGCAGGTTGTTCGCTCATGCTCGAGCATCCGCAGTATCTGGTGGTCGAGAAGCCATCAGGTCTCTTGAGTCAGCCGGGGCTTGGATCCCACCAAAACGATTCCCTGATCACCCGACTTCAGCGTTGTTGCCCAGAGCTTCGCTTGGTGCATCGCCTCGATCGGGACACGTCAGGACTCATTCTTGTGGCCAGAAATCAAGGCAGTCTTCGTTGTCTCAGTGCTTTGTTTGAAGCCCGCCAAGTGCAAAAGCTTTATCTCGCTGATGTGATCAGGCCTTTGTCAGGGAGGAGAGGGCGCATTCAACTCCCTCTGGCCAGGCTGCAGCGCCTTCCACCAGTGTATGGACCGCATCCGGGGGGCAAGCCTTCTTTCACGTTATGGCGTAAGTGGTCACCGGACGGCGACTGCAGGCGTCTGTGGTTGCGACCTCTGACTGGTCGTTCCCATCAGTTGCGGGCTCATCTTGCTGCTGTTGGAGCCCCCATCTGCGCAGACCCCATCTACTCAGCATGCAACGATCCCGGTCCGATGCATCTTCACGCTCATGCGCTGAGTTTCCGGGACCCCTTCGATCACCGACGCGTTCGTGTGCGTTCTGAACTGCCAATCTGGGCTCAGCCGGACTGAGTTTAGGCGGACTGAGTTCAGGCGGAAAAGCTGCGCTTGGCGGGGATGGGGTAGGGAATCCGGCGATGACGCATCCTTCGCCAGACGCGCACGAACGAGTGCATGACCAGCTCCAGTTCAGCCCGACTGAGGCTGCTTTGTCTGAGTTGGCCGTCGCTGATCCGAGCCTCAACGATCCGTTTGACCGTTTCTCGGGCTTCCTGATCGCTTGTGTCCGGCGGTAAAGAGCGCAGCGCGGCCTCACATCCGTCAGCCAGCATCATGATTCCAGTCTCCTTGGACCGGGGAGTGGGACCGTGATAACGGAAGCGCTTTTCGGAGATCTGGGGATTCTGTTCGCGAGCCTGGTGAAGGAAATACCCCATCCGCAATGTTCCCTGATGTTCGGGGATGAAGTCGGCAATCGGTCTTGGAAGCCGATGTCGCCTTGCCAGTTTCAGGCCTTCGTCCACATGTGCCTGCAGCACTCCTGCACTGGCCAGGGGATCGTTCAGACGAGTGTGTGGGTTCTCCCCGCTGATCTGATTCTCGATGAACCAGTTGGGGGCATGGAGCTTGCCAACGTCATGGTATAGAGAGCCTGTTCTGATCAGGTCAACATCGGCGCCGATCGCGCGCGCGCCCTCCTCGGCCAGACCGCAGATCATCAGTGTGTGCTCAAACGTGCCTGGTGCCTCTGAAGAGAGCCGCCGAAGCAAAGGACGTTCCTGATCGGCAAGTTCCATCAACCGTGCTCTTGTCAGCAACCCGAAGGAGCTTTCCAGCAAGGGAATCACCAGGATTGCCAGCATCATTGTCAGCCCCAGCAGCAGAGCTTCCGAGGCGAGTCCACCGGCATCGGACGGCAGACGAATCCATGAGACGGCAAGCGGTTTGCCGTCTCGGCTCATCAGCAAAAGCTCTGCCAGCAACGCACCCAGTGGCAGCAGGACCGCCAGTTGCAGGAGCTGGGCTCTGCTGCGCAACCGACCTGCCTGCAATGCAGCAACGGTGGCCGTTGCTGCAGCAATCAGCAGGCGCCCCTCCCCCAGTCCTGTGACCGGGGTGGGCCAGAGCAGACTGGCCACAGCCATCCAGGCCAGTGCACTGGTTGTGCCCAGTCCCTGAGCCAGCAGAAGGGTGGGTGGCACGATCACCGCCAATGGGCTCACCGAGGCGCCGAACCAGAGTTTGCAGGCCTGGCTCAGCAGCAGCAGCCCCAGAGCCAGCAGGCCGTGGGGTGCTTCCAGGCAGGGACGTTCACGCCGCATCACCAGCAGCAGTACTCCGCAGCTGGCCAGGGCTTCCGTGAATCGGATGATCCAGATTCCCAGCTTCGGTCGGCGATTCACCATCCCGAAGAAATCGAGGACGTCATAGGCCTGTGAGCTGATCGACTCCCCCTTGCGGGTGATGAGATCCCCTCGGTTCACTTCGATTGTGGGAATTCCCTGTTGGGTGATCAGCTCTTCAATCAGTCGCTGGCTCCGCAGTGGATCGGTTTGAAGGTTGCTGGCGCCCTGAAGCGTGGTGGTCAATACCTTGCTTCCCAGGCTGCGACCTGGGTTTGCGCCTTCGTTCAACTCGTTGAGCTGCAGATCGCTGGCCTTCTGAAGTTGTTCCAGTGCCAGGGTGTTGACAAGTCCCTGGCTGAGCATCCTGTTGAGGGCCCTGCGCAGGGCCATATCCCAGTTGCGACGGTCTTCCTGGGTTCGTTGTTCCAGCCACAGCTGCTCGTCCAGGGATAGGTTGACCGGACCGATGCGCTCGGCGTCGTCGCTGTTTGCGACCCGTTCAAGTTCGCTGAGATGTCGCTCCAGCCGCAGGCGGATCCGCTGGTTTTCCTGAGCATCCAGCACCTGTACGAAGGTGCTGGATCCCAGGCTTGAACGCCTCTGCTCCAGTGCTTCACTGTCAACGACTCTGGCGTCTTTGGGTGCCACTGCGTCAAAAGGAGCCGCCAGTCCTGGTCGAAGGTCAGGTTCCACCAGCCAGGGCCAGCTGGACACCAGCGCCACCAGAACACAGAGGATCAGCAGTGCGCCTTTCTGCAGCCTGTTCCAGCGCAGCACAGGGCGGCGAGGTGATTCGCTCCTAAGCCAGGACCTCCAGAGACGTGCAAGGCGATGCGAACGCAAGTCGGCCGGGAAAATCCTTCACGAACGCTAGCTCTGTTGGAGCGTCATGCTGGATTCACATGCATCGGATGGCCATGGCCCTCAGGTTGGATGGCAAGGCTCTGGCAAGAACGCTTGAGCTGCGGCTGCAGTCTCAGGTCCAAGCAGCGATTCAGTCCGCCCGTCGCCCGCCCGGCCTGGCCGTGCTGCGTGTGGGGGATGATCCGGCCAGTGCGGTTTACGTGGCCAACAAGGAAAAGGCCTGTGCCCGGATCGGTGTAGAGAGCTACGGATCTCACCTACCCGCAGATGCATCGTCTGAACAGGTTTTGCAGGCGATCCGTGCGTTGAATGCTGATCAAAGGGTGGATGGGATCCTGTTGCAGCTTCCGCTCCCGCAGGGATTGGATGAAGCACCTCTGCTGGCGGCGATTGATCCTGAAAAGGACGCCGACGGTCTACACACGCTGAATCTGGGTCGGTTGCTGAAAGGTGAGCAGGGTCCCCGCAGCTGCACGCCGGCCGGCGTGATGGCGATGCTGCGCAGCGCTGAGATCGATCCCGCTGGTCGTCGGGCCGTGGTGATCGGACGCAGCATTCTGGTGGGGCAGCCGATGGCCCTGATGCTGCAGGCTGCAAACGCTACGGTGACGATTGCGCATTCACGCACAAGGAATCTCAGCGCCCTGACGCGTCAGGCCGAGATTCTCGTGGTGGCGGCGGGTCGTCCTGAAATGCTTGGAGAGGATCATGTGAGTCCTGGCACGGTTGTGGTCGATGTCGGGATCCACCGACGTCCTGAGGGGGGACTCTGTGGTGATGTGAAGGCAGCCGAGCTCGAGCCCATTGCCGCCGCGCTTTCGCCTGTGCCTGGAGGGGTTGGCCCCATGACGGTCACAATGCTGCTCGTGAACACCGTTGTGGCCTGGTGCCGTCGCCACGGGATCGATCACGATCTGGCCGACTTGATCATCTGATGGTGCTTGAAGGCCCATCGGCCTGACAGAATTCTGCCAGCGTTGCGCTCCCCATGACCGCCACGGCGACCAGCCCTGAAGGCGTTCCTTCGCCGGGTGAGCCCCTTCGGGATTTTGATTTCAAGGCCTATCTGAATCAGGCCCGCCAACGGGTTGAAGCGGCGCTGGATGCCTCGATGGGTCCGGAGCGGCCTGAATCTCTCAGGGAAGCGATGCGTTATTCCCTGCTTGCGGGAGGAAAGCGGCTACGTCCCATTCTCTGTCTCGCAGCCTGCGAGCTGGTGGGTGGTGATGCTTCACATGCGATGCCCACGGCGGTCGCGCTGGAGATGATCCACACCATGTCGCTGATCCATGACGATCTGCCGGCGATGGATAACGACGACCTGAGGCGTGGACGGCCGACTAATCACAAGGTGTACGGAGACGCCATGGCGATCCTCGCCGGTGACGCCCTGCTCAGTCGTGCCTTCGAGATGGTGGCTGTCCGCAGTGCGGGTGTGCCTGCTGAGAGATTGGTGAAGGTGGTGGGTGAGCTGGCATTGGTCTCCGGTGCTCCCGGACTGGTTGGTGGGCAGGTGGTGGATCTGGAATGCGAGGGGAAGCAGGTCGATCTCGAGACGCTCGAATACATCCATCTGCACAAAACCGCTGCTCTGCTCAAAGCCTGTGTGGTGTCCGGCGCCTTGATCGGCGGTGCAAGTGATGCTCAGGTCCAGGCCATGCGCACCTATGCCAATGGAATCGGGCTTGCATTTCAGATCGTCGATGACATTCTCGATGTCACGGCGAGCAGTGAGGTTCTGGGCAAGACGGCGGGCAAGGATCTTCTCGCCGACAAGACCACCTACCCGAAACTGCTTGGTTTGGAACCTTCAAGAACCCGCGCCCTGGAATTGGTTCGTGAAGCCAAAGCTGCGCTTCACCCCTGGAAAGACAAGGCCCAACCTCTGCTCGCACTGGCGGATTATGTGGCCAGCAGGGATCGCTGAGCATGGATGACGTCTCCCTGAGCATCCCTCTCCAGATTCTCGATAATGCAGTGCTTGCCTGGGGGCTTGCCGCCTGCGGTCTCGCTCAGCTGTCCAAGCTGCTGATTGAACTTGCTGTCCATCGCCGCTTCAGGCCTGCGGTGCTGATCGAAACAGGAGGAATGCCATCCAGTCATTCCGCATTGGTGACCGGCACGGCCGCGGCCGCAGGTTGGCAGGAGGGATTCGCATCGCCTGTGTTCGCTCTCGCCTCCACCGTCGCTTTTGTGGTGATGTACGACGCCAGTGGCGTGCGCAGAGCCGCCGGCTTCACCGCCGAACGGGTCAATGCTCTGCCTGACACGCTCTGGGTGACTCCTTTGGAGAAACCACTCAAGGAACGTCTGGGACATTCCCGCCTGGAGGTGCTGGTGGGAAGCCTTCTGGGTCCTGCGATCGCATTGCTCGGGCTCAACTATCTGGGATCTCCGCTGCAGCTGGCCCAGCTGCTCGGCAAAGCGCTGGGGTGACGTCATTCCCTCATGCCGATCTGAGCCTCACCGAGGATCAGAAAGAGGCTGCGGAAGCTTTCTCAGGTTGGCTGCAGCAGAAAGATGCCGGTCTTCCCTTTGTGCTCAGCGGTTTTGCCGGCAGTGGCAAGACCTTCCTGTCGATGCGCCTGCTGAAGGAAGTCGAAAACAGTGGTCTCTGCTGGACCGTTGTCGCTCCCACCCACAAAGCTGTGGGTGTTCTGAGGCAGGCTCTCAACCTCGAAGGCCTGCAGCCCACCTGGTACCCCTCGACAATTCATCGATTGCTTCGACTCAAGCTTAAGCGTCAGGGTGACCGTGAGCTCTGCGAATCCACTGAGCAAACGGCTGCTGCGCTGGAGCATCTCGGTCTGGTGCTGATCGATGAGGCCTCGATGGTCGACAGTTCGCTGTTGTCGATCGCCTTGCAGTGTGCTCACCCGTTCAAAACACGACTCGTGTTCGTAGGTGATCCTGCCCAGTTGCCACCCGTGGGCGAAGGCGAAAGTCCTGTCTTCGCCATGAACCGTGCCGTTTCCGCCTGTCTTCGAGAGGTTGTCCGTCACCAGGGACCTGTCCTGCAGCTTGCCAGTTGCCTGCGTGATGCCCGCCTGCCCTGTGAGGCCCCTCCCCTGCTGCCTCCCGTGCGCTCTGATCTCGGTCAGGTGGGCGTGCTGAACCGAAGCGACTGGTTGTCGCGTGCCCAGGAGGCTCTGCGTCGGGCCGCGGCCTCTGACAACCCCGATGCAGCGAGGATTCTCTGTTACACCAACCGCAGACTGGAAGCCCTGGTGCCCCATGCCCGCAGGGCCATTCACGGTGAAATGGCGGATCAGATGGCCGTGCTGCCTGGTGAGGTGTTGATCACGCGCACAGCGGTGATGGCGCCTGCCTCCAGTGATCGGGGCGAGACCGGTGAGGAGCCCGATCTGGTGCTTGGCTCCAACCGGGAACTTGTGGTCGAAGACGTGACCCCCGAACGCTGCGACCTGGCAGAGTTCGGAGTCGCAGGCGAAGCCCAGCTGTCACTGGCTGGACTTGGGGTGCCGGTGATTGAGACTCTCAACGCGAAGGTCCGCAGTGGTGAGCTCGAGCTCAACCTGAGGCTTCAGCCTCCCTCTGGCAGCCAGGCCCGGGAGCAGCTGGATGCATTGCTGAAGCGTCTGGCTCAGGACGCCAGAACCGCCGGCAAACGCGGCGGGAGACCTCTCTGGCGCCGTTATTTCCTGGTGAGAGACGCGTTCGCGTCACTTGGACCTGCTGCTGTGCTCACCGTTCATCGCAGTCAAGGCAGCAGCTTTGGCGAAGTGTTCGTTGCTGATGACGTGTTCCCACGCACGCTCGAACGCCTGGCTCCCGACAGACAGCTGTTCCATCAACAGCTGGCCTACGTGGCTGTCAGTCGTGCCAGGTATGGGGTGTATCTGGTCGGGGATGGCCAACGCAATGCCGCAACCTGGAGCAAAGCGTTGCGCGGGTCAACTGCGGCGAACTGAATTCACCTGTTCTTGTGATCGCATTCCGCTTCAGATCACTGTCATGCCGCTGATGCCCTGCCATCCCAGGTAAACCCCCAGTCCCAGGCTCACCCCTCCCACCAACAGGCTGCCCCTGGCGAACAGCACCTCCTTCCCTTTCTCGAGTAGGGGGATGACCTTGTCTCGTCCGATGATCACCGCCAGGAACGGGGTGAATAAAAACAGGCTGGCTCCGAAGGTGAAAGCGATCAGGCCCACTGCTTCCTGCCAGGTGGGCAACTCTGCAGACAACACCACACCCGCTGATTTGGCGAACAACACAATGTCATCTGGGCTGATGACTTCGCCCACGGCTCCCAGCAGCAACAGCAGCGGCAAGGGCATGGCCATGAAACGGTCGATTCCTTTTGTCCAGGCCGGTGGCTCTGAACCCTCAGTGAACGATTTGATCAGTTCACGCCCACCGATGGCGACCAGAGCGCCCCCTGCCAGAAGATCCAGACCTGTGCGGTGATGGGAGCCATGGCTCATGTCCAGAACCAGCGAGTGCCCAACCGTCACCAGCAGCGTGGCGGCGAGAAGTGTTGTGATCACCCAGCTTGCGAGGAACCATCCGCCTCTTTTGATCGGATTCGGGCCAAGCAGGAGCAGCAGGAGAACGGCGATATGGATCGGGGATAGGCCGATTCCGGTGCCATAGGCAAGCAGTTCGGCCCAGAGGGTGGTGTCACTCATCAGAAACGGCCGTTGGCAGGCGCATTCCAGCGCACGATGGCACGGTTTCCATGTTCGAAACCGAGCACGCACAGACTTCCTGTGTTCAAGATCAGCAGGCGCCCGCCCGCGGCTCCGAGCCCAAGCCAGGTGCCGGCCAGAGCCCTTAGGAGATGTCCGTGTGCAAACAGCGCCACGTCTCCATCTCCAGGAGCGTCCAGAGCAATCCGAATGGCGGTCTCACAGCGTTTCTGCACCGCTTTGGCGTCTTCGCCATTGGGGCATCCGTGGGTGAAGACACTCCAGTCAGGCACCGTCCGGCGTATTTCCGGAGTCGTGATTCCCTCGTAATCGCCGTAATTCCACTCCTGCAGCTCCTTCATCACAGTCATGGATTCGCCCAGACCTCCAAGCTCGCAGGTTCGTCGAGCCCGTTGCAGAGGTGAACTGAAGACTGCTGAGAAATGCTTTTGAGTCAGCACAGGAGCAAGTTGGCGTGCTTCTGCTTCACCTTCAGCAAGCAGAGGAATGTCGGTGCTGCCTGTATGACGTCCATTGCGGGCCCACTCGGTGGCTCCGTGACGCAGGAGCCAGAGTTGGCGTTCATCGGCCATTGGCGGAAGATTCTGTCTCTGCTCAGATTGTGCCCCTCAAGGCGTGATCTGACTTCCTGCACAAACAGCAGATCGCGACAACGCTGTCAGTGTCGGATCTCGAACCAGTCGGCCCCGGTGATGGGGATCTTGCAAGGTCTCACGAGACGAACCCTCGCCTCGCTGGGACCTTGTTCACACCAGAGCCTCAGCTCATTGAGAGGCAGCTGTTCACCTTCGGCCTCCACTTCCACCCGGCCGTCATCCAAGTTGCGCACCCAGCCGCTCAGCCCCAGTTCCATCGCCCGTCTTCGACAGGCTTGGCGGAAACCCACTCCCTGCACTGTGCCGTCCACCAGAAAACGCCAGCGTTCCTGAAAAGATGCGGGGCGCTGCCGAGTGCTGCGGGTCACGAAGCGACGGCGTTCCGCCTCGCTGCGGAGCCGAGCGCGTCGCGCCATCGGCAGGGGATCATCGAGGATCCGGCCCAGTGGAGGTGGACCCAGCTTGCGTGAAGATTGGGCAGGTTCCATCCTTCGGCTCTCCGCTCAACTTTCCACCCTTCAACCTGCCACAGCGGCCCTCTGCCGCCAACGCTTTGATCCGATTCGATGTTGAGTTGCCAGCGGTGGAATTCATGACCTCTGAGTGTCTCCCCCTGATGCAACAGCAGGCTTTCTCCGTGGGCCTCCAGTGATCGGTAGCCGACCTGTAACCGTCCGCGTCTGGCCTCGAAAGGGAGCAGACCGGCCATGGCATGCAGTTGTCCCTCCAGATCGGCCAGTTTTCGGCCCAGGAGCAACATTCCTCCGCATTCGGCATAGAGGGGCTTGTGGTGGATCCATTGCTGCAGCGCTGAGAAAGTGGCCTTGCACTGACTCAGGCGCATTGCATGCAGCTCGGGAAATCCTCCGGGGAGAATCAGGCCGCATGCCTGCTGTGGTGGAGCGGAATCGCTCAGAGGACTCCAGGGCAAGACAGGCATCTCCAGCACCTCGAGACACTCCTGCATCTCGGGGTAGCGGAAGTGAAAGGCCTCGTCCTGCGCAACGGCCACCGGCAACGATTCCCGTTGTGAAGTCTCCAGCTCCGCAGACAGCACATGTCGAACCGGATCAGGGCCAGGTTTTGGTGCCTGCAGGAGAGCACGGAACACCCCCATGTCGAGGTGCTGCTCTGCCAGAGCTGCCCAGCGCCCCAGTCGCTTTTGCACAGAGCTCAGTTCATGGGCGGGGGCAAGACCCAGATGCCGGCTCGGTAGCTTCAGGCTGGGATCGCCAGGCAAGCATCCCAGGCAGTGCACTCCGATGTCCGTGAGCACCTCCTCAAGCAGCTCGCGATGCCTGGGACTGCTCACTCGATTCAGCACGACGCCAGCAAGGTTGAGGCGTGGATCGAGATCTCTGAAGCCTTGAACCAGTGCACCGAGAGAACGGGACTGACCTCCGGCATCCACCACCAGCACAACTGGAAGGCACAGGCTTATGGCCACATCGGCAGTACTCCCCTCGGAGCTGGATCCAATGCCATCGAACAGCCCCATCACGCCTTCCACCAGAGCCATCTCGCAACGCCCGCCGTAACCGTTGAAGCTGAGCTGAACCCAGTCTCTTCCGCACAGAGGCAGGTCTAGATTTCTGCACGACTGATTTGCCGCAAGCGAGAGCAGCTGTGGATCGAGATAATCGGGCCCGACCTTGAAGGGTTGAATGCTGTGCCCAAATTGTCGGGCCCAGGCAACCAGGCAGAGGCTGAGCAGGGTTTTTCCGCTGCCGCTGGCCGGAGCAGCGATCACGCAGGCCATGGTTGGAGCGGAGCCACAGGAGAGACCCCGCTCGGCGGGGAACTAGCTGATCAGCTTGGCAGCCAGCGGGGCAGCAGCGGCCAGAAGTGGATTGGTGGAGTCGTGGCCGCCTTCCAGCTGGCGAGACACATCCGCTTCCACAGGCAAATGCTGCACGGGCACCACCTCTTCAATGAGCTCCATGCTGGCCATGCCGCCGGCCTCCAGTCGCATGCAACCACCCGACTCTGCGCAGAGGATCACGCAGATCGCAGCTTGGTTGTCCGGCTTGCAGATGAGCCGCAGCCCCACGATTTGTCCGGGATGGATGCTTGGTTGCCCCATCGGTACCGGCGACACACGCATCTGAACCTCGGTTCCGTCATGACGCTGGAAGGTGGTGCTGATGCTCTGGTCCGGGTTGTGTTGAGAGTGCCTCAGTTCCCAGCCCAGGCGGTCAGCAATCCAGGATCCAAGCAGGAGGCCCTGCACTGGATGATTCCCTTCGACATCGATGTCCAGCTTTACCACGTGGCCAAGCGCATCGCGTCGATGCGGCGGATCGAAGACCATGGCAAGGGTCTGATGCCAGCTGCCGAGGCGCAGCCAGTTCAGATCGTTGACCGCCTGCCCCGCTTCAATCCTTGAGGCCAGAAGGTTGAGGCAGAAACCAGGATCACCCAGGGCGGAATCGAGAATCAGTCGTCTGGGTGAACTGGCCAGTTGCTGCAGAAGCTCAGGAGCTTCGTCCAGTGCTCCGTTCCACCACACCCAGGAGGGGAGTTCCTCAGGCAATAGCGGATCAAGGATCGCGAGGCCCTGCTGGAGCTCTGGCTTGCCACCACGCAACACCACTACATCTCCGCAGGCCACCGTTCCACCGCCTTCTTCCGGAAGTGGGCAGTAGGCAGCTACCAGGGTTTCAAGGCTCTGTTCCGGATCGAGACTGGGTGCCAGCGTGATCAGGCGGCGTGGGCGCAGGTTGCTGAGAGCTGCATCCACATGCTGGCCACGCAGGTCCTCGCTGGTATGCCCCCCATCCATGTGACTGAGACATGTCGCCACAGCTTCTGTGAGTGGTGGCGTGCTGATGGGCAGATCGCCATCCACTACAGCCTGGCGTCCTGCGGCAATCAGCTGTGTTCTCTGAACGCCCGTGATCGGTCCATCCAGGCGCCCTGTACGCACCAGCTGCTGTTCAACCCAGGCCGGTTGCCAGACCAGCAGGCAGAACGTGTGGGCACCGACGTTGTTGGGCTGATCTCGAGACCAGAGCTGTTCGAGGTAGCCGGGTACCTCGGAGGGCGGCAGTTCGAGGGGGGTCTGAAGCGTGAGCTGGGGTGACATGGAGCAGCCGGTTGAGTGGAAGAGGATGAATCGGTCGGGTCTGGTCAGGGGCGTCGCCAGAGCAGGCCATCACGGGCAAGCAGCGCATCTGATGCGGCCGGTCCCCAGGTTCTTGACTCGTAGGGGTGAATCGGCAGCTGCCAGGGGCTGTCTTCAATCAGCTCAAGAAGAGGGGTGTAGAGACGCCAGGCGGCTTCCACCTCATCACTTCGGGTGAACAGGGTGGGATCACCGAGCATGGCGTCAGCCAGCAGGCGCACATAGCCCTCATCGGAGGGTTCGCCGAACGACTCGTCGTAGGAGAACTCCATCTCCACAGGCCTGCTGCGCATCCCGGACCCTGGTGACTTCACCTCAAAACGGAATTCAGCGCCTTCATCCGGCTGAATTCTCAAGATCAGCTGATTGGCGGTTGGCCCTCCTCCCGCGGCATCAAAAAGATGGACAGGGGCTTCCCTGAAGGTGAGTACTACTTCGCTGAGGCGTTTCGGCAACCGCTTACCCGTCCGCACATAAAAAGGAACGCCCTGCCAACGCCAGTTGTCGATGAAGAGTTTCATCGCCACATAGGTTTCTGTCGTGCTGTTGGGATCCACGCCATTTTCCTGGCGATAGCCGGGCAGTGGAGCGTCCTGAGTTCCCCCGGGTCCGTATTGACCGCGGATGCAGCAGTTCCATGGTTCATTCTCATCAGCCAGTCGTGCTGCCTGCAGAACCTTGGCTTTTTCACTGCGGATCGCCTCAGGATCAAAGCGCCCAGGTGTCTCCATTGCTGTGATCGCCAGCATCTGGGTCAGGTGGTTCTGCACCATGTCTCTGAGGGCTCCGGATGTCTCGTAGTAACCGGCCCGTTCCTCAACACCGACCGTTTCCGCGGCTGTGATCTGAACACTGGAGATGTAGTTCCTGTTCCAGATCGGCTCGAAAATGGTGTTGGCAAACCTCAGAACCATGATGTTCTGGACGGTTTCCTTTCCCAGATAGTGGTCAATACGGAAGATCTGATTTTCCTGCCCGCAGTTCTGAACCACCCGATTCAGGTTCTGTGCGCTTCCGTAATCTCTGCCAAAGGGTTTCTCGATCACCACTCGGCTGCGTTGCGGATCCTTCAGCAATCCAGCGTCGGCGAGTGCACGGCAACCGCTGCCGTAGAACTTCGGAGACACCGATAGATAGAACGTGCGGTTACTGCGGGTGGCTCGCAATCTGTCAATTTCGTCGAGTCGGTGGCCAAGCTTCACCAGATCCTCAGGTTTCTGAAGATCAACCGGTTCATAGAACATGCCTGCCGAGAACTGCTCCCAGGCGGCACGGTTCTCATTCACTGTTGTTTCCATGGCTTCCGCCATTTTCCGGCGGAATTCCTCATCACTCCATGGCCTTCGAGCACATCCCAGCAGTGCGAATTCACTGGGCAGCCGGCGCTGTTTAAACAGCTCGAACAGTGCTGGCACCAGCTTGCGATGTGTGAGGTCACCGCTTGCACCGAAGATCACCAGGCTTTGGGGAGCAATCACTCGCTCCTGACGCAGGCCGACCCTCAGCGGGTTTGTCATCGTTGCGCTCATGACACCGGAAGCTCTGACGAAGGTTTAACCAGGAATCCCCGTGATGACAGTGCTCAGGAACATCCCGCCATGTTTTGTGGTCGTCTCGGGACAAGCCAAACAAAAAAACCCACCATGCGGTGGGTTGTTCGTTCCGGATCCAGCTGAGGGAGGTCAGTAGGTCTCGACGTGCCAGCGGTCGGCTTTTTTCAGCTGAGGACGCAGCTCTGCCCAGTCAAGGCCCTTTGAGCTTGCAGCAGCTGTCATGGCCTCATCGATGCCGGGTTCCATTCCGCGAAGTCCGCACATGTAGACATGCGTCTTTGGATCTTCGATCATTGAGAAGATTTCATCAGCGTGCTCCAGGACTCGGTCCTGGATGTACATGCGACCACCTTTGGAGTTTTTCTGCTCGCGACTGATGGCTTTCGTGTAGCGGAAGTTGTCTGGAAATTCTTCCTGATATTTCTCGAAATCGTCGTCATAGAGAAGGTTTGGAGTCTTTGGAGCACCCATGAAAAGCCACGCCTTGCCTCTGAACTTCCAACCGTTTTTGTCACGCTCGCTGGCTTCAAACATCCGGCGAAGGTAAGTGCGCATCGGGGCGATGCCGGTGCCGGTGGCAAACATGATCACATTGGCTTCCTCATCTTCAGGAAGAAGCATTTCCTTGCCTACCGGGCCTGTGATCTTGACTTTGTCTCCGGGGTTGATGTCGCAGAGATAAGTGGAGCAGACACCCTTGATCTCTTCTCCGGCCTCATTCTGATATTCGAGCTGTCGGACGCAGAGTGAAACGGTCTTGCCCGCCATGTCATCCCCATGGCGGGTGCTGGCGATTGAGTAGAGGCGGAGCTTGTGGGGTTTGCCTTTGGCATCTGTTCCCTCGGGAATGATGCCGATCGACTGGCCTTCGACGTACTCCAGATGAGGGTCACCACCACTCAGGTCGAAAGTGATGTGCTGGACACGACCAATGGCGCCTTCCTGCAGAAGGCTGTAATTGTCGAGAACAGTGCCGACAAACGGCGTTTTGGGCTTGTAGAGATTGACAGGAACCGACTGGTGAGCAGGCTTTGCAGGAGCCTTGGAAGCATCCACTTTGGTTACAGGCTTGGTGGGGGCTTTGGCTGCGGCTGTTTTGGAAGCAGGCTTTGCGGCGTTCGGCTTTTCAGCCTTTTTGGCAGACCCTTTCGAGGCGGATGCCTTTGCAGGGGAAGCCTTGCCAGCAGCAGCTTTAGCGGATGTAGCTTTTGTAGCCTGCGCACCAGCCTGGATCGGCTCAATGTTTGGAATCACAGACTGAATCCGGCCGCCCCTGCCATTGATGGTCTGGACTGTGGTTTGCAGGCGGTCGTAGGCAACGGTGATTCGCTCTTCGGATCGAACATGTTTGCCGGCCTGCGGCCAGACAACGACCAGCGTGAACATCCGTTCGTCGTAGCTGCTGGTTCCCGCCGAGCTGACACGCATGGAATGTCGGTTCCCTTGAAAGACGGCGCGATCATAGTCGTGTCATCAACTTCAAGCCCAGAGCGTTTTCAACCTCACAGCAGATTGCTGTCTGGCCTTGAGTCTGACTTTCATTAGGATTCTCTTGTTACGTTCTTCAGGTTGAACTTCGCCGACTCCTTGACGATTCTTCAGCGAGGAACCAGAGGTCGTCAGCAGACGATTGAACAAACTGTTGAGCGTCTGCCCCAAGGTGTGCGTCGGCTTGCGGTTCAGTTACGCACCGATCAGTCTCTTGACCACCTTTGGCAGGTCATCACTGACTACGAGAAGCTCAGCACATTCATTCCCAATCTCAGCAGCAGCAAACTGATTGAGCGATCGGGGAATCGAGTCACACTCGCTCAAGTCGGTAGTCAGCAACTGGTGTTGGGCCTCAAATTTTCAGCAGAAGTGCAGCTGGAACTCACAGAGCACCGTCCCGAGGGATTGCTTCAGTTCAGAATGTTGAAAGGTGACTTTCGTCGTTTCGAAGGTGCCTGGCGTCTGCAGTCCGTTCCTGATCAAACCCTTCTGCTTTACGAACTCACAGTTCAGGGGTGTGTTGGCATGCCCGTTGCATTGATCGAGCAACGTTTGCGTCAGGATCTCAATGACAATCTTCTTGCAGTTGAACAAGAAACCATTCGACGATTCGCTGAACCCTGAAAGGTTCTATTCATGAACTTTCCAGTTCCTTAATCAGCTTTTCAGGTGGTGATCAATTGTCATAAAAAAACATCCCTTCGAAGGATGTATTTCTGATCGAAGTTAACCGATTAATACCCCCAAGGGGATTCGAACCCCTGTCGCCTCCGTGAAAGGGAGGTGTCCTAGGCCTCTAGACGATGGGGGCGAGGCCGTGCTCAATGGTGTTCTCCTGAGCACCAAATGAAATTACGGTTCCGACTGACCCTCCGTCAAGGTTGCGGTCAACTTCTCCTGTTCCTGTCCCTGCCAGACCGGCACATTGAAGGTAAAGCAGGCTCCTTTGCCTGGCTCTGATACAACCCAGATGCGTCCACCATGAACTTCCACGATTCGTCTGCAGACGGAGAGTCCAACTCCGAACCCTGATGTTCCTCCTGACGTTTGAGGTAGTCGCACACGATCCAGGAAAATGCGTTGCTGTTCAGCCTCAGGAATTCCTGGACCACTGTCACTGACGCTCACCTGCACCCACTGGCTGGTGCGATGCATCATGGCGAGTGAAATCGTGCCGCCATCCTGTGTGTACTTGAGCGCGTTTTCCAAAAGATTGAGCAGAACCTGTCGCATGCGCCGCTGGTCGGCGAAGACGAGCGGCAGATCGGCTGGGATATCTGTGTGGATGGTCACATCCCTGCCGAGCCAAAGCTTCTCGAGTTCAAGGATTGCTTCTGCGGCAATGCTGGCCAGGTCAAGTCGCTGGGGGTTGAAGAGAGCCTCCCAGCGTGTGCTTCCCACTTCAAGCAGATCCTTGGAGAGAAGTGCGATCTCGTCGAGACGTCGTTTCAGCACATCGCGGAAACGGTTGAGATCAATCTGGCCAAGTTGCTGACTCTGCAGTGCCAGTGTCGCTGCCGTAAGAGGTGTGCGGAGTTCGTGGGCCACCATCCTCAACAGCCGTTCCTGAGATTGCAGCCGATCGATCAGTGTTTCATTTTCCTGCCTCAGAACCAGCAGCTGGTCCTCGAGTTGAAGCTCGCGCTGCGTTCGGCTTCCGTCCAGTTCCGTGGGCTTCAGGCTCAAGCCCAGTCCACTGACGACTTCGTCCTGTTGCCAGCGGGGTATCCAGCCACGCAGCTGCTGAAAAATGCTGCTGCCTGCAAACACCTGCTTCGGCATGGGCTGCAGCTTGACCAGTGCAGGCGTGACAACCAAGCGATGGAGTTCCAGCAGTTCCGGGTGCTCGACAGGATCAGCTACCTGGAGTGTCACGTCAAAGCCGCAGTCTTCCTGTTCCAGAAACTGGATCAGCGAACGCAGGTCACCACTGGAGAGATGGTGACGACCTGCGACCAAGAGCAGAGTCAGCTGTTGACGTGGTGTGGGATCAATCCCGCCCACCAGGTGTTGCTCCAAAAGATGAGCCTTACCTTATGGGTTTTTGCAAAGCTCAGCAGAACCGCTAAGAAGATTTTGAACAGACTGTTGTCAGTCAGGACTTTGCATGGCCCTTCTACCTGTTGAACGCCGTGGCGCACCTCCTCCTGATGGAGAGTCCCCGGCCTCACAGCGGGTCTATCTCGACAGTAATCTCAGACGTTGGTTTGCTCGAAACCTCGGCCTTTGGCGCTCCCGTCGTCAATACGTTTTTAAAAACGAGGAGGTGCTGTTTCTGGACATGATGATTCGGGTCGAGATTTTCGCTGAATCACGGGTGGGCAAGCCGCATTACCGCATGAGCTGGTGGCCTGAACATGAAACAGATTTTTTTGATCGCAAACCGCGCTATCAGCGCGAAGGTGTGATGGAAGCAACTCTGATGGGCCACCAGTTGCTGCGCAGTCGTGCCTATCTCGAGGAAGTGGAATCGCGAACCCGGATTCGTCAGGTGGATGAGCATGAGGTGGTGTTCGAATCGCACTATCTCGACTGGGATGTTCAGGAATACACTCGACTGATCGACCAGGATCGCTTTCGCTCGCGCGCGATCTACAGCTGGCAGAAAGGTGAGCTGGAAATCGTGGAACATCACCATGAAACCCGTCTTGAGGATGCTTCAGCTCCGATTGATCCCTGATCTCAATGGTCACCGGACACTGTGGATGCCTTGATGAAGAGTCGCTGTTCACTTGCAGCGTCCTGTCATCCGATGCACTCCAGACGCCTTTTGAGCATCAGCCATGGGATCAGTGCCAGATCGCATTCTGGAAACTTGAATCGATGACATTTTGCGATTCTCACAATCTCATTTGTTCTGTGCCAGGTGTCTGTAGACCGCAGGGCTGAGAATTTAAAAGGTTCAGCTGTTGGTCAGGAATGGATCCTGTCGCAACAAATTCCTAGCCATTTTTCGCTGGTATGAGGCAGCATGGTGCCGCTCCCTTAAGTCAGTCAGTGCCTACTTCCCGTCTCAGTCTTCAGAAGGCGATCAGAACTGGTCTGCTCCTCGCAGCGCTGCCTCTCAATATTTCCACTGCATTCGCTCAAGGGGCAGGCGGAGCGACAAGCCCCGCCACAGCGGTTGAAATCGAGCGGATGGTGTCGATCGCCTCGATCAACATGTGCATTTTGTCTAAAAGCAAGGTTCCATTCATGACTGCAATGCAGGCAAACATGGTTCCAATGGTGAGTTACATCAAGGAAGTCAATGGTTCAAAGATTTCTGGAGTCAAAGACGGGCAGGCTTTGACATCTGAGGAGGTTGCCAATGGTCTGGCGATGCAATTATTGCCAGTTGTGGGTGTTCGCTGCGGCAAGGACTTGCCCCAGGATTATAAAAAAGAAGTGACCAAAGCGGAAAAGTTGCTGAAAGGCCAGTAAAAATTTAGCTAGTAATTCACCTGATTCGCTTCAAGAATTTGTTGCGTACCAGGTGAATTTTCTTCTGTATGCAAAGTCTGTCGATTAATTTGCAATTTAAATGCAATCAAGTCTGCGTAGTTAAATTGTTTGTCGTCAGCCTTTAGTCTTTTGCAGGTCCGCCAGGAATCACGCAAAAAGCAATCGTTTTGTCGACTGCAATAACATCTTTAAATCAATGATCCGGTGGTTTGAAGACGTTCCAATGCTCGCTTTGATGCGACACGAGACTCGTGATTCCAGATGTTTGTGCTTGTTTTTCCCTCACAAGCTGGTTTAGCAAGCCAGGATGAGTGGAGCGACAGCAGCCCATGGTTTCCACCGCATCTCCTGAGTCAAGCGTCGCCTGGGCAGGGGTCGCACCTCCCAAGCGCTTGTGTGACTACCAGCCGTTTCCTTTTCTTATTCCTAGGGTTCAGCTGAATGTGGTGGTGGATCAGCCTGATTCAGTTCAGGTGACGGCTGATCTGCAACTGGAACCTGTTGATCGAGAAGCCTCCATTCCACTGGTCTTGCGCGGAGTCGATCTTGAGTTGATCTCAATCACTCTTGATGGGCAGGCACTGGAGACCGGCTCTTATCGATTGGATGAGGATCTGCTGGAAATCTTTGAACCGCCGACCCAGCCCTTCACGCTGAGAACTGTCAGTCGTCTTGATCCTCAGGCCAACACTTCACTTGAAGGTTTGTATGAAAGCGGCGGAATGCTCACCACTCAATGCGAGGCGGAGGGTTTTCGACGCATCACCTTTCATCCTGACCGTCCTGATGTTCTGAGTCGTTATCGGGTACGCATTGAGGCTGATCGACAACGTTTCCCCGTGCTGCTCTCGAATGGTAATGAGGTCAGTGCATCAGTTCTGGCTGACGATGCCTCTCGTCATGAGGTTGTCTGGGAAGACCCCTTCCCCAAGCCCTCTTATCTGTTTGCGCTTGTGGCTGGCGATCTGCGTGAGATCAGGGACCGTTACGTGACCGCCACCGGACGGGAGGTGACTCTCCGTTTACACGTGGAAGCTGGTGATGAGCCCTTCACCGCCCATGCCATGGAGTCTTTGAAGCGTTCCATGGAATGGGATGAATCCGTATATGGACTTGAGTACGACCTTGATGAGTTCAATACCGTCGCCGTACGTCATTTCAACATGGGTGCAATGGAGAATAAAAGTCTTAATATTTTTAATTCAAAACTGGTTTTAGCCGATGCTGAATCCGCAACGGATGGAGAATTAGAACGGATTGAAAGTGTTGTTGGACACGAGTATTTTCATAACTGGTCCGGCAACCGAATCACCTGTCGTGATTGGTTTCAGTTGTCGCTGAAAGAAGGGCTCACGGTGTTTCGCGATCAGTGCTTCACAGCCGATCTTCATTCCGAGCCTCTGAAGCGTATCGAAGATGCAGCGATGCTTCGTAATACGCAGTTCCGTGAAGATGCTGGCCCAACAGCTCATCCGGTGAAGCCTGATTCCTATCAGGCCATTGATAACTTTTACACAACAACGATTTATGAAAAGGGCGCGGAACTGATACGCATGTTGAGGACGCTGCTGGGGTCTGAACGTTTCATGCGGGGCATGAGCGTTTTTTTCAAGCGGCATGACGGAGAAGCTGCAACAACGGAGGATTTCGTTGCGGCGGTTGTGGATGGTGCAGGAGCGGATGGTCTGCCCCTCGGATTTGATGTCGAGCAATTCCGACGTTGGTATCACCAGGCGGGAACACCTCATGTGTCGGTGAAGACTCACTGGGATGCAAGTGACGGTCGTCTGAGCCTGACGCTGCAGCAGTCCACGGCTCCCACCCCCGGGCAGGAGAGCAAACAAGCGCTTGTGATTCCAGTGCTCTGGTCGGTCCTGCAACCCGATGGAGGTGCCGGGGAAGAGCGTCTGATGGTGCTTGATCAGGACGAAGCAACTGTTGTGTTGGAAGGGTTGCCCCCTGCTGCGCAGCCACCGGTTGTTTCAGTCTTCCGTCGTTTTTCAGCTCCGGTGACCTGGGATGCAGGCCAAACCACGGACGATCTGTTCGTGCTGTTTGCCAGAGACGATGATGCTTTTGCGCGCTGGGATGCCGGTCAGCAACTCTGGAAGCAACTGATCCTTCACCGCGCTGAGGGAACTCCTGAATCAGGGCTGGAGTCAAGGATGCTTGATTCACTTCGCCAGCTGCTTTCTGACAACGGCGAACAGGATCCATCGGTGCTGGCAACGCTTCTGGCTTTTCCTGGCCTCGCCGAGCTTGAGTCACTGCAGAGAGAAGCCGACCCTCCTGCGCTTGAGCGGGCACTCTGTGAACTGAGAGAGAGCTTCGGACATCAGCTGGCTACGATGTTGATGTCGAGACTTTCTGGAGTCGCGAAGGGTCTTGACCACTCCTGGCCTGAAGGCCAGGGCGAGCGACAGCTCACCGGTCTGGTCTGGAGTTGGCTTGCTGCTGCCGGAGACCCCAAGGCCCTCTCCGACGCCGCTCAGGCAGTTCATGGCCCTTCGATGACTTTGGCTCGTGCCGGACTGCGGGCATTGCAGCCCATCGACTGTGTCGAGCGCGACCAGGCTTTGAACTCGTTTCACGATCGATGGCAGGAGCGTCCAGTGATTTTCGATACCTGGTTTTCGCTGGAAGCATCAACACCGCGGTCTGATTCTCTTGAGAGGATTGCCTCTCTCTTGAGACATCCTCGCTATGACCCGATGGCACCCAATTCCGTTCGTGCCGTGCTTGGCGGATTAGCGAGCAATCCCCGTGTATTTCATGCTCTCGATGGAAGCGGATATCAATTCATGGCCGAACAGATCATTGCTGTGGATCAGCGCAATGCCATCACAGCGTCTCGTCTGGCCAAGGTGTTCAGTCGTTGGCGCACCTATGGCAGTGAACGTCAGGCTGCTGTGAAGCTGGCATTGTCAAGATTGGCCGCTGCCGATCTGTCAACGAACACCCGTGAGGTGGTGACGTTGATGGACGCATGAGCTGCTGTTTCAAAGTTGGATGAGATCAATGTTTCGTTCTCGCAGCGCGACTCCTAAAACCCTTGAATTGCTCACACGAAATCTTTTTTGATCCTTCAGGAACTACAGCACGCTGAATGCTCAGTAGCAATCATCACCCGGCGGAGTCTTTCTGGTTTTCTCCTGTTAACGCGTTACGCCCTGTGAAACTCAATTGACTGTGGAGTGAGGCTCTTTAGTTTGCAATCAATCGTGATAGGGGTATGGGTAGCGAAACTCTTGAGCATCTCTTCAAGAAAGACATTCACGAAGACACCTGGGACTGGTGGAATGCTCAGCTCTTCTTTTTGAGGCAGGATCAAGATTTTCATGAAGCTGAAGCTGTTTTTAAAGAGTTCAGTCCATATAGAAGTGAGTTTTAGAGCTGTGATTTTTGCTGTTTTTATTGTGGAAATTTACTGCTGATGGTGCAGCTGCTTTGGTTAATTCGTGATCATTAAGACAGCAAGGATGTGATGTCACTTTCAAATGTGAGAATGCTGTGGCTTTGACCTTTTTCCCCCGGTAATAATGCAATTGCGCTCACGGCCTTTGGGAAGGCAGCCTGACTTCTGGAGACAAATGAACAGAGATCATCGGCAGACCAGAGGCCTTTGATTCCGTTTCGACGTTCCTCGATCAACCGTTCGTAAGCCTCGTTGAATCGTGCAGCGCGTTCCTCGTCGCCATTGAGCATCATTGCGAAGGCCACTTCGGGGCTTTTTTCTGTGGCGATCCGAAGCCACTCCTTGACTTCGGGGCTGTCGATGGCTGCCGAGGTCGGCACCAGGTTGCCGATGCTGCCAACACCGATCACCTCCGCTTTGATTTGATCCGTACGACCGTCGATAACGACGCAAGGACAGGAGAAGCTCCAGGTGCTGACAGCATTCAGTTGCATAGCCGCTTCCACGAATGTGTGTCGGCACTCAGAAACCAATACGTCCAGACGAGCTCGATTGGATGTCATGCGTGTTCTTGGCCAGGTCCCAGTCGGACTAACTCGTTCATTCTGTCGGAAGACAATTCAATGTTGTGGATACACCTGTTTCAGGAGAGCCAGTCGGAGTCAATGGAAAAAGTGAGAACTCCGTGATCTTCTGTCTCGTTTCCCTCGGTGATAGCCACGCAGGCAATCTCTCCTTTTTCAAAACATTGCCTGGATTTAACTGCGAATTTCGCTGCATCGGTATACGACCAAACAGCGTTTCCATGATGACGATATTCGTCGGTATAACGATCCCAAAGGATGGAGAACCGTGTTGCAACTGGCCCGCTCATGAATTCAGCGAGGGCTTTTTCGCCTCCGATCTCCCGATGACGTCTGAGAAACGTGCGAATCAGTGGATCGTCGATCACATTGCTTGTTGTGATCGTTCCAGTGAGGCCTCGCACTGAAGTTTTCAGGACTCGCATGGGGCGCTCTCTGGCATCAACGACAATCAAAGGGCACTGCAGATCCCAGGCAGCTCGGTTGCGCAGTTCTCTTGCAGCATCGGACATCTCTTCGCGAAGTTCTCTGATGAGTTGTCTCACGATGAGGTTTGGATCCTTCATGTATTGAGAGTAAAACTTTTCTGGATCTGAAGGTGCGATTCAATCCACTCAGTCTGGAATGCTTCGAAGCAATCGGATCTGAGGTATGGATCTGCACCTGTGAAGAGAAGTCAAGCCATGCTCAATACAGTGATTCAGTCAAGCTGAACCCTTCATTGCTGTGTACGGCGTGAATAGGCAATGGAGTTGCCCAGGGCACACTCCATTGCCTGAAGAGCTCAGGTTCTGCTGATGACTCACGCCCCACGACCGTTCTATGATGACTTGATTAATCATGTGCAAGTGGCAAAACTCGGTCGTATTCAGTTAAAACAGATTCAGCAACTCAATGCTTCCGAAGGTTATTTCCTGATTCGCAAGCATAAAGAGCTCCTTAATCTGATGATGAGAATGTTCCAACTCGACACTTACAGCTTGACCTGGATTCAGTTCTTCAAAGGGGTTGGAATCGGTGCTGTCGCTGTGTGGTTTTTGATGCGTTGAGCACTCAGTGTACATTTTGTGCTTCTGAGATATAGATTTTTCCTGTCAAATTTGATGCTTGAGTTGGCTTGATTGACCTTTAATGAGTTGGTTTTATTATGAATTTTGGATTATTTCTGCGTCTCTATCAATTATTATTTGTACCCAGTTTTTGCAGGGCTTTTTTTCTGAAGGCAGCACCTTCCTTGCCGGAATGTTCTCCCCACAATCCTTCCCAGTAGAAGTAAATCACTCCATAGCCCTGCTCATTGCTGAGTCTTGTCTTTTCTGCAAGAACAGGAATGGGTGTGGTTCTCTTCCCGAAACCAGCAAGAACTCCGATCTGTACTGGCAATCCCCATTGACGCGCTTTGCGTAATGCGGGCTGATTGAGATCCTTGGCAAACCCCTTGAGTGAATAGGCATAGTTCTGCACGACAAGATCATCGATCAGCTCTCCCACCGCCCACAGTTCCCAGTCCTGCAGCCAGTGGTTGTACGCAAACCGAAACGGCCCCGGTGAAAGACTGATTCGTTTCGGCAGTGATTCTTTCTCGAGGCGTTCCCGCAATTCCCTTAATAAACCAGTCAGTTGTCGCCGTCTCCAGGTCATCCAGTAACGATTGGTGTGATCCTTGGGAGGTGGTGCGCCTGTTTCATTTTCGTATAAAGCACTGGTGTAACGGTCGTATCCGAGTTTCACCGGCCATGCGAAGTGGTCATCAAGTTGAAGACCATCCATCCTGCAGCGTTTCATCACCTCCACCACCAAACCGACGAAACGTTCACGCACTTCTGGATGAGCCGGGTTGAGCCAGACCATTTTTTTGCCATGCATCGTCATGACGGTGTTTCCGTCTGCATGAGCCAACACCCATTCAGGGTTCTGACTCACGATGGTCGAATCAGAAGGCTCCATCAGGCCGTACTCAAACCATGGAATGACTTTCATCCCTCGCTTGCGGGCTTGCTGACTCAGGGTGCAGATGGGATCAAGTTGGGTCCCTGCTTTTTTCAATGCCGGTTCAACCGGCGCGAAGCGACTGCGATGAAAGGTGGTGCCGCGGCTCCATACATTGGGATAGATGGCGTTGAATCCTGCGGCTTTGAGTTCATCCATGGCTCGGATGAGGACCTGACGGTCGTAGTAAAGACCGCTCGGACTGTTGGTCAACCAGACCCCCAGCGTTCGTCTTGGCTGCGCGCTGGGAAGCTGTGCTGATGCCGGCACTGCTGCACACAGGCACAGCAACCAAGCCGCCACCCCTGCAGCATTTCGGCGACGTTGCTGCTGAACTCGGGTCAATGAGTCAACGGAACGATGATTGTCAACCCTCTTCATCTCAGGACGTTTTCGATCGGACGAGGGGGTTCATGGTCAGTGTTCTAGCTCGCTGAGGAGCCTCCGAAAACGTTGCAAACCCTCGCACTGGATGGATGCTTCCGCTACGAATTTGTTTGGGACTGTCTTCTTCTTCACTTGCGGGTTGGCTGACAGGGATGACAGTTCTCTTCGCCAGAGCATCGTTGCGCATGTGTTGAGTGTGCGGCGATTGATAACGCCAAGCACTTTTTTGCGCGACTGTTTGAGAAGCAAAGAGAACAGGGATTCAGCATATGGATCCAGGCCTCGGATAAGGTGTGATGGAAGTCTGAGGTTGCTTGTGGAGATCAGATGCCGCATTCGTTCAATGCCACAGATATGATCTGACAGGCGAGATCCCAGTCACCATTTTTATCGTTGCTTTGACTTCATTGAAAGTTATCGATGGATTTCAATTCGATAAATGCTTGCTTGCTGTTTGCAGAGATTGATGGGATTAACCTCTTTCAAGTGCATGAATGGTGATTGAATGTCAAGATGAATTTTGAAGGGGTCAATACTTCGATATTGGCTGGCTTGAAGCGTAAAAATCGGGGAGTAGCTGAGTCGGTATTGGTGTTGCTTACTCTTAATGTGCATGTCGACCCTGCCTCCTGAAGCCTATCAGGTGCGGAGATGCTATTGCCACTGATAATCCTGTGGCTAAAAACAAAATGAAGGATTGAGAATTCATTCCGGAACTCTCAAGTTGGTCAGGGGGAAAGAAGCCAAGGATGATTGCAAAAAGTGAACCAAGGCCTCCTATGATGCAAGTGCTCCACAGGCCAAATTTACCTCCGGGGATGCGAAATCTGCCTGAATGATTTGGATGTTTTTGCCTTAGTCTCAAGGCGGCAAGGAACATCATCACGTACATGCAAAGATACATCTGAATGGTCAGAACGCTAATCATGAAATAGGCTGAAGCGACTGTTGGTTGTAATAGAAATGCCAAGCAGATGATTGAGACAACTGCACTTTGAATCAGCAGGATATGAGTTGGCACGTTGTTCTGGTTCACTTTCAGCAGAGTTGGCGGCAAAGCGCCGTCTTCAGTTGAAGCCAGCATGCCTTTGCTGGGTCCAACGATCCAGGCATTGACGCTTCCGAAAACACCCAATGCCATCCCAAGTGCAAACAGCCGAGCCCACCCGTCAAGTTTGTAGCGACTCAGCATATGCTTGAGCGCTTTGATCACTCCACTTTGCAGTTCGTATTCGCCTGGAGCCAGAGCTGTTGCAATTGAAAGAGCACCAAGAATAAAAATAGTCAATATGATCATCGCCGCAAGCATGATTCCTAGCGGAAAGTTTCTGCCTGGTGATTTGACTTCGCGCGCGTGGGCGGCGGTCATTTCCATCCCGGCAAAAGCAAGCCAGACACTGACTGCAAAAGTGATATTGGAAAACTGGCTGATATCTGGAATGACCTGGTTGCCATTCTCTAGCAATCGTGATGGATAGCCTGTCGCCAGCCCAACTCCTGCCAAGATGATCAGTGTTATGCCAGGAATAAATACACCAGAGAAAGCACCGAGGGCGCTTAATTTTGCTGAACCGGAGAGGCCTCGGAAGTTAAAAAGAACTGCAGCCCAATAAGTAGTGAGAACGATGCTGACAATAAAGGTTTTGTTATTGGCCAGTGCTTCGGAATCTCCAGGCGCGATGGCATAGGCCAGTGATGCGGCTCCAAAGGTGAGTACAACTGGAAACCAGCAAAGGTTCTGAAACCATTGCAGAAAAACGGCAACAAAGCCCCAGCGTTTTCCAAAAGCTTCTCTTACCCAGATATAGACGCCTCCCCGTTCGGGCCACGCTGTTGCCAACTCCGCTGCTACCAAAGAGACCGGCACGAAAAAGACGAGCGCGGCTAACACATAGAAAAAAATGGCCCCAACGCCATAGCTTGCCATCTGTGGAAGATCGCGAAGACTGGCGATGGCAACGATGTTGATCATTGCAAGGCCAAACAGGCCAAGCACTCTTGGTGCTGCAACTTGATCACTGATCATGACCTGAATGATTAATCAGAGTTGGCTGTTTTGTTGTTTGCTTGAGAACTCATGAGAATTCATGAGTTCTCAAAAGTTAGCCATGTAGATCAGGCTGAACTCTTCAGCGATGGGAAATTCCGAACTGGTGTTGAAGTCGCTGACTGGTTGTGTTGTCACTGCATTGTTGTGCCCCTTGATGCCCGTGCAGGTCTGGCCCTGCCTTGAAGCTTCAGAGCTTTCTCTCATTTTTCTCGGTAGTTCAGTGCATGAACCAGTTGTCAGGGACGATGTGTTTGTGTTCCAGCGGTTGATTTCATAGTTGGATTGTTCATGCAATGACGGCAGCTATGACGTCAGTGGAGGCGTACCTCCTTTCAGCGATAGAGATAAAAAGAAAACATTGTGAATGAGATCCTTATCGCTGCTTCCTGAATTTCTTGTTCGCTGTTGTCAAAGTCTGATGCTTCTTCAAAGGCACCGGCTTTCGGTCTCTCTGAACGGATCGCTCGGTGGCCATTCGCTCGTTTCTGGTCTCCATGCTCCTGATGCATGGAGGGTCATGGCCAGGGTCAGGCTCTGACAGCTCCTGCTTGGTCTGAGCTGGATCGGATGTTTGGGTCGACCCAGATCGGTGATTTTCAATCAGCGTTGTCGACCGTCGAACCTCCGTGACTGAATGTCTCAGGTCTGCTGAAGTTGCCCTAGCGGAACATCGAACTGACGGAGCTCTCTTCATGAATGCGCCAGATCGCTTCTCCCAGCATGTTCGCGACCGACAGCACCTGCAGCTGCGGGAACATGCGGTCTGAAGGAATTGGAATGGAGTTGGTCACGACCACCTGCTCAAACAGACCATCCACCGAGAGACGCTCCGCCGCCGGGGGAGAGAACACGGCATGCGTGGCGCAGGCGATCACCCGTTTCGCACCCTTTTCACGCAAGAGACGAGCACCGGCACAGATTGTGCCGCCGGTGTCGATCATGTCGTCGATCAATATGGCGGTCCGATCGTGCACATCACCAATCACAGTGAGGCTTTCAGCCATGTTGTGACCTGTACGCCGCTTGTCGATGATGGCCAGAGGCGCATCATTCATCTGTTTGGCAAAGGCTCTGGCCCTGGCGACGCCTCCCACATCGGGTGACACCACGACCACTTCTCCAAGATCCTGGTCGGACAGGTAATCAACAAGCACTGGTGAGCCGTAGATGTGATCACAGGGAATGTCGAAGTAACCCTGGATCTGAGCGGAGTGGAGATCCATCGCCAGAACCCGATCAACGCCGGAGGTCACCAGCAGATTGGCGGTCAGTTTCGCGGTGATCGATTCACGCCCTGCTGTTTTTCGGTCCGCGCGGGCATAGCCGTAGTACGGAACAACAGCAGTGACCTGACGGGCGGAGGCGCGTCGACAGGCATCCACCATGATCAGCAGCTCCATCAGGTGATCATTCACCGGGGCGCAGGTGGGCTGGATCAGAAAAACGTCGCAGCCACGGATGGACTCCTGAATCTGAACATAAAGCTCTCCGTCAGCGAAGCGTTTGCAGACTCTTGGGCCATCGGGCACGCCCAGGTAGGCGGCGATTTCGCGGGAGAGCGCAGGATTTGACGTTCCTGTGAAAAGTCGTAGACGCCGGGTATCGTGCTGAATCTTTTCCTGTTCGGCGCGGGCTGCAGTCAGGAATCCGGTCACGATGCCCGCGAACGAGAAACTGGTTGTCTGATCGTAGAGGTGCGTGGTCCCGTGATTCATGGCCGACTCCTGAAGCGGGCCTCTTAGGGTTCCCGAATGTCTCAGAACCTTCTGGTTGTCATCGGCGCCGGCGCTTTGCCTGAGCTGCAGATGTCCGCAGCCTGTCGCTCTCTTGCTGCCGAGATCGGCGCTGTTCTCCTTGAAGAGAGCTGCAGTCGTTCTCCCCACCCGATGCTCGGTCACCTCACATCAGAGATCAGCGATTCCAGCGGCTTGACTCTGCTGAGTCTCAATGGTGATGTTGGTGTTGATGAAAGCTGTGAGGGCAGCTGGATCGATGCTCTCGCGTCCTGGAGAATTCCAGTTCTGATGCTGGCGGAGCCACGATCTGATGGCCGCTTCCCTGGCCTTGTCCCAGCGTTCGTGGCCTTCGCCAGAGAATTGAACCTCTCCCTGTTGGGACTGGTTCAACTCGGTGGCGACTGGGATGCGCCTGCACGACGGACCGATGGTCTTCCTTGGTGTGGATGTCTGCAGGGTCCTGATGATGACCCGAGAGGTGTGATCAGTTGTCTGAAGCAACGTCAGCTGTTGATGGCCAGAGAGGGAGCTGCTGGTTCGGTTTGAGTTCCCGCAGCAGTTGTTGCCCTGTTCTGGGTGCCAGTTTCAGCTGGCTGATCACAGGGGGCTGATCACTGCTCAGTGCTGCAGCTGTCAGGCTCATGATTTCCGTGACCGTAAGGTCCGTTTCCATCTTTGTGCTGACTTCTCCAATCACACTGGGCAGTAGGGCGATCGCATTCGGTTGAAGCAGCTGCTCGTGGATTCCCTGCACGAGCCTCTGCTGCCGGCTGCGCCGGTCAGCATCCTGCTTCGGTTCAGGTCTGTAGCGGGCAAGTTGTTCGGCCTGGCGGCCGTTCAGTGTCTGGCGCCCTGCCTGGAGGTTCACGCTGTAGTTCTGTGCTTTGTCCTTGTGCTCGTAGGACTGATTGAGAGTGACTTCCACTTCACCCAAGCCATCAACAAGACTGCGGAGGGCCTGACGTGTCATGACCACGAACCGTTCGGGCTCCCCCTCTTCCAATCCCACCACTTCGGCGATCACATCGGCTGTCAGGGCCACGCCGCCTTGCTGATAGGCATCAGCGAGCGACTGAAGTGTCTCGCTTCCAGGCAGATTCACCGCCAGCTCTGTCGGCAGCTGCAGCACCTGCAATGGTTCCCCGGCGCTGATCTGAACCAGCATCAGACTGTCGGCATTCGGTGGTCCCTTCGGAGCGGCCTTGTTATCTGGATCATTGATGCCATCGGCATCGATTCCCACCATCAACACCATGACTGGACGTTCTGGAAGCGGCCCCAGGCTGGAAGGGTCATCCGCTGCAGGTGGTTCCGCCGCCATCGGGTCTGGTTCCGGCCAGATGGTCGCCAGTCCTGTTGCGATGAGGCCGGCTCCCGCCACAGCAGCAGCAACTCTCAGGATCGTTCTGAATGGATTGCTCCCGAGCCATCGCTTCGATCGGCTCGGTGAAGGATCACCGGTCGGTCCCTCGTCCGTCATTGCGCCGAATCCTCCAGAACTGAGTCAGAGTCTCGCCTGGTTCTAAGCGAATAATGGATGGTGTCGACCCCATGCCCATGCTTCTGAACGATGACTTTCGTGACCGTTCTCCTGACCAGGTGCGCGTTGTGGTCTTTGGAGCCACTGGATACATCGGCCGTTTCGTGGTCAAGGAGCTGATCGCACGGGGATATGACGTTGTCGCCTTCGCGCGCGAGCGGAGTGGTGTCGGCGGCCGTCAGGACCAGGACAGCGTGAGGGCTGATTTCGCCGGGGCGGAGGTTCGTTTCGGTGACGTGACCAAGGTTGATTCCCTTGCTCGCAATGCCTTCGATCACCCTGTGGATGTGGTGGTCAGTTGCCTTGCATCACGTACCGGTGGACGGAAGGACTCCTGGGCAATCGATTATGAGGCCACGTTCAACACTTACCAGCAGGGAAGGAAGGCTGGGCTTTCGCACTTTGTTCTTCTTTCAGCAATCTGTGTGCAAAAACCACTGCTGGAATTTCAGAAGGCGAAACTTGCTCTTGAGGCTGAGCTCCGCAAAGGCGCCTCTGAAGTGAGCTACTCGATCGTTCGCCCGACGGCTTTTTTCAAGAGTCTGGGAGCACAGGTTGAAAGTTGCCGCAAAGGTGCCCCATACGTGATGTTCGGAGATGGCGAACTGGCGAGCTGCAAGCCAATCAGTGAGTCTGATCTGGCTTCCTATATCTGTGATTGTGTGATTGATCAAAACAAGATCAATCAGATCCTTCCCATAGGGGGTCCTGGTGAGGCCTTAAGTGCTCGACAGCAGGGAGAACTGTTATTCAGGGCATTAGGAAAAAAACCCTGGATGATTTCGCTTCCGATTGCATTGATGGATGTTCCTGTTGGATGTCTTGAGTTTCTCTCGGGAAAGTTTCCTTCACTTGAAGACACGGCTGAATTTGGAAAGATCGGCCGCTACTACGCTGGGGAGTCAATGCTTGTGTGGGACGAACAGCGTCAGCAATACGACAGTGCGGCGACGCCTTCCTACGGCAAGGACACCCTGGAGCAGTTTTTTGAACGCGTTGTGCGTGATGGCATGGACGGCCAGGACCTCGGGGATGCCGCCCTCTTCTGAAGTGATGTCGTTGCCAGTGAAAGCGAGTCACGCGTGACACGAACTTCTCTGTTGCGACGTCGTGTCGGCGTTCTGCTGCATCCGACAGCACTGCCAGGTTCGGTTGTCTGCGGGGCTTTGGGGGCTTCCGCTCGTTCCTGGATCCAGGCTTTGGCAGAAAACGGCATCGGACTGTGGCAGATCTTGCCCCTGTCACCTCCGGACGGGACGGGTTCCCCCTACAGCTCTCCCTCCAGTTTCGCCATCAATCCCTGGCTGCTGGATGCGAAGGATCTCAGTGACCAGGGATTTCTGCAATCCCGGGATCTGCAGGCGCTGCCCGGTGCTGAAGCTGGCTGTGCTGAAGTTGATTTTTCCCTCGCAGACAGGCGTGCCTCATGTCTCGCCAGGCAATTGTGCCGAAGCTGGGACCAGGTGTCGCACTCACATCACGCGGCCTTTGAGCGATGGCGACGGGATCAGTCCCGCTGGCTTCAGGACCATGCAGCATTCATGGTGCTGCGGGAGCAGCATGAGGGGCTTCCCTGGTGGCAATGGCCTCGGGAGCTGGCAGTTCATGATCAGAACGCTTTAGGAGAGTGGCGTGAAGCGCATCAGAATCGTCTTCTTGAGCAGGAGCTGCTGCAGTGGCATCTGAGCCGTCAATGGATGCGGCTGCGCAAGCTTGCCAATGAGCTTTCGGTGGAGATCCTCGGAGATCTTCCCTTCTATGTGGCCCGCGACAGTGCTGATGTCTGGAGCCATCGCAGTTTGTTTTCCATTGCGGCGGACGGACGACTTCGAGAACAAAGTGGTGTGCCTCCTGATTATTTCTCTGAGACAGGACAGCTGTGGGGAACACCGGTTTATCGCTGGTCCCGACATCGCAGCACCGGCTTTCGCTGGTGGAGAGATCGACTGCGGCGTCAGTGGCAGCTTGCAGACCGACTGAGGCTGGATCACTTTCGGGCGCTGGCGTCCTACTGGTCTGTTCCAGGGGGTGACACCACGGCCATGAACGGGGCCTGGCGACGTTCCCCCGGGCGAGAGCTGCTCAGTTGCCTTCGCAGGGATGCAGGCGGATTGTTACCTCTGGTGGCTGAAGACCTTGGAGTGATCACTCCGGATGTCGAGCGTTTGCGTGATCGCTTTCGTCTGCCCGGGATGAAGGTGCTTCAGTTCGCTTTCGATGGCAATCCGCACAACCCGTACCTTCCGTCCAACATCCATGGCACCGGATGGGTGGTTTATCCAGGAACACACGACAACCCAACCAGTCTGGGTTGGTGGCAACGGCTTGATGACGACTCCCGTGCTCGGTTTGCCAGGTGTCTGAATTGCCCGGTTGAAGCCCCTGGCTGGCAGTTGCTCGAGCTGGGCCTGTCTTCAAGCGCCCAGCTGGTGGTGGCACCACTGCAGGATCTGCTGCACCTCGATGACGCGGCCCGTTTCAATACGCCAGGGACGGTTGGAGGCAACTGGAACTGGCGTCTCCCGGTTTTTGACGACTCGGTTGCGGGAGCACTTCAGGGCTATGGATTGCGCGCTGAAGTCTGGTCAAGGCGGTAGATGCCTGGTTGATTATTCAGCGCTTTCTGCGGAAGCCCGTCCCATCGAACATCCCCTGCAGCGGGTGCCGGTTGAATGTTGAGCTGTAGTGGTGGCAGCAGCTGAAGGGTGAGCGTTCCGGTTGCCCCTTTGAGAGAACTGCGATCGCCTCCTTCACTGCTGAGCGTCAGGGTGCTCGGTTGCTGAAGGGTCACTTCAAGCACCCCAGGCAGTGGTTGGTCGCTGAGGAGCTTCGCCGCCGATTCGCTCGTCTGCCGCGATCGGAGCTCAGCCAGTGGTCGCAGGCCTTGCAGCAGTGGATCGGAATCCTGCTGAAGACTCAGAGGAATGGGCGTGAAGGACTTGGTGTTGTCGATCGCCAGTTGCCGTTGCTGTTGATTCAACGCGAGCAGGGACACGGTAATGACAACGATGTAAACGAGACTCCCCTGCCAGGTTGTGAAGATGTCGATACTTCCGAGCGTGAAGCGTGATCGCCGCCCTGTCTGCCGGAGTCGCTGCTGAAAACAGTCTTCAGGCAGTGCTCCGCTCAGGCTCCTGGGCTCAAGCTGGAGGTACTGCTCAAGCCGCTGCAGCATGGCCACGAGGTAAGCAGGCTCCGGCAGGCGATCTGACCAGCCCCTTTCCAGTGCCTCCAGTACGGGTGTGGTGATTCGGACCTCCCTGGAGAGATCTCGCAGACTCAGCCCACATTGTTCACGGTGCTGTTTCAGACGTTGTCCAGCTTCGATCAGAGGGGCAGCGTTGGACGGAGGATCCGTTGCATTGGCCTCACTTTGACGCCTTCGCCGCCAGCGCCATGGGAAGGAACGTTTGAACAGTGCCATGGCCGGTTTACGCCTCGCCTGCCTGAGAACTGATCAGGCTTCGCCATTCTTGCCTGGACAGTTCGCGCCAGCACCCCTCTGCAATGGATCCAAGCGCAAGTCCACCGATCGCTACCCGCTGTAGGTCGATCACGGAGTGACCGAGAAGCGAGGCAATTCGGCGGATCTGACGGTTGCGTCCTTCGCGTAGGATCACTTCCAGCGTGCTTTGTTCAGGTTCACTCCTGAGCAGTCTCACGCAGGCAGGAAGGGTGCGAGAGCCATCCAGTTCCACCCCTTGACTCCATCGTTCCAGAGTCGTTGGATCAGGTGTTCCAGTCACTGTCACCCTGTAGGTCTTGCTGTGGGCATAGCGGGGGTGGGTGAGCTTCAAAGTGAGTTCTCCCTGATTGCTCAGTAGAAGAGCCCCCCGGCTGTCGGCATCCAGACGCCCAACCGGATGCAGTCCCCGCCTGAGCTCAGAGGGGATGAGATCCAGCACGGTGTCTCGCCCCTGAGGGTCGTGACAGCTGCTGATCACGCCTGGAGGCTTGTTGAGCAACAGGACCCGATCCGCAGCGCCCTTGGCCAAGGGCGTGCCATCCACGCAGATCAGATCCGTCTCCGGATCTGCCTGATCCCCAAGTCCTGCGATCGTTCCGTTGACTTCAACGCGACCCTGGCGCAGCAGTTGTTCGGCCTGACGCCTTGAGCAGTGTCCCGCGGCTGACATCAGTTTCTGAAGTCTCTGGCGCATTGAGCTTGGTTTTCTCTCAGTGGTCACCGCGGGGCAGCAGCAGTTCAATCGATGTGCCACCTTCAGGATGATTGCTGGCCTGGACCCGGCCTCCATGGTTCACGGCGATCTGTTGGACGATGGCCAGTCCGAGTCCGCTGCCGCCTCGGTTGGAACGGGCGCGGGATGCGTCGCCTCGGTAGAAGCGCTGGAACATGCTGCTGAGATCGCTTTCGCTCAGACCAGGTCCATGGTCCCTGACGCAGACCAGCCACCACCCCCCACTGGGGAGGATCTTCACGTCAACGCTGCTTCCTCGAGGGGAAAAGCGCAAGGCGTTGTCGAGCAAGTTGAGGACGGCTCGATGCAATCGGCGTTGGTCTCCCAGAAGTGGTCCTGGATCTTGCGTGTTGATGGAGAGCCTCACTTCGCGCTGATCTGCAAGCGGGCGAATGCTGTTCCAGGCGGCCTCAACCAGTTCTTCAAGATTGACCGGTGAGTAGTCTCCCTGCTCATGGGGAAGGATGTTCTCCAGCCTGGAGAGCTCCAGCAAATCCTCCACCAACAATTGCAGACGTCTGAGTTCCCTCTGCAGGCGCTCAACAAGAATGCCGTCATCGTCTGAGACTGCCGTTTCCAGTCGATCGCTCACGAGCATCAGGGCCGTGAGTGGGGTTTTCAGCTCATGGGCGACATCGCTCACCCAGCGCTCCTGTTGCTCCTGCTGTGCTTCCAGCGATTGTCTGTTCTGGAGGAGGACCAGCAACCACTCGTCTGAACCAGGCAGAACGATGGCTTCGAGAGGCATACCCTGCTGCTCCCATTCACAGCGTTGCGGCCGTTGTTGATAACGCACACTGACAATCGCCTCTTCAAGCTGAGGCACGCTGAGAACGTCGTCGAGCGCCTGTCCGCGCACGAGCCGATTGCTGGAGAACTGCAGCAATCGTTCTGCTCTTGAGTTGATGAAACCGATGGTGAGATCCGGTGTGAGAACCATCCATCCCTGAGTGGCGGCATCGATCCAGGCCAGCAGTTGCGCTGTACTCAGCGAGTGACCGGACAACACCGGCGAGATCTGTGCTGTGTGCCTTCGGGAAGCGGCGTTCAGATTGAAGCGGCTGCGCAACGCCCAACCGGTCATCACACCGAACGTGATGCCAAGGATGAACGAAGCACCTGAGTTCACATCAATCAGCCGAATCGATAACCGAATCCACGCACGGTTCGGATGTGGTCAGGAGAGGAGGGAGTGGTCTCGATTTTTTCTCTCAACCATCGGATATGCACGTCGACGGTTTTGGTGTCTCCGATGAAGTCGATGCCCCAGATTTGTTCCAGCAGTTGATCACGGCTCCAGACACGCTTTGGGTTGCGCATCAGCAGTTCCAGAATCTTGTATTCCTTGGGGGCAAGGTTGAGATCCTCTCCGTCTCTCGTCACCCTGCATTCCTGGCAGTAAAGACAGAGGTTGGCGTGTTCTATGACGTCATCCCTGTCCGTGGATTCGGGGCTCATTCCCTGGGAGCGGCGCAGCAGGGCGCGGCATCGGGCCACCAGCTCCCTTAGCCCGAATGGTTTGACCAGATAGTCATCGGCACCCACCTCGAGGCCGAGGACTCGATCGGTTTCGCTGTCCCTGGCGCTGATGACAAGGATCGGGGTGGTGTTATTGAGTTGCCTGAGCTCGCGGCAGAGGTCGAGCCCACCCATCCCCGGAAGCATCAGATCAAGGACCAGTGCATCAATGCTGTCGGCTTGCGCTCCGGTGAGCATGGCCAGGGCTTCGTTCCCATCCCCGCAGGCGCTCACCTCAAAACCCTCGGCACTGAGCGCTTCCTGCACTGTTTCTCTGATGGAGGTGTCGTCTTCAACCACCAGAAGGTGAGCAGTGCTGATGCTGTTGCTGCTGTTGTTGTTGGTTTTGCTGCTGGCGGTTGCTGAGGTCACAGAGGACTCCAGGAGTGTCCGCATTCTGATCCGGGAACTCGGCTTGGGCCTCGCTTAGCGAGAAACTCCTGTGAACGATGGTAAATTAAGAAACGGATAGGTTTCGTAATTGGACGATGTCGCCCTTGGCCCTGCTACCGGATGCGGACCTGGTGCGTTCCTACCTGCGTGACATCGGTCGTGTACCGCTGCTGAGCCACCAGCAGGAGATCACGTTGGGGCGTCAGGTGCAGGAACTGATGGATCTGGAGGCGCAGGAAGCGGAGCTGAGTGATCAGCGTGGTGGCGAGATGGTGCCTGCGGCGGAACTGGCCAAGGCTGCAGGACTGAGTGCAGCGCAACTGAAGCGCAAGCTGCAGGCGGGTCGCCGCGCCAAGG
>NYZI01000016.1 GCA_002687115.1 Cyanobium sp. ARS6
TTCGGAAGCCATCTGATGGGTCAGTTCCCCTGGATGCAGTGGCTCACGCTGCCTGCATTGCCTCTGGTGCTGCTCGAGCGGGGCATCCCTTTCGGAAATCTGCTGGTGTTCTTCCTGCTGTTCCTGGCTGTCGTGCGCAATCCAAACGTGCCTTACTTCCTGCGCTTCAACACGCTCCAGGCCCTGCTGGTGGACATCATCGTGGTGCTGCTCGGCTACGCCTTTGCCATCCTGTTGCAACCACTCAGCAGTGGTCTGATGCTGCGCACGCTTTCGAGCACGGTGGTGGTGGCGGTGCTGGCCGTGGTGCTCTTCGCTTTGATCGAATGCATCCGCGGCAGAGAACCCGATCTTCCCGGGTTGAGCCAGGCGGTCCGCATGCAGCTCTACTGAGAGTGTCAACCCCAAGGAGATAGGCTGTTGGATCCGTCGCTCACGCAGTGAGCCTTCAGTCCCTGTCGGATCTGTCTCCATGACCCAGACGCCTTACTACGAGACCATGTACATCCTTCGTCCGGACATTCCGGAAGAGGAAGTCGAGTCTCATCTCACCAAGTACCGCGACATCCTGGTGGAAACCGGTGCTGATGTTCTGGACAACCAGATGCGCGGCAAGCGTCGCCTCGCCTATCCGATCGCGAAGCATAAGGAAGGCATCTACGTTCAACTGAGCCACAACGGTGATGGACAGCAGGTTGCTGTTCTTGAGAAAGCCATGCGCCTCAGCGAAGACGTCATCCGCTATCTCACCGTCAAGCAAGAGGGACCTCTCCCGGCTCCCCGCGTGGCTCCAGGCACTGAACCCGCAGCACAGCCTGAAACAGCCGAAGCTTCCGCTTGAAGCAAAGGCATTGATCAACTGCTGACCGGGCGATACCGTTCGGTCATGCAGCCTCAGGAAGCCGACCATCAGGCACCATTGCCACTCTGGAACCCATCACTGGACGTGGTGCAGGCTGACCGAGAGCACGAACACGAAACCGATGCTCTGCGAGCGCGCATCGCTGAACTCGAACAGATGATCGAGGGGTATGAATCCCTGCTGAGTGAGCTTCCAGAGCTGTTTGAGCGCAAGTTTCAGCAACGCCTCGAACCACTGATGGAGCGTTACCGGCTGTTAGCGAGAGCGCAGCAGATGCTGGGTGAACCTGCTTTGCCCCTGATTGAGGAACCTTCAAAGCCGCTGAGCGACATTCCCATTCCCTTCCTGGAACGTTGGCGCAACACACGACAGAACCTTCAACGGCGATCCGATCGGAACGCCGCCTGATTCAGTCCGCAACTCACAAATAACTAACGACGTCGGGCTGCCGACCAGAGCCGAATGGGCAACCCCCAGATGTAGATGAAACCCTCTGCTGCACGGTGATCAAATTGATCGTCGCTGCCATAGGAGGCCATCTCAGGAACGTAGAGGCTGCTATCGCTGGACCTGCGCCCCGTCACGATGGCATTGCCCTTGTGCAGTCGCAGGCGGACGGTGCCATTCACGTGGGTCTGAGTGCGATCCATGAATCCATCCAGAGCTTCCTTGAGCGGTCCGAACCAGAGGCCCTGATACACCAGATCCGCCCACTGCATCTCCAGTTGTCGCTTGGTGCGAAGCACATCNGCAGCCAGTGTGAGGCTCTCNAGTTCCTGATGGNCCTGNATCAGCAGGAGCAAACCNGGAGTTTCATAGATCTCTCGGCTCTTGATGCCGACCACCCGGTTTTCGATCATGTCGAGCCTGCCGATGCCGTGCATTCCGGCCAGACGGTTGGCTTCACGGATCAGCTCAACCGGAGGCAGCCGAACGCCNTCAATGCTCACAGGGTTACCTGCCTCAAAGCCGATTTCAATCTCCTGAGGCTGAGAAGGCGCCGCATCCACGGACACGCTCATCGCAAACACCTCCTCCGGAGGCGCCACCATCGGATCCTCAAGCGGACCCGCCTCNACGCTGCGGCCCAACAGGTTGAGGTCGATTGAATAAGGAGATTTCTTGCTCACTGGAGCGGGGATCCCACAACGCTCGCCATAGGCGATGGTCTGCTCACGACTCATCCCCCATTCACGGGCAGGAGTGAGCACCTTCAGATCAGGAGCCAGAGCAGCAATCGCCACATCAAAGCGCACCTGATCGTTTCCCTTGCCGGTGCACCCATGAGCCACGGCATCGGCGCCAACCTCCCGCGCCACCTCCACCAAACGTCTGGCGATCAGCGGACGCGCCAGTGCTGTGGACAGCGGATACCGGCCCTCGTACAAAGCATTGGCTCGGATCGCTGGAAAAGCGAACTCCTCGATGAAGGGTTGAATCAGGTCACCAACCAGGGACTGACTGGCACCGGCGTCCAGGGCCTTGAGGCGAATCGGCTCCAGCTCATCGCCCTGACCGAGGTCTGCAGCGAAGGTGATCACCTCGTCGACACCCCACTCCTGCTTGAGATAGGGAATGCAGACACTGGTGTCCACACCTCCGGAATACGCGAGCACAACCTTCTTGGCGCGTCCCATCAAGCGGACTCCTGTTCTGTAACGGAACTATTCCGATTCTCCACTCCCGCGGGACGACCACAGCAACCATCCGGCCATCAGCCCTGAGGGCACAAACAGCAGAGCCAGAACAGGGAGGACACTGGGCTGCAGAGGTTGTGGGTGCTGCTGTCCCCAGAAGCGCAGCAGAGCACTGATCAGCAGTGAGATCCCCCAGACGGCAGCGAAGATCGACGCTTTCTTCAAAAGCTGGAGATGCGCAGTCTTCTATGATGGAGGATTGGCTCTGAAGATCTTGTCCTCAGATCTCACGGACTTGAGCGCCCTTGACAACGTCAATCCGGCCCTGACCCGCTACGGACGCAAAGAGCCTGCCCCGGTGCTGCCTCTTCGCGAAGAGCCTGATCTGCTGAGCTGGCTTGAAACCAGCGGCCGCCTGGTGGAGGACGAAGAGTCCAGTTCACCCGAAGTGAGCACGGTGGAAGAGGAGGAGCTCTCCGCTCTGATGGGAGAAAAAGAGGACTACAAGGCTGACGAAGAGAACGAAGAAAACTGGGAAGACTGATCTAAGGTCCCTGCGATTCGTCTTCGGGACTTGAGCGCTTCTGCGGACCGATCCAACCGTCACGACGGCCGTGCTCCAGCTGCTGTGTTGATCACGGTGGTGGTGATTGCGGCCTACACGTCAGACCGCTGGATTCCCAACAGCCTGATGAGCCTGCCACTGCTCGCAGCCACTCTTGTCTCTGCGGTTGTGACTTGGTGGGGAACACCACAACTGCGGGCTTTGAAAATGGGCCAGGTGATCCGGACCGAGGGGCCTCAGGCACATCAACGCAAATCCGGAACACCAACGATGGGTGGCCTTCTTGTGGTCCCGGTTGGAGTGATTGTGGGATGCCTGATCAGCTGGGAAGGACGCAGCGCGGATCAGTTGCTGGCTGTTGGTCTGGTCACACTGGCCTACATGGTGATTGGTGGCATCGATGATTGGAGCAGCCTGACCAAACGCACCAATACCGGCCTGAAACCCAGAGGAAAAATCCTGTTGCAAAGTGCAGCAGCCATGGTGTTTCTGGGCTGGTCGGCCTGGCAGGGATGGATCCCTGACGCGGTAAGTCTGCCCCTGGGGATGGTGATTCCTTTGGGCTGGCTGATCTGGCCACTGGGTCTGTTTGTCTTCCTCGCGGAAAGCAACGCCACCAATCTCACCGACGGGCTGGACGGCCTCGCCTCAGGCTGCGGGGCCCTCGTGTTCACAGGTCTGGGATTGCAGTTGATGTTGCGCGGCAACGAGGGTGACCCTGCACTGGCAGCGTTCTGCATGGCAATGGCCGGTTGCTGGCTCGGCTTTCTGATTCACAACCGCAACCCGGCACGGGTGTTTATGGGAGATACGGGGTCGCTGGCCATGGGGGCTTCACTGAGTGCCGTGGCGTTGCTGTCCAACAGCCTCTGGCCGCTGCTGGTGATGGGGGGCGTCTTTCTGGCTGAATCGCTGTCGGTGATCATCCAGGTGTGGGTGTTCAAAGCGACCAAAGGAGAGGATGGTGTGGGGCGCCGGGTGTTGCGAATGGCCCCGCTCCACCACCATTTCGAACTGGGTGGATCGCCAGAGCAGATCGTGGTGCCGATGTTCTGGCTTGCGACAGCTGGACTGGTCATTCTGGGTATTGTGCTTCGCCCCACCTGAGCCAGCCGACAATGAGTTACTTCACGTGGAAAGAGGCAGGTCTGACCGCCGACTGCGCCAGCCTTGAGTCGATGGCCTCCCGTTTCGAGGAAGCCGCCAGCCTGATGCGCCGCATGGCCGACAAGGGGTTCGTGCTGGAACAGCGCAATGGCGCGCAACACATCACCCACAAGGATGCTGAGATCTTCCAGTCGTGGGGGTTTGTGAACGAGGAACCAGCGGAGCGCCAACTAACCCTGATGCACGACCTCGAACCCTGAGGCTGATGGATCTCAGATTCTTGTGCGAAAGGCTCCAACCAACCAGACGATGACAAAGGCCAGCAGCGATGCACCCAGGTAGATCAGAGCCCATTTCTGCACTGTGGCGATCTCCCAGCCGAAGATCAGCCCATCAGCGGCATCTCCCGCCGTCGAGAATCCGACGGGAGTGAAGCTCAGTGATGGAAGCATCAGGCGTGGAGCGAGGATCAGTCCATGCTGCCCTGAAAAGGTCATGACGACGTTTCCCGCCACCGTGATGCTGCTGGGCAGTGGTGAACTGGGTAAAGAGGTGGCCATTGCAGCCCAGCGCCTGGGCTGCAGGGTGATCGCCTGCGATCGCTATGCGGGGGCACCGGCCATGCAGGTGGCAGATCAGGCGGAAGTGCTGCCGATGACCGAGCCTGAGGCACTGCTGGAGGTGGTGCGGCGCCACAGTCCCAGCGTGGTGATTCCAGAGATTGAAGCTCTAGCGGTGAATGCACTGGCCGAACTGGAGGAAGAGGGCATCACCGTGATCCCCACGGCCCGCGCCACTGCCGTCACGATGAACCGTGATCGAATCCGCAACCTGGCAGCAGCGGAGCTTGGGCTGCGCACCGCTCGCTTCGCCTATGCGGCCAGTGCCGAAGACCTGCACAACGCTGCAGCACCGTTGGGGTGGCCGGTGGTTGTGAAACCGGTGATGAGCTCGTCCGGGAAGGGGCAGAGCGTGGTGAACGACGCCGAAGGGCTTGATCAGGCCTGGGAGGCGGCCATGGTTAACGCGCGTGGCACCTCCAACCAGGTGATCGTGGAAGAGTTTCTGCGTTTTGATCAGGAGATCACACTGCTCACCATCCGCCAGCGAGACGGATCCACCCTGTTCTGTCCGCCGATCGGACATGAACAGGCCAATGGTGACTATCAATGCAGCTGGCAGCCCGCTCAACTGAGCGAAGAGCAGTTGCAACAGGCGCAGACGATGGCCCGCACGGTGACAGACAACCTGGGAGGGGCCGGTCTTTTCGGAGTGGAGTTCTTTCTCTGCGGGGGCGAGGTGATTTTTTCAGAGCTGTCCCCTCGTCCCCATGACACGGGTCTGGTCACTCTGATCAGCCAGAACCTGAGTGAGTTTGAACTGCATCTGAGGGCTGTGCTTGGTTTGCCGATCCCCACGATCCGTTGTGCCACAGCGGCTGCCAGCAGAGTGATCCTTGCGGACCGCCATGGCAGCCAGGTCAGCTTCAGCGGCCTGGAGTCAGCCCTGAGCGAATCAGACACCAAAGTGTTGTTGTTCGGAAAAGCGGAGGCCCGCCCAGGCCGGAGGATGGGTGTGGCTCTGGCTTGCGGAGACCACCGAGCTGATGCTCAGGCCAAGGCCGATCGCAGCGCTGGTGCTGTGACGCTTCAGATCGAGGGCTAATCCAGACGGGACTTTGCACTGAGGAAGCGGTAGTGCTGAAGACCTTCCAAGACGCCCATCAGACACGACCGATTGGCGAAATAAACCCGTTGTTGATGGCGACAGCCATCGAGACATGGGTCATGGTCGGCAGTCACCACAGCAGCGGGCAGACCTTGGACCAGCTCCACATCCCCCTGCTGACTGGCCACCACCAGAATGTGTTCCAGAGGCAATCCCCAGCGCAGTGAAAGGAAGCGAATCGCCTCGCTCAGAGAAGCCCGCATCGGAAGCACATCAAGGAACCAGTGACAGCGCAATTGGGGCCTTGCAGGCAGGCTGCTCTGACGCAAACGTTGGCGGATCAGAGGCAACACGGAAGGGCCCGGTTGCTCGAGCAGATAACTGATCTTGAACGGGCCCTGGTGCTCGGGTTTCTGCAGTTTGATGTGATCTCCAAGATCGGACAGGGTCCGCTCCACTAAGTCGCGTTGCCAATCAACGCTGATCTGAGCCTGCCAGAAGCGATCCGTCTGCTCCTCCTGGCCGTAGTGAATCTGAGTGCCCGCCTGGGTGATCCAGACCTGCGGATCAGGAAGATGAAGCTCTGCAAAACGCTGCCGGGCCGCACTGAGAGGCCGTCCAGTGGTGATGCCGAAGCCTCTACTGGCAGCTTGAGCGGACGGCGCCATCAGCTGTTGACGCAGAGTCTGCAGTGCCTTGTCCTCCGGCTGCTCAAGACTGCTGTCGAGATCCAGCAGCAGCAGACGGGAGCCGAATGGACTGAGGCCGGAGGGCGTGGCGAGCAGCTGTGAAGAAACCGTCCGCGTGCTCGAACGCTTGAGGCGCTCCTGCATCTGAGCCAGATAACCGCAGACATGGGCATCCCAGCTGTAGTAGCGACTGACAGCTTCCACGCCGTTATCACTCCAGCGACGCCAGCGCTCGCCATCAGCGCCAGCTCGCTCCAAGCCATCCTGGAGCGATTCCCGGTCGGTCACATCCACGAGCAGGCCATTGTCACAACGGCTGAGGATTTCCCGGGGGCCGCCATCATCCGTGGCGACCATTGGCAGGCCCGACGACGCAGCCTCCAGCAGCGTGAGGCCGAACGGTTCGGTGAGTGCGGGATTCACGAACAAACCGCGCTGGGCCGCGGCCCAGCGGTATACGGCCGGGACCTGATCGCGACGATGGTGCTTGGGATAGGCCACGGAGCCGTAGAGGTCGTAGCGGTCCACCTGATCAAAGATCTGCTGAAACACCTCCCGCTGCTGACGCTCCATCTGGCGGGAATCGTCGCGATTGCCGAGCACGAGAACCAGATTGTGGCGTTGACGAAGCACAGCGGATCGACCGAAAGCTTCAACGAGCGCAGGAATGTTTTTGCGCCGATCTGCACGACAGATGGCCAGCAGAGGTGGACGCTCAGGCTCCCTCAGAAAAGAGCTCAGCAGACCGGACACCTCGCTGAGCTCCTCCGCGTTGCGGTGTGGATGAAAACGTTGGCTGTCGACGCCTGGCGGCACAACCTGGGCGCGATCCGGATTGAAACATCCGTAACGGGCGTATTGCTCATCGCGCTCCTGCCGCGTGCTGGTGATCACTAGATCGGCATGGGCAAGAGCCAGTTCCTCTGCATCAATGCGCCGACTGATCGAATAATTCTGCTCGATCTGTTCATGGTCTCCTCCTGCCGCAAGCAGGCGTCGCAATTTCTCACGCCCCAGGGAGTGACCCGTGAAAGCGAGTGGAATTCCCAGACGGCGACTGACCAGAGCCCCCACATAGCCGGCATCTGCGTAATGGGCATGGATCCAGTCGGGCCTGTTGTGCTCCACCCGGTAATGACGAACCAGTTGATCAGCCAGCTCATCAAGATGGGGCCAGAGTTGCTCCTTGCGCAGATACCTGCGTGGCCCGAAGCTGAAACGGCGGATCGATGCAGCAGGTGCAATCGGTTCGTGCGCTCTTGAATAGTCGAGAGAAACCCGGCGGTCCTGAATCAGACGCGTGACAACCTCGACCTGGGCCACCTCGGCACGGTTGGCAAGGCTTCGTGCCAGCTCCAAAACGTAGAGGGTCTGGCCTCCGGTATCTGCATCACGGCCAAGCTCCAGATCCTGCGAACGGAACAAGCCATGGAGATGAAGTTGCAGCAGCTTCAGTCCCACTGGACCTCCAACACATTCAGGAACAGGTCCTGGTGTCCGATTAAGGGTTAGGTGATGTGGAGATTCAAAAAGATAAAAACAATCTGACAAATGAATCTGCAGAGATTGAAAGCACGTGCAAATCCCCTGGCTTTAAAAGGATTTAAAAGAGACGGGCACTACAAATTGAGATTGATTTTGATATAGATATGCAAACAAAAAAAATTGGATCAGAACATTTCCATAGCGTAAAGAATTTTCATAATTGACCGGTGACATCCATCAGCGGCACGCGTCGATTGCCCCATCCACCGGCACTGAAGCTGAGGGAATCGGTGATGCCCAGGTGATCATTGATCCAGGCAAGGATCAGAGGTCCCAGCACAGATGGTTCTTTGGCATCCACCGGAGCCCAGAGGTTGAAGTGATCACCACCTGATGCCAGAACAATGCGATGGCCATTGGCCAGAGGTTGACCGTTGCGCAACGGAACGACCGCTTCAGGATCCGAGGGGACAACCCAATCGCGGGTTCCACTCACAAGCAAAACCTTGGCATGCATTGAAGGACCACTGGATTCATCAAACAGCAGGCGCAGTGGAGGACTGACCACAACCGCGGTTCGAACTCTCATGTCACCCAGAGATCCCTGATCAGCACCTTTCAACCAGCTGCACTGAAGAACCCAGCTCAGGTTGCGGTCTGGATCACGAGGATTGCGGCAGCGTGAACTCAGCTTCCGGCTCGTGGTCTTCAGACCGCCCAGCTGCAGAGCTGCAGTGGCACCCCAGGAATGACCGACAACAGCCACTGAATCGGTTTGAACAGAAGAACCAGAGAGCAGGATGCCAGCTTCGACCGCATCGATCACGGCGGTGACATCCATGGGACGCAAGCGAAGTTCGTCCGATGCCGGTGGGGGCTTTTTGCCCTTGAGCATTGAATTTTGCTGCTTTGCATTACTGCCTGGGTGGTCAGGCAGCAGCACGAAGTATCCATGGGCAGCAAGCAGATGGGCCCAGCCCTCGTAACTGGAGGGTTCATCCCAGAGCCCGTGGGAGATCACCACCAGTCGACCGTTAGGCCTTGCGGTGGGAGAAATAACAGTGACCTCCAGAGGCTGCGGACGATGCTGAATCGCAACGGAACGTTGTTGGCGCGTCCAACCTGATGCAGCGGCATCAACGATGGTTGATGCAACAGGCTTGGCTGCAGTGCCCCTCTGCACCAGCGCCTTTGCATCGTCTTGGTTGTCGCTGAGCCTTTTGGCATAGGCAGCGAGCACCTGGAGATTGATCGAGATCTCATCACCAGGGACATGACGCAGAAATCCCAGCAGATGGGGCTCATCATCCCGATAGGCCGCGATCAGAGCCTCCGACACCATGCGCCCGCTGGTGTCGACAGGGAGACCCTTGACCTGAATCAGTTCTGAGGCTGCCAGAAGCAGCTGCTCAAACAGAGGGTGCCCAAGGGACTGGAGAACGATGCTGCTGGTCTCTTCAGGAAGAGGAGCAGTCAACAGTGATTCGATCAGCTTCTGCACCGATCCTTCCCCTGCCCAATCCAGCTCCCGAAGATCCGGATTGGAATCGATCAACTCCCGTGCGTTGGTGGCCTGAGTCAAATCCAGGCTGATGCTCTCATCGAGCAAGGGCAAAGTGAAGGTGAGACGCTCAACTGCTGCCACTGGTTGAGCGACCAGCAGCGAAGCCGCAGCTGCAACAAGCCCATGAAAGCGGAAACACGGGTAGGACGTCATGCCGCCAGAGGAACCGTCTGAGGGGGATGCTGCTCCAGAACCCGGGCGAGATAGCGACCGGTGTGACTGGTTGGATGCTGGGCCACCTCTTCCGGCGTTCCGCAGGCCACCAACTGTCCGCCGCGATCACCACCTTCTGGACCAAGATCAATCAACCAGTCGGAACAACGAATCACATCAAGGTTGTGCTCGATACAGATGATGGAATTGCCCTTGTCGACAAGACGCTGCATCACATCCATCAGTTTGTGCACGTCATAGAAACTCAGGCCGGTGGTGGGCTCATCAATCAAATAAAGCGTCTTACCGGTGGCCCTGCGAGAAAGCTCCGTCGCCAGCTTCACCCGTTGCGCCTCACCCCCGGAAAGCGTGGGTGCAGGCTGACCCAGCTTCACGTAACCAAGACCCACATCCACGAGGGTCCGCAGTCGGTCAGCCGCCTGCGGAATGGCTGAAAACACCTCGGCGGCCTGCTCAACGGTCATCTCCAGAACGTCAGCAATGGTGTGGCCCCTGTAGGTGACCTGAAGGGTTTCACGATTGAATCGTGCGCCCTTGCATACATCGCACTGCACGTAGACATCCGGCAGGAAGTTCATTTCGATCACATTGACTCCCTGACCACGGCAAGCTTCACAGCGTCCGCCCTTGACGTTGAAACTGAACTGACCCACCTGATAGCCACGAGCCTTGGCTTCAACGGTGGCTGCAAACACCTGACGAATCGGATCAAACGCACCGGTATAGGTGGCGGGATTGGAGCGGGGGGTCCTGCCGATCGGTGACTGGTCAATCACGATCACCTTGTCGATCGACTTGAGACCACGCATCTCCCCGAGACCGTGGGGGAAGGGCACTTTGTGACCAAGTCCATGCTCGAGCGCAGGGTGAAGCAACTCATTCACAAGAGTGCTCTTGCCACTGCCGCTCACCCCGGTGATGGAAACCAGACGACCAAGCGGAAACTCAACGCTCAGGTCCTTGAGATTGTTGCGATTGCAATTGAGCAGCTTGAGGCTGCGAGTCCCCGCCGAACGGCGTTCAGCAGGGGTGGGAATGCTTCGCTCACCACTGAGATAAGCACCGGTAACCGAGTCCGCTGCATTCAGGAGGTCGTCAAGAGATCCCTCCGCCACGATGTGGCCTCCGTGCACTCCTGCTCCAGGACCGATATCCACCACGTGATCGGCGGCGCGAATGGTGTCCTCATCGTGTTCCACAACCACCAGGGTGTTTCCAAGATCACGGAGGCGCTCGAGAGTGGCCAGCAGACGATCATTGTCCCGTTGGTGCAAACCGATGCTCGGTTCATCGAGCACGTAGAGCACTCCGGTAAGACCGGCTCCGATCTGAGTCGCCAGACGGATGCGCTGCGCTTCTCCACCTGAAAGAGTCATTGCCGGCCGATCAAGGCTCAGATAGTCCAAACCCACATCCAGCAGAAAACGCAAGCGCATGCGGATCTCCCGCAACACAAGGTCTCCGATCTGCATCTGACGGTTCGTCAGCAGTGGCGCACTGCTCTCGAATGCGCCGACACCCATCAACTGCTCAATCCGATCAAGGGTCTGGCCCACGCTCACGGCAGTCAGATCGGTGATCCGAAAACAGCCCATTCGCACAGCCAGTGCCTCGGGGCGAAGTCGTTTGCCGGCACAGCTGGAGCAGGGAACCAGCTCCAGAAATTTCTCAAGCTTTTGACGCTGGGCCTCGCCGCTGGCATCACGCAACTGCCGCTCAAGAATCGGCAGGATTCCTTCGAAAGGGCGCTGATATCCAGCACTGCCCTTGCGGTAGCGGCTATCGGCCTGAATCAGGATCGGTTCGCGACTGCCGTTGAGCAACACGTCCTGCTGCTCTTCAGTGAGTTCCTTCCAGGGAGTCTTGATTTCGAAGCCGAAGGCCTCCCCAACGGAATAGAGCAGGGAGAAGTAATAGGAATTGTCTTTCTCGGCCCAGGGAGCAACTGCGGCGTAAACGGGCAGTGAGGGATCCGGAACAACCCGCTCTGCAGTGAACTTGCGCAGGTGACCGATTCCATGGCACGCCTCACAGGCCCCGTAAGGACTGTTGAACGAAAACAATCTCGGAGACAGCTCCTCCATGATCGCCCCATGCTCGGGGCAGGCGAAATTCTCGGAAAACAAGCGCTCGCGGTCGACACCCTCTGGAAGTTGCTCATCCTTTTTGGGCACGACCTCAACAATGGCCAACCCATCTCCGCGTTTCAGAGCCGTACGCAGAGAATCGGTGAGTCTTTCCTGGATTCCCTCGCGAGCAACAAGCCTGTCGACAACGACCTCGATGTTGTGGCTCTGGTTCTTGTCGAGTTCAATGTTGTCCGCCAGTTCGCGCACTTCTCCGTCAATCCGCACACGGGCAAAACCCTCAGCGGCCAGACCGCTGATCAATTTGGTGTGGGTGCCCTTCTTGCCACGCACAACCGGAGCAAGCAGTTGATAGCGGGTTGATTCAGGCAGGGTGAGGATCTGATCAACCATTTCATCAATGGTCTGCGGGCGAATCGGACGATCACACCTCGGACAGTGCGGATCGCCCGCCCGCCCAAACAACAAGCGCAGATAATCCTGGATCTCCGTGACGGTTCCGACTGTGGAACGAGGGTTGTGACTGGTGGATTTCTGATCAATCGAGATCGCCGGGGAAAGCCCTTCAATGGCATCAACATCGGGCTTGTCGACCTGACCTAAGAACTGACGGGCGTAGGCGGAAAGACTTTCGACATAGCGACGTTGCCCTTCAGCGAAGATCGTGTCAAAAGCCAGAGAGCTTTTACCGCTGCCGCTCACACCGGTGAACACCACCATCTTGTTGCGGGGGATGGTGAGATCGACGTTCTTGAGGTTGTGCTGCCGAGCTCCTCGAACGCGGATCACGTTCTCGTCGGATTCAGCAGTCAGCTTCACTGGCTCCGCCAGAGACGGGGCCTTGGATTTGGGAGCTGCGCGCCCCATACGGCTGAATCTCAGGGATCGCAGATTCTACTGAGATCGGATGATGGTCATGACGCTTTCTGATCCGACGGGCTGGCTACGTAGACGCCCGCTTCACAAAAGTCCAGACCCGACAACACTCACTGTCGCTGCTGAGTGTCCCGCAGATGGGACACTCTTGACGGTGCTCAGATCGACAACACTTGGCTGACCTTGAAACGCTGATCCACAGCCATGACATCAAAACCACTCAAGGCGGCCCTATTGTTAACTGACTTCACAAAAACTCCCCCTAAAAATCGCCGTGTATATTAATTAGCGTATGCTTTTTAGCATTAAAACCTTCATGCAACCGCAGAAGGAATCACCAATTCTGCAGCGTTAAAAGCATTACAACCGAATTTGCAGAAGCAAAAACGGAAAACTTCACTGATCAGCAGATAGACATAATAACTTAAATTCATATAAATACTTTTCGTGATGCAACCTTTAATAGCAGTCAGAGACGTTTAAGTACAAGCCATGTTGAATAATAATCCAACATGCATGGGTGACCACTCTTCTCCAAAAAAGACAGAGCTTTGAGGATAAGCTTGACTTCCCTGAAGCTATATCGTCGAAACGAAGGCGTTGATCCAATACTTGAAAAATGCCTTAAATAATCGGATGGCTGCTTAATCACAACTGAATCATTATCCTGGCCACAGGAAACAACCTGATAACAGGTCGACAACCTTGCAATTGCATTAGCTCCAATCAATTCTTCGGAATCAAACAATTTCAAAGATTTATCTTTTAAACCAACCAACATATGCGACCTTCTCAACCATTCAAAACTTCTTGAATCTGGAAAGCTAATCACCAAAAGATCACCTTTGTTTAATAAATTGATCCAGATTTTGATCAAAACATCAAGTGGCTCTTTACTCCACTGAAGAAGATAACTGCTGATTACAACTCTTCTGCCAAGTGACTGCCCATGCTTCTGGTAAAAACCTGTCCATTTGGAGTCAAATGCATCCGTCAATACACACTTTGGCTCAACATTAAAGTTTTCTCGAATGCTTTTTGATGCGACATCAAGCATCAAGGTTTCTTGATCGACCAATACACACTCAGCCGGGAATACAATATTTTTATCTCTAAATTTATTGAGTAATTGCTTTACCGCGAGGGCTGTACCGCAGCCAATATCGATGATTGAACTGATTGATTTTAAGTCATCCGTCTCCATGATTTGTCCAACCAAACGACTTGCAGCTCGTCCCTGGGGCAAGGCGTGGCTCTCATAGTCTTTTGCCGCCTTAGCAAATGTTGGTTGATACATTTACCAAACAACAGTTATTGAAATCATAAGACAACAGCACAGTCCAGCATTATCAATGCTGGATTAAAATAATGCCATGTGTTCATCGATTTTTTATCAGCTATCTGAAAATATGACAATAAAACTCCAGATCAAATCAGCTTAAAAAGACTTTCGAGATTAATTTCTTTCAACAAATCATTTCCTAGTGCGAGGGAGGTTGGGATCAACCTCCTAAGACTGGCGCCAAGCATCTGGAACTTGAATCACACCTGCTGACATCAAGTCATGAGTTGCATCGACTCTGTCACAAACGGGATCATGATCTGGGGAACGGTTGAACCTGCAGGGCTGGATCTGAAAAGTTGTCACTGCCGATCGGATAGCTGGTGCTCATGCTGCTTTCTGATCCAGAAGGCTGGCTGCATAAGCCTCAGCTTCATGCAGGTCTCCGCCTGCCAGTTCGGCCAGCTCACGCTGTCGCTGCTGGGTGTCCCGCAGCTGGGACACTCGTGAATAAGTCACTCCAGCGACAACGTCTTTACTGACGCGGAAATGCTGATCTGCAGCTGCGGCGACAAGGGGCTGATGGGTGACACAGAACACCTGGCGATGTTTTGACAACAGCCGAAGCAGATCAGCCATGGCACCACTGACACGACCGCTCACTCCTGTGTCGATTTCATCGAAGAGCAAGGTGCTGGATCCATCAACCTCGGCAAGGCAGGTCTTCAGGGCCAGCAGAAAACGCGACATCTCACCTCCGGAAGCCACTTCAGCGAGCGGTGCCATGGGCTGTCCTGGATTGGCCGAAAACAGGAAACAGATCGCATCCGCACCGGTCTCGCCAGGCTCGGATGGTTCAACAGCGACCTCAAAACGCACATTGGCCAATCCCATGGGCCTGAGATGATCCATCAACCGTTTTTGCAGCTTCGCCGCAACAATCAGTCGCATTGAATGCAGAGAAGCATTGCTGCGATCACGAATCACACAAGCCGCCTGCTCCTTGCTGCGCAACTGCTCAATCAGTGCATCAACACCACCTGACTGCTGACGGTCACGCAGCTCATCGCGTCGCTTGATCAGATCACTCAGATTCTGACCATGCCTGCGTTCCAGGCGCTTGAGCTCGGCCAGACGATCCTGAAGAAGAGAGAGACGATGGGGGTCACTATCCAGTGAGGCTCCGTAACTCTCCAGTTCCCGGGTCAGATCCTGAGCAGCGGTTTCAAGATCCAGGCATCGATCCTTGATGGAATTCAGCGATGGATCAAGGCCCTGCATCTGCTGCAACTCATGGCTGCAGGCATGCAAATGCTCGATGGCTGAAGGTGCCTGATCAGCCCCATCCATCAGACGCCCGATCAGAAGACCGAGGCCCTGCTGCAGGCGCACACCGTGAACAAGACGATCCTGCTCCCGCTCGAGCAGCTCAATCTCCGCAGGGTCATCAAGCTCGGCCCGGTCGAGTTCCACCAGCAACAGATCAAGCTCCTCCCGCTGCTCCTGAAGACGCAGCTGATCGGTTTCAGCGCGCTCAAGCTCATTTCGACAGCGGACCCAGTCACTCCAGTGGCTGCGAACCTGGTCAAGCTGAACCTCAAGAGAAACACCCCCAAGACGATCAAGCCAGCGTTTCTGCAGACCGGGACGTGCCAGCTGCTGGGTCTGACCCTGCACGGTGAGATCGATCAGCAGTGGACGCAGCAGCTGCAGCTGCTGACGATTGACCATCACACCGTTCAACCTTGAGCGACTGCTGAAACGTTCGTCCTGGCGCCGCCATTCCCGGCTCACCACCAGCTCCTCATCTCCATCAGGGATCTCCTGCTCAAACAACCAGCGTCTGGCAGCTGCGCCAGGTCGAAAACTGGCCTCGATCACAGCCCGCTCACATCCGGAACGCACAAGGCGCAGACCGGCGCCCGCCTGCAGGCCTCCAAGCACGGCATCAAGAGCATCAAGAAGGATCGACTTACCTGCTCCCGTCTCACCTGTCAGCACGGAGAAGCCTTGATCAAAAGCAAGATCGAGGCTGTCGATTAAGGCGATGTTCTCGAGTCGCAGACCGGATAACACGGCAGACCCCGGTGTTGGTGCTGACCGTAGCGGCGGCTCAGCTCGATTAGAAGGGGTGCACATGGCATTGCGGCCGGTGGCCCCACAAGAACTCGGCGATTTCATCGAAGCGGCCGGTCTACTGACCTATGACCCGGCTGCCATCACCCGCATCTACGCGGGGCATCCGCAGAGATTGCTGAGGCGTCTCTGGCAGACCCTGGTGCCGATTGGAATGCTCTTGATCGGAATCGGCTTTGACTGGATCTTCCAACTGCTCAAGGATCCGAAACGGGCACGAAGCCGAGCCAAGGAATGCGCCGAGCTGCTTGTGGAACTCGGCCCGGCCTTCATCAAGGCAGGTCAGGCTCTGTCAACGCGACCAGACATCGTTCCTCCGGTGCTCCTTGAGGAACTGGCCCAGCTGCAGGACCAGCTTCCAGGATTCGACAGCGCTCTGGCCATGGCTTGCATCGAAGAAGATCTGGGCGCTCCCGTCGACAGCATTTATGCAGAACTGGAACGCGAACCCATTTCCGCTGCCTCTCTCGGCCAGGTGCATCGAGGAACCTTGCACGACGGCCAACGTGTTGCCGTGAAAGTGCAGAGGCCCGGACTGCGTGAACAGATCACGCTTGACCTCTACATCGTGCGCAACATCGCTGCCTGGCTCAACAGCAACATCGGCCTGATCCGCAGCGATCTGGTTGCACTGATCGATGAACTGGGCAGTCGGGTGTTCGAAGAGATGGACTATCTCAATGAAGCGTCAAATGCGGAGAAATTCAGCGAGCTTCATCAACAAAATCCCCGCATCGCCGTTCCACACATTTATCGAGAAGCGACCAGCCGAAGAGTGCTGACGATGGAATGGATCGACGGCGTCAAACTCACCAATCTTGAAGCGGTGAGAGATCTGGGGATTGATCCAGACGACATGGTCTCTGTGGGCGTGAACTGCAGCCTGCAGCAACTGCTTGAACACGGCTTTTTTCATGCCGATCCACACCCAGGCAATCTGCTGGCCCTTGCTGATGGGCGGCTTTGCTATCTGGATTTCGGAATGATGAGCGAGGTTTCCCGTGAATCACGGACCGGTCTGATCCAGGCCGTTGTTCACCTGGTGAACCGCAATTTCGGCAAATTGTCAAAAGATTTCGTCAGCCTCGGATTCCTTGCGGAAGACGTGAACCTGGAGCCGATTGTTCCGGCTTTTGAAACCGTATTCAGTCAGGCACTGGAAGCGGGTGTCAGCCGCATGGACTTCAAAGCGGTCACCGATGACCTGTCCGGGGTCATGTACAAATTCCCGTTCAGAGTTCCGCCTTACTACGCACTGATCATCCGATCGCTGGTGACCCTTGAGGGAATTGCTCTGAGTGTGGATTCTGACTTCAAGATTCTCGGAGCCGCCTATCCCTACTTCGCTCGCCGACTGATGGAGGATCCGGATCCACAGCTCAGGCAAAGCCTGAAGGAGATGTTGTTCGACGGCGATATCTTCAGCTGGACCCGTCTGGAAAATCTCGTAGCCAGTGCAGCCAGTCAGGACCAGCTGGATCTGGAAGCCTTGCTGGATCAGGTTCTTGATTTCCTGGTGTCAACCCATGGGGGCATGTTGCGCCATCAGATTGTTGAAACTGCAGCCGACCGCATCGACTCACTCGGATGGATGACCCTGCAACGCATTGGCAGGCGCCTCCCCCGTCAGTTGCAACCAACCCGCCTCATGACGTCAGGAGCCGAACTGGATCAGGACTTCTACATGGACCTTGAACCGATCCGCCAACTCATCCAGGTTCTCCAGCAGCTGCCTGGATTCAGCCCGGATCTGCTGTTCAGCCGCTTGCCGAGATTGATGCGTGAACCAGACGCCCGACGCATGGGAGTTGAACTCGCACAGGGTCTGGCCGAACGAGGAGTTGTCCGACTGGTCAAAGCGGCGGCAGGAGTCTCCCCCTAGATTCCGATCACTTCGTTCTGCTCATGTCTGCACGATCACGCCTTCGCAGGCACGCTCTGGCAACAGGCTCAGCGATGGCTCTGAGCCTGCTGGGTGGTCTCCTGCCCGTTCACGCCGCCAAGGACGTTGCTCTTGTCAGTGGAGCTTTCATCCGTTCAATCAGTGTTGCGGACCTGGCCTACCTGGCTGAAACAGGCGAAGCGCGTGGGTTGTTGGTCGACCTCCTGAAACTGAGCAGACAGGATCCTGAGGATGTGGCGAAACTGCTCAATCAGGAACTGAATCTGCCACTGGTGCTGACCAGCAGGCTGATGTCCACAAGAATCGGAGATGTGATTCTGACCAGAGTGGCTCGGATCATCTATCCATTGAAAGTGCCCGCCCCCTCGGTGAGTGTTCCTGCCATCCGCGCCGGTGTGATCAATGGACTTCAGATCGGTGAAGGCGGATTGACAGCAATCAAATTTCTAGAGGCCTATCCATCAGACGTGATGGAAGTGAATATTCCTGCACTGATGGCTGTGATCGAAAAAGCGGAATCGATCGCAGGCCTGGTTCAGTTCTTCTCAGATTCCCCTTTGGACGGTCTGAAGGACGGCAGCAACTGAATCAGGTTGCTGTGCCTGCCACATAGATTCCTGAGGAACATTGCCCTCCGCAGGTGTCACTGCTCAACAGCTTCCGTCGCCGCTTTTCCCCTGCTCCTGTCATGCAGGACTGGCCAGGGCTGATTGAGGCTTACAGAACCTGGTTACCCGTGAGCAACTCCACTCCGGTGGTGACCTTGAGGGAAGGAGCAACACCGCTGATACCAGTGCCTTCGATCGCTGAAAGGATCGGAAAGGGAGTGAAGGTTTATGTGAAATACGACGGGTTGAATCCGACTGGTTCGTTCAAGGACCGGGGTATGACCATGGCGATCAGCAAGGCCAAGGAAGCTGGATGTGAAGCCGTGATCTGTGCCAGTACCGGCAACACATCAGCGGCAGCCGCGGCCTATGCAAGACGTGCGGGGATGAGGGCCTTCGTGCTGATCCCCGATGGATATGTCGCCCAGGGAAAGCTGGCTCAGGCGCTGGTCTACGGAGCCGAGGTGCTCGCGATTCGGGGCAACTTCGACAAAGCTCTCGACATTGTGCGTGAGGTATCGGATCAGTACCCGGTCACCTTGGTGAATTCGGTGAACCCCTATCGCCTTCAGGGTCAGAAAACAGCCGCATTCGAACTGATCGACGCCTTAGGAGAAGCCCCTGACTGGTTGTGCATTCCCATGGGCAACGCCGGCAACATCACCGCCTACTGGATGGGCTTCCAGGAGTATCACCAGGCGGGCCGCAGCCGCACTCTGCCCAGAATGATGGGTTTCCAGGCCAGTGGATCAGCTCCGTTGGTCAACGAAACCACCGTGACCGATCCAGAAACGATCGCCACGGCCATCCGCATCGGCAATCCTGTGAACAGGGAAAAAGCCATTGCCGCAAGGGCAGCGAGCAACGGCGCATTCCTGGATGTGACAGATGAGGAAATCATTCAGGCCTACAAGCTGCTGGGAGGGCATGAAGGTGTGTTCTGTGAACCAGCCAGCGCTGCTTCAGTGGCGGGTCTGCTCAAACGCAAAGACGAAGTGCCTGCGGGAGCCACGGTGGTCTGTGTTCTCACAGGCAACGGACTGAAAGACCCTGATTGCGCCATTAACAACAACGACGCCGCCTTCCATACCGATCTGGAACCGGATCTCGGCACTGTGGCCAGGGTGATGGGTTTCTGAATCAACACCACAGCCGGACATCGTCATGAATGTCAAAAGGCCCCTTTTAAGGGGTTTTTTGATGTCGAAAGCCTGGATAAGAACAGCAACCAGATGATGAACTGCCTGCGGAAGCCTGCAGAAAACCCCGCCTCAAATCTGTGGAGACCCTGCTCCAAATGGCCCTGAACAGAACCCTCCGCCTTTCCCCAGGCTGTTGATTCTGTGAGAAACCGCTGTTTCTCCTCATCGGCGAAAAAAGATTCCCCAGGCCTGTGCGATCAGGAAACCATTGGCCTGAATGAGGCTTGGTGGTTTTCCACGATTTCCACAGGCCCTACTACGGCTATTTTAGTTGTTTGATTTAAAAGACTCAACAGCCAGTAAGAAGCATGAACGGCATGTTCGTTTGGACCATTGCGCTTCGTGCGTGCCTGTGAAACCGTGGGTGACCTCAGGCCTTGCAGCGGACAACGTCGCCATGAAACTGGTTTGTTCCCAAACGGAACTCAACGCTGCGCTGCAATTGGTC
>NYZI01000017.1 GCA_002687115.1 Cyanobium sp. ARS6
AAGCCCCTCAAGAACCTGGATCTGTTCGGCGCCATAGGCCGCCTGTACTTTCGCGGCTTCGCTCATGCGATTTGGATCGGCCAGGCTTCCTGTCAGGCTGAATCTACCACCGGCTTGCCAGAGGCGCTTGCAGAGGCCTCTGAGACGTCATTCTTTCAGGGGGTGCACCCCCTATCCCGCTCCATGTCTGACCTCAGCCCATCGGCAGCGCCAGTATCAGCACAGCTCCCACCACTGGTGGTGGTGTTGCTCGGGCCCACCGCCAGCGGCAAAACGGCTCTGGCCCTCGAGCTTGCGGAGCGCTTTGAGCTGGAGATTCTCAACATCGACTCACGGCAGCTCTACACAGGAATGGATGTGGGCACCGCGAAACCCACCCCGGAACAGAGAGCGCGGGTGCCGCATCATCTGCTCGATCTGCGCGCGCCTGATCAGCCGATCACCCTGCGCGAATTTCAGGAAGAAGCGCTGGCAGCGATCAACCGCTGCCTGGAACAACGCGGTGCCGCTTTTCTGGTGGGGGGCAGCGGCCTGTATCTCAAGGCGCTGACTGCTGGGTTGCAGCCACCCTCGGTTGCACCTCAGCCGGCATTGCGCGAGCAACTCACAACGATCGGCCAGGAAGCCTGTCATCAGTTGCTGGTGGATGCAGATCCAGAGTCAGGCAGGAAAATCGCAGCAGCCGATGCAGTGCGTACCCAACGCGCTCTGGAGGTTCTCTATGCCACCGGCAGGCCGATGAGCTCTCAGACCAGTGCCAGCCCGCCTCCGTGGCGCGTTCTGGAACTGGGCCTCAATCCAGCGAATCTGCGCCAGCGCATCAACCAGCGCACCCAACTGCTCTATGAGCAAGGGCTCATTGAAGAGACCAAGCGACTGAAGCAGCAGTACGGGGCTGGCCTGCCCATGCTGCAAACCATCGGCTATGGAGAGGCACTGCAGGTGTTGGAAGGCCAGCTAGATCGAGCCAGCGCCACCTCATCTACCACCAAACGCACGCAACAATTCGCCAAGCGCCAGCGCACCTGGTTCAGACGTCAACACCAACCCCACTGGTTGAGTGATATCGATCCGTTCAACGAAGCCAGTCAGCAGATCGAAGCCGGTCTAGGGTGAGTCGTGAAACCCCGCCGGGCCCTGACTGTTCTCCGGCAGCCTCTTCATCACTGAATGCCACCACGTCCCCGTTTTGACCGCCGTGCTCCTGTCAGGGAGCTCCCCAACATCAACGACCGCATCAACTACCCACAGCTTCGCGTGGTCGATGCAGACGGCACCCAGCTTGGAGTGATTGATCGGGAAGAAGCGTTATCAGTGGCCAAAGAACGGGAATTGGATCTTGTTCTGGTCAGCGAAAAAGCTGATCCTCCGGTTTGCCGGATCATGGATTACGGCAAATACAAATTCGAACAAGAGAAAAAGGCCAAGGAAGCCAAGAAAAAATCGCATCAGACAGAAGTCAAGGAAGTCAAGATGCGATACAAAATTGATCAGCACGATTACGATGTGCGGATCGGCCAGGCTCAGCGTTTTCTCAAGGCCGGTGACAAGGTGAAATGCACCGTGATCTTCCGAGGCCGAGAGATTCAGCACACCGCTCTGGCTGAGGTACTGCTCAGGCGCATGGCCAAGGATCTCGAAGAGCCAGCCGAGATTCAGCAGCCGCCCAAGCGTGAAGGCCGCAACATGATCATGTTCCTCACGCCGCGCAAAACGCCTCTGGCCAAGCAAGACGAAAAAGAGGAAGCAGCCAACAAAGCGGTTCGCACCATCACTGCACCGCCACGAGCCGCGGCCACCAGACAAGTTGGCAAACCGGCTGGTAACGGCTGAGCTTCGACCTTTGGCGACAGGAGTGCTGGGGATCAGGGCAAAGCGAATGCGTTCAAATCATCACGGCTGATCAGACAATCGAGCAAACATTTTGAGCTGAATCTGAATCAAGGACCGATTTTCCGCTGGCTGAAACCACATTCACCCTTCTCTAGTCATCGAGTGCGTGCTTGAAGCCACACCTGGGAGTTGAGAAACATCCGGTAGAAACAATGGAAATGACTGATGCCGCTGTGAGTTACGGCAATTGGCATAGGGACACTGACCAGCAAGGCAATTGTCACCGCACCGCTGAGTCCTTAAGGTGGCCGCATCTTGATCTGACCCCACCGGCGTGCGATTCCACATCCAACAGGAAAGCGACATCCCGGCATCGACCCAGCTCTACAACCAGATCTGTTTTGCGATAGCAGCACGGCATTACCCGCCCGGCCACCGTCTTCCCAGCACCCGTCAACTGGCGATGCAGACCGGCCTGCACCGCAACACGATCAGCAAGGTGTATCGCCAGCTTGAAACAGACGGCGTCGTGGAAGCCATGGCCGGCTCTGGCATTTACGTGCGCGACCAGCAGAAGCCCCGCGAAATCCGAACACCGATCAGCATGCGCAACCGCGGGGTCACTGACCTCGACCGAGAAGTGCGTAAGTGCGTGGACGGTCTCCTGAATGCGGGCTGCACTCTCCAACAGACAAGGGATCTGCTGACCCGCGAAATCGACTGGCGTCTGCGCTGCGGCGCCCGGGTGCTGGTCAGCACACCGAGAGAAGACATCGGAGCCTCAATGCTGATCACAGAGGAGCTTGAGCCGAATCTCGACGTTCCTGTGGAAGTGGTGCCGATGGAGGAACTAGAGAGCGTGCTGGAGAGTGCCAGCAACGGCACCGTGGTGACCAGCCGCTACTTCCTTCAGCCCATCGAGGAGCTGGCCAAGAAACACGGCGTGAGAGCCGTTGCCGTGGACCTCAATGATTTCCGAGAAGAGCTGGCCATGCTTAAGGAACTTCGACAGGGCAGCTGTGTGGGCCTCGTCAGCATCAGCCCGGGCATCCTGCGCGCCGCGGAAGTGATCCTGCACAGCATGCGAGGCAACGAGCTGCTGCTGATGACGGCCACTCCCGATGTCGGCAGCCGGCTGCTGGCGCTGCTGCGGGCTTCCAGTCACGTGCTCTGCGACCGCCCGAGCCTGCCTCTGGTGGAACAGAGCCTTCGCCAGAATCGATCTCAACTAATGCGCATGCCGCAGGTGCATTGCGCCGAGAGCTATCTCAGCGGTGACACCATTGAGCTGCTGCGCAAGGAAATCGGCCTGCAAAGCGGCTGATGAAAGCCAACTGTCAAAATGGTGCTCTCACGCGTTGAGGTTGCGGCTCCAAGGCATGTTCAATCACATCCGGGCCGACCTGGCGATCATCCGTGAACGAGACCCGGCAGCACGCGGAGCATTGGAGATCCTGCTCTGCTACCCAGGCTTCCAGGCACTGACCCTGCACAGACTGAGCCATCGGCTCTGGCGCTCACGCCTGCCCCTGAAGCTGCCGGCAAGACTGCTGAGCCAGCTGGGACGCGGTCTTACCGGTGTGGAGATTCACCCTGGTGCCACGATCGGTCATGGGGTGTTCATCGACCACGGCATGGGCGTGGTCATCGGTGAAACCGCCAAGGTGGGAGACCGTTGTCTGCTTTATCAGGGGGTCACCCTGGGAGGCACAGGCAAGGACCTCGGCAAACGCCACCCAACACTGGGCACCAACGTTGTGATCGGAGCCGGCGCCAAAGTGCTCGGAGCCATTGAAGTGGGCGCCAACACTCGCGTGGGCGCCGGTTCAGTAGTGGTGCGCAATGTGGAAGCTGACTGCACCGTTGTGGGTATCCCTGGACGAGTGATTCATCAAAGCGGTGCACGGATCAACCCATTGGCCCATTCAGCTCTGCCTGATGCGGAAGCCAGCGTGATCCGCAATCTGATGGAGCGGATTGATCAGCTGGAAGGCCAGGTCAGAAGTCTTCAGGAGAATCTCAAGACCGTGGTCGTCTCGAGCGGTCGCTCACTGGGAGAGATCCACAGTGGGGAGGCACAGAATCTCAAGGACCGAGAAATTCTTGAATTCCTCGGCGACTGAAACCGATGAAAAATAAATTTGTATCCCCTGATTCTGCTCAAACCGACTGCGGCTGTTGCTGCGATTGCGGCGGAGCCGGCTGGAACATGAACATGGAATAAATCACATTCCGGCGCATATTGGTCATCATGTCCAGGAACATGTCGTAGCCCTCATTTTTATATTCAATCAGGGGATCTTTCTGTCCATAACCGCGCAGGCCAACGGATTCACGCAACGCATCCATCGCTTGTAGATGCTCTCGCCAGAGCGTATCGATCTGCTGAAGAATGAAGAACCGCTCCGCCTCGCGCATCAATCCAGGACGCTGCTGCTCAATCTGGCCTTCCTTGAGGTCGTAGGCATTACGCAACTGCTCCTGCAGGAAGGCCTTGAGCTCCTCCATCGACAAACCCTGAAGCTGGTCTGGCTTGAGATCTTCAAGCAGATAAACAAACTCCTGAACTTTGCTGACCAGCTGGGCAACGTCCCATTCTTCCGGTGGCAGATCCGGGTTCACATAGGCCTCAACAATCTCATTCATGGTGCGCTCGCCGTAGCCAACCACCTGCTTCTTGAGCTCGCGGCCATCCAGCACGCGCCTGCGTTCCGAATACACCGCCTTGCGCTGATTGTTCATGACCTCGTCATACTCAAACACCTGTTTGCGAATGTCGTAGTAGTAGGTCTCGACCTTCTTCTGAGCTCCCTCCAGGGAACGGGTGAGCATGCCGGATTCAATCGGCATATCCTCTTCAACACGAAACGCATTCATCAGGCCTGCCACCCGCTCACCGCCGAAAATGCGCAACAGGTTGTCGCCCAGTGAGAGGAAAAAGCGGGTTGAGCCCGGGTCGCCCTGACGGCCGGCCCGGCCGCGCAGCTGGTTGTCAACACGGCGTGATTCATGGCGCTCGGTGCCGATCACATGCAGGCCTCCCGACTCCCGGACCCGGCCCTCTTCCTGCTTCACCACCTCGTCGTATTCAGCCTTCACCATGGCGATCGCAGCCCGCAACGCAGCGATCTGTGGATCATCGGTGGGGGCCTTTTCAGCAGCGGTCGCAATCCTGTCCTCCAGCTCGATCACGCTCAGGGCACGGTCACCCCAGACCTTGACCAACTCTCTGGCGAGCTCGGCAAGAGCCTGATCGGTGGCGTCGGTGAGCTGACAGGGATAGAGGCTGCCGATCGCTTTCGCTTCGCTGGGGGCACTGCCATGGGGCCCGGAAGCTGGAGCTGCTGTGTCAGCGAAGCCATCACCGCCATCGGTGGAGCGTTGCAACGGCACCGGCGGACGATGACCGTCTTCCGGCCGCACGAGCCGGGGCAGCAGCACTTCCCGCAACTTCAGACGTGCCATGTAGTCGCTGTTGCCACCAAGGATGATGTCGGTGCCGCGACCGGCCATGTTGGTGGCGATGGTGACGGCGCCGGAACGACCGGCCTGAGCCACAATCTCCGCCTCACGCTCCACGTTTTCCGGCTTGGCATTGAGAAGGTTGTGAGGGATGTTCTGTTCCGCCAGCAGGGAGCTGAGCAGCTCACTCTTCTCCACGCTCGTTGTACCCACCAACACGGGCCGGCCCTGTTGATGCACTTCGGCGGTCTCCTGAGCCACCGCACGCCATTTGGCCTTTTCGGTCTTGTAAACCTGGTCAACCCAATCCTGACGTGCACGAACGCGGTTGGTGGGCACGATGGTGGTTTCGAGCTTATAGGTCTTTTCGAACTCGGTTTCCTCGGTCTTGGCCGTGCCGGTCATGCCAGCCAAGCGCGGATAGAGCAGAAAGAAATTCTGGTAGGTGATCGAGGCCAGGGTCTGGGTTTCCGGCTGAACCGCCAGTTGCTCCTTGGCTTCAATCGCCTGGTGCTGACCATCACTCCAGCGGCGACCAGGCATCACGCGGCCCGTGAACTCATCAACGATCACCGCTTCGCCTTCACGCACGATGTAGTTCACGTCGCGGGTGAACAGGTCTTTGGCCTTGAGCGCATTGGTGATGTAGTGAGCCCAGGGATCCTGAGGATCAAAGAGATCGCTGACGCCGATCATCTCTTCTGCCTTGGCAAAGCCTTCATCGGTGAGGGTGCAGCTGCGCTGCTTCTCATCCACCTCGTAATCACCCTCAGGGTCGATGCCGTCTTTGCCCATCTCAGCAGCGCGCTGCAGGGCTGCTGCCACCTCAGCAGCTTTCTGATATTTCTCCTGAGGACGCTCGACCTGACCGGAAATGATCAAAGGCGTGCGGGCCTCATCAATCAGAATTGAATCAACCTCATCAATCACGCAGTACTGAAACTGGCGTTGAACCACTTCACTGATATCCGCCGCCATGTTGTCGCGAAGGTAATCAAAACCCAGCTCGGAATTGGTGGCATAAGTGATATCGCAGCCGTAGTTCATGCGCCGCTCAGCTGGAGCCATGTCCTGCTGGATCAAACCCACAGAGAGGCCCAGGAAACGGTGCACCTGGCCCATCCACTCGGCATCACGACGCGCCAGATAGTCGTTCACCGTGACCACATGAACACCGCGACCGGTGAGCGCGTTGAGGTAACTGGGCAATGTCGCCACAAGGGTTTTGCCCTCGCCGGTTTTCATCTCACCGATCTGACCCTCATGCAGGACCATGCCACCGATGAGTTGCACATCAAAATGACGCATACCCAGTACCCGCTTGGCGGCTTCGCGTACCACAGCGAAGGCCTCCGGCAAGATCTCATCGAGAATCGGACGCTGGTTCTCAAGGCTGCCTGCCTCAGCGAGACGCTGCTGAAACGCTGTGGTCTTGGCGCGCAATTCGTCGTCGCTGAGTGGGGCAACCTCCTCTTCCAACAAATTGATGTCTGAGACGATCGGCTGATAGCGCTTCAGCTTGCGGGCATTGGGGTCACCCAGCAGGAGCTTGAGCATGGAAATCGCCAAATCTTCTGCGGCTCAGATTACTGAGAGCAAGGGGAGAGTTCGTGAAAAAGCCCAAACCCGATCGATACACTGCCGCCATGACCCTCTCCATCAACGCACTTAACGCCGAAGGCATCGCCTTGTTGAGGCGGCACAACCTGCTGCGCACCCTGGTGGAACGGCAGGTGATTGATGAAGCCGTGGGTGATGCAAACCTGAGTGAAGACGAGCAAAAGCAGGCGCGCGAGAGCTTTAACCAACGCAATCGCTTGCAAAGCCCTGAGGCCATCGATGCCTATTGCGCCCAGCTGGGCATCACCCCCGAGGATCTTGAGCATCAGATCCTCAGGCCTTATCGGATTCAGAAGCACTGCGAGACAGACTTCCAGGCCAAAGCCGAAGCCCACTTTCTCACCCGAAAAAATCAACTGGATCAGGTTGTCTACAGCCTGCTCAGGGTGAAAGACGCCGCCTTGGCGAGAGAGTTATATCTGCGGATCGCCAACAGGGAAGCCAATTTCGCTGACTTGGCAGCCGCCCATGCCCAGGGACCTGAACGCACCACCAAGGGAATCGTAGGACCTGTGCCGTTAACACAAGCACATCCCCAACTGGCTGAATGCCTGCGGACCAGCTCGCCAGGGGTTCTCAATGAGCCTTTCCGAATCGATGAATGGTGGCTGGTCACCCGGCTTGAGAGCTACACCCCGGCCAGCTTCAGCCCTGAAATGGCTCAGAAGATGTCGCAAGAGCTGTTTGACATCTGGGTTCGTGAAGCCACTGACAGCCGGATGAGCAAGTTACCCCGGCTCCAGGACTGATGAGCAAGGAACAATCAATAATGATTGCCCACTTTGATGAGGAGTCTGCGCGTCTCTGCCGCTGCAAACACCTATGACCACGACTCCCATCGCAGCGCTCCAACAGCATCCGGCCTTTCGAGGTTTAAGCCAGGATGGGCTGGACAAGGTAAATCAAAGCGCCAAACTGCTGCGCTACCGCATCGGCCAGACCATCACTGATGCCTCCACGTTGCCTGCCAACGTGGTGTTTCTTGTCAATGGCCAGGCACGCTTGCTCGGCCGAGAGAAGGGTCAGCTGGTCACCCTGGCAAAAATGGGATCGGGTTTCGCAGTGGGCCTTGCATCGCTGTTGCGCGGCTTGGCCTGTGAAGAGGTGAGTGCGTCCACGGAATCAACAGCACTGGCCATTCCAGACCAGTGCATCGCAGATCTCTATCGCAACGAAGAAAGCTTTCGGACTTGGTGCCAACGATCGCTCTGGCCCGCAGAACTGGCTGCACTGATTCAGGCGATTCAACAACGATCGGCCCAAAGCGACGGGTCCCTGTTGCGCTGGCTCAAGGCCCTTTCAGAGCAATCCAAACTCCTCGAACACACCGATCAAGCCCGCCAACAGGCTGAGACAGATGGCCTCAATGTGTATGCACTTGATCACACCAACCCCACCAAACATGGTGTTGCCATCAATCCTGGCGATCCACTGCCCCCAGGGATGTCCCCTTTCAAGCCGCGCCTGATTGCGGTGCCGCAGGTTCTGGCTGAAGCCATCGCTGGAGAGGGGACAGCATCGGCGGTGAATCCTGAAATCCTGGAGGAGAGCAAGCAAGAGTTGCTGACGCTGGAAAATGCTCCTGATCGGCCTGCCGCCAGCGGCCTGCACCAGAGCGGCAACCCGGGTTCTGGCAAATTCCGCCTAGTGCGCGGTCAGGGCCCTTTGCAGGAAACGATGGCCTGCTTCCAGATGATGGCGGCGGTGATGAATCTTCCCTTCCGCAGGGATTCGATCGAGAAAGTGTTGCGCGACGTGGTGCGGCGCGACCAGAAACCCAATCTGCAGATCTGCGGACAACTGGCAGCAGGGCTCGGCCTGCATGTGGTGGCGGCCCGCGTACCCGCCAGCGAATCCACGCGCCTGAAAACCCCGTCGCTGATGCAATGGGATGGAGGCTTTGTACTGGTGATTGGCAGCAGCAGCAATGGTCTGCTGCTCGCCTCGCCAAGAGACGGTGAAATCACGGTGACTCCAGAGCAAATCTCCGATTGTTTCCCCGAGGGTTTTGAGATTCTGTTGGTGGATCGCTCCCACAGCACTCCCGATCAAACCTTTGGCTTCACCTGGTTTTTGCCGGTGCTGCGTCGTTATCGCGGCGTACTGGCGCAGGTGTTTGTGGCCAGCTTCGTGGTGCAGCTGTTTGGCTTGGCCAATCCGCTTCTGATCCAGGTCATCATCGACAAGGTGATCAATCAGCGCAGTCTCGACACTCTTCAGGTGCTCGGAGTCGCTCTCGTTGCTGTGACCCTGCTTGAAGGGGTCCTGGGCAGTTTGAAAACATTCCTGTTCGCCGAAACCACCAATCGGATTGATCAACGCCTTGGCGCTGAGGTGATCGACCACCTGCTTCGCCTGCCTTTGGGCTATTTCGACAGGCGGCCTGTGGGCGAACTGGGAACACGCATCGCCGAGCTGGAGAAAATTCGCAATTTCCTTACAGGCCAGGCACTCACAACAATTCTCGATGCCCTGTTTTCAGTGATTTATATCGTCGTGATGGCTCTTTACAGCTGGGTTCTCACCCTGGTTGCATTGGCGGTGCTGCCCATTCAGGTGGGCCTCACCCTGCTCGGGGCGCCTTTGTTCCGCCGTCAATTCCGTCAGGCCGCTGAGGAAAACGCCAAAACCCAGAGTCATCTAGTCGAAGTGCTCACGGGTGTTCAGACCGTGAAAGCACAAAACGTGGAAATGGTGAGCCGCTGGAAATGGCAGGAGCTTTACAGCCGCTACATCGCCCGCACCTACGAAAAAACGATCACTGGAACAGCCGTCACCCAGGCCAGCCAGGTGCTGCAGAAGTTGTCTCAACTTCTGGTGCTCTGGGTTGGCGCCTCAATGGTGCTGAAAGGTGAACTGACGCTGGGTCAGCTGATTGCATTCAGGATCATCAGTGGCTACGTCACTCAACCGCTGCTACGTCTTTCCACCATCTGGCAAAACATCCAAGAGCTCAAAGTCAGCTTTGAACGTTTGGCCGACATCATCAATACACCCCTGGAATCAAGTGAAACAGATCAGGCAAAAATACCCTTGCCACCAATTAATGGAAAAGTGACTTTTGATGATGTCACTTTCAGCTTCAGCCCATCAGCGCCTCCTGTTCTCAAAAACATCAGTGTGTCGATTGAAGCCAACAGCTTTGTTGGAATTGTGGGGCAAAGCGGAAGCGGAAAAAGTACATTGGTGAAATTACTTCCAAGGCTTTATGCACCGAATTCCGGCAGATTATTGGTTGACGAGTACGACATTGATAAAGTTGAACTTTATTCATTGAGAAGACAGATCGGCATCGTTCCCCAGGATCCACTGCTTTTTTCCGGAACAATCTCAGAAAATATTGCCCTTACACAACCTGATGCCGACAGTGATGACATCGTTGAAGCAGCACGCATGGCAGGTGCTCACGAGTTCATCATGCAACTGTCCAGTGGCTACAGCACCAATGTTGGAGAACGTGGAAGCAATCTCAGTGGTGGACAACGTCAACGGATTGCCATTGCTCGAACACTCCTGAGCAAACCGAAATTACTGGTGATGGATGAAGCCACAAGCGCCCTTGATTACGACACGGAGCGCCGTGTTTGCAACAATTTACTTGAATCGATTAACAACAGCACAGTGCTGTTTATCACCCATCGCCTCTCTTCGATTCGGCGCGCTGATCGAATCTTGATGATGCACAACGGTGCCTTGGTTGAGAGTGGCACCCATCAGGAGTTAATGGACCTCAAAGGTCGTTATTTCGCCCTTTACCGTCAACAGGAGGCAAGCTGATGAGTTGGTTTCAACGCGGGCAGAACGTTCTTGAGCAGGCTGTTAAAAGTACAGACCATGACGAGTCAGTGCTTGAGCAACCAAGGCAATGGATGCAAGCGATCACCTGGGGGCTGATCGGAACAACCGCTTTTGGGGTGGCTTGGCTCTGCATCGCGAAAACTGAAGAAATTGTGGTGGCCACTGGCAAACTCGATCCCCTTGGAGCCGTCAAAGAAATACAGATGCCGGTGGGAGGAATTGCCGACAAAATCCTGGTGAAAGATGGCGACCAAGTCAAAGCTGGTCAGGTCTTGATGAGACTTGACACGGAAACAAGCAGCCAACAGTTAAAATCCAATGTTCAAAATATTTCTCTAAAAGAAGAGCAACTCAAATTAAAGCTATCCGAACTCAAACGTTTTCAGGAACAGAATGATGAAGAAGTCAGGATGCTGGAAAGCAACCTAAAGCTTGAAAATGAAATTCTTAGTCGTTTTAAGACTCTTGCAGACCAGGGAGCATCCTCAGATCTGCAGTTTTTACAGCAACGCAACAAGGTGGAAGAGGTGCGCGGCAGGTTGTCGCAGGTGAAAGTGGAACGATTGCGCCAGACAGCGATTCTTCAGCAAGGGGTCCAGCAGCTGAAGTCAGAGCTCTCCCAACTCCAGGCCCAACGCACCGAAGCAGAAGTGACACTCAAATACCAAGCCCTGCGCTCGCCTGTGGATGGAGTGGTGTTCGACTTGCAGCCTCGATCTTCCGGCTATGCCGCGCAGAGCACCGAAACAGTGATGAAAATCGTCCCATTCGACAAGCTCCAGGCCAATGTGGAAGTGCCCAGCAGGGATATCGGCTTTGTGAGGGTGGGTATGCCTGCAGACATCAGCATTGATTCATTCCCTTCAACTGACTTTGGCGTGTTACAAGGCACCGTGAAATCNGTNGGTTCNGANGCNTTGCCTCCGGACCAGCAGAAACAACGCGACGAGTACCGCTACCCCACAACGATCACTCTTTCGAGCCAACAACTCAAAATCAAAAGCGGACAGCAACTTCCTCTACAAGTAGGGATGAGCCTCACTGCCAACATCAAACTGCGTAAAGTGACATATCTCCAACTGTTACTGGGTAGCTTCCAAGACAAGGCTGATTCCTTGAGACAGATCTAAGAATTTGGATGCGTTCAACACAACTGCACATCACCTAAGTCGAAAAGAGCAATAGGAGTTGGCAAAAGCCCAATTCAGTTGCTGTCACAGCTTCCAGATATTTTTGTTGACCGGCCGCAAAAGCGACCTTATGATTATCATGTTTCAATTTCAGTAGAACATTGGCCTTCTCCACTGTTGTCGGCTCCGACGGCATCACTTCCCTTGTCGGCACCACTGGGACCGACGTATCTGCAATTTTCACACTTACTGAAAACGTCTTTATCGGTGGTAACACTGGTGATGATTTTGTAGACATCGACCTTGTTCCCGCTGCTGTCGCCACGGACTACGAAATTCGCATGGGCGGCGGAGATGATGATCTGGGCATTTTGGATCCAATTTCCTTCTCAGACATCTCTCTTGATGGCGAAACTTTAGCCAATGATGGAAATGATATCTTTGTTGCAACAGTCGTTCTCGAGTCAGAAGTAGTCGGTCGAGGTGGTAACGACAAGTTCGCGATTGGTCTCTTCGACAACTCCGAACTCAATGGCAACACAGGAAATGACTTCATCGACATAAGAGATTCTGTTGATTCTGAAATTTACGGTGGTCAAGGTAACGACCAAATTTTCACCAACGGTCCTTCTGTCGAAACCACTATTTACGGAAATAAGGGTGTCGACACAATTCTGATTGGGTATAAAGCTGATGGCACTAAGCAAACGAATACCGCCGGAACTATAATTCCTATTGCTTTCACAGATAGTGCGGTTTATGGAGGACAAGGAGATGACACTATTAGGTTCAACTCCGACTCCAACATTTTTGCATCTGGCGACCTGGGTTCAGATAACATCGATGCCCAAGGCCAAGGCAACAATGAGATCGAAGGTGGAGATGGTAATGACACTATCAACACTGGCAGGGGCAATGATGATGTAGACGGAGGTTCTGGAGCAGACATCATTAATACCAGAAATGGTGTAGATACAATCTCCGGAGGTGCTGGGAAAGACATAATCACTGCTGGTAAAGCTGCTGACGTTTACTCCGGTGGAGCTGATGTCGATACATTCGTCATCGGCAACTCTGATTCCAACGTCGGGTCTAACAAGAGTACTGGCTACGACACCATTACTGATTTCGCAGGTGGAACCGACAAGATCGACCTAACCTTCGCAGTCACTGGTTATTCGGCGATTACTCCTACAAAAAACACCGGTGGTTCGAGTCTGTCAGCAGATCTCTCAAAATACTTGGGCGGTTTCAACGTTGGTCAAGCTAAATCAATCACCATTGGTGGTGCAGTTGACTGGGCCGGTAGCTACATCGTGGTTAACACTGGAGCGGCTGGTAAATACGATCAATCTGACCTCGTTATTCAGGTCGCCTCAGTGACTGGAGTAACTGCTACAGGCACCTTCATCTGATCACTTACTTTGATCAATCAAACACCTCCTACAGGAGGTGTTTTTTTTTGCCTTTTCATTATTCACGTGAACATTCTCTATATCCACCAAAACTTTCCTGGTCAATACAGACACATCATCAATCAGCTACGGCAGAGCAAAGGCATCAAACAGATCGCTCTGGGAACATATCCGAGCGAAGTTGACCTAGGCAAAAATCTGCAATATTTTCGTTATCCCATCAATCGAGGCAATACGACAGACATTCACCCTTTGGTGTTAGAAACCGAAAGCAAAATCATCCGAGCAGAAGCGTGCGCACAAGCTGCCTACAAACTCAAAAAGAAGGGATTCACACCAGACATCATCTGCGCACATCCTGGATGGGGTGAATCACTGTTCCTGAAAGCAATCTGGCCTCAATGCCCCATCCTTCTCTATCAGGAGTTTTATTACCCTCTTAAGGGGTACGACCTCAATTTCGACCCGGAAATACAACCAGCCAAGACTCTCGAAAACACATCCAAAGTTATCCTCAAAAACAACACAACCCTCCTAGCGCTAGAACATAGCGACTGGAATGTCTCCCCGACACACTTTCAATGCAGCACATTTCCGCAGCACTGGCAGCAATCCATCAGTGTGATACATGATGGTATCGATACAAAGCTCGCCTGTCCTAATCCTTCAGCAAAAGCATTGCAACTTGCTGATGGAACGGAGCTGAATGCGGATGCACCAGTCATCACGTTTGTGAACCGCACGCTTGAGCCATATAGAGGTTGTCACACGTTCATTCGCGCTATTCCTGAATTACAACGCCTTTGCCCAAAAGCAAAGATTGTAGTTGTGGGTAAAACTGAAGGCGTCAGTTATGGCGCAGCTTGCCCTAATGGCGAATGGAAAAATCAGTTTTTAAATGAAATTGATGGCCAATATGATCCAGAGCAGGTTCACTTTACCGGTGCTCTTACTTACAAAAAGTTCCTGCAACTCCTGCAATTAAGCAAGGCACATGTGTATCTCACCTATCCATTCGTACTGAGCTGGAGTCTTTTGGAAGCAATGAGTACGCAATGTGCCATTGTGGGATCGGCCACAGCACCTGTTCAGGAAGTCATCAAACACGGCCATAACGGCTTACTGATTGATTTCTTTGACCATCAAGGACTGGCCGAAAGCGTTGCTGAACTGCTCAACAATCGCGATCTAGCAGAAACATTAGGCCGCAATGCTCGCCAAACCATCCTCAAAAACTACAGCCTCCAACAATGTGTGCCGCGTCAGCTCGCACTGATGAAAATGGTGGCTTGTGGAGCCCTCAGCCGTCGTTAACAAGCGCGGAAATCAACAAAATCCAATGACTATCAAAGTGAATCTTCAGCAGGAAGATCCGAAATTGAATCTCTCAGTTGGCGGATTTCTGAGAAGTTGACCAGGTGATTCCATAGCGCTTTTCCATCACGCGATAGGTCGACTGAAGCAGTTCACGCAAGCGCAGTCTCAAAGTCTCGGGAACATCAGCTGATTCACCACGCCCGGCATTGGCCGGTGTTGTTCCCTCAGGACAAGGAAGTGGGCCCAACTCAAGAAAGTTCAGAACACGCTGCCAAACAACAGCCTGCCTCTCAAACAGATCCTCACTCTTCAGCAGCAGCAGTTGGTTTTTCGAGAACCGCCTCTCATAACGAGCCAACTGCTGCTCATAGCGACTGCGGGCCAGGTAACTGTGTTCCTGGTGGCTGCGATGGGTTGCACCAAGTTCAGCCAGCTTGAGGCCAGCAGCCAACAAGCGATCCTGCTCAGAAGCCAACGCTTCTTCTAAGCCCAGGTGTTCGAGACCCAAGCGGCAGGAATGAAAATACTGGGATAGACAACGCTCCACAGGATCACGCAGTAACACGATCAATCGCGCATCTGGCAGTAATTCGGCAATCCGCTGCGGGGCATAGGGGTGAAAAATGTAATAAGGGGTGATATCACCGCAACATTGATCTGGTGCAGCCTCAGCGAAGCGATCCGCATACCAGCGCTCACCACGCGCATAGTGCAAGCTGAAAAAATGCAGCTCCTTATCTGGAGGCAACCACACCTGAGGATGCTGCTCCAGCAACCGCTGCAGTGTGGTGGTTCCGCCCTTTTGCACCCCCAGCCCCAGGAACTGAGGCAAACAACCAGCAGGGAGTGGCATATTCACCCTTTCACCTCTGCTCTCGCAGCGCTGGTAGAACGCATTGGCAACGCCCCCACCTGAGCGAGAAAAGAAGGGTGTCCATGCTCCAGGCAGAGAAAATCACGGTCTCGCCAGATCGGCTTGAGAACAGGGAAGTGTTTCAAAACGGTGCCGGTGGCCGCCGTCTCAAGCGGCCCGACGAATTCAGTGGGCTGCGCCTGGCGCTCCACAAGCATGTTTCGTTGAGCTGCGCTCAAACAGAAACTGCCGGAATGGGGATTGCTCGCCACAGCAAAACCCACGGATCGGCCATCCCAAAAGCTGCCACGCGCCACTTCCTTCTCCTGATCACTCCAGACAGGCTGCTGTTGCTCAGCGGGCTTGGTTGGCCCGTCAACACATAAACGAATTGGTGCCTCTGCAACGCAGTATTCCTGTCGATGAGGCATCAGAACAAATTGATGTTCAGTGCGTTGAGTAAACCAAATCTGTTTATCCACATATCGCGGATCTTGAATCACAAGATCATCCTCCAAGTAAAGAGAAAGATCAGCAACTTGCTTGGTTTGATGCACAAGCCATTGCGCAGCAGCAAGAGGTAACGAGCGCGGGTCGTCAAATGCCAATGCATGCACAGTCAAACGCCCAGTGAATTGCTCCACCACGTCCTGCAAGTAACACTCTTCATTCACAAACACATGGAGATCTATCTTCACGCCTTTCAGTCGCGTGGTGCTGTCATCGAGAGCTGGTGCAACCTCAATTGCATGCTGAGCATGATTCAGTATCAAATCCTGAGGCTGACGATTGAGCGCCAACACCCCGGACAGACAGCGAGCCAATGCCAGTTGGCGTGCAAATCTGGTGCCCGCACGCGTCGAGCCATAGCCCGTTGTTGCAGTGCCTTCCTTGTAAAAGTGAGGAACCGCAACCGCGACGCGACAAAGTCTCACCCATTCCACCCAGCTGCAAAAACCTTAAAGGAGGCCAATGGACGTCTTGCCAGCTCTGCCACCAGGCAAATGCATCACCACCCTGCTAGCTGAGGCTGACCGGCTGGGCGTGGATGTCAGGTGGAAACAACAACCTGAATCCGCTGAACCTTCAGGTACGTATACGGCTTTACCAGGAAAACCTGGTTACGTGACCCTTCAAGCAGCAGAGCAACAAGACACCGACCCCAGGGTTTGCAGACTGCTCGCCCATGAAATGGTGCATGTCATCCAGCACTGGCAGGCCAATTTTGTGGCAGTGTTGCCGCTCGGTTGGCCCGTGGACAAGTCACGTCTGCCAAGAGAGAGGGTATCCACGCATGAAGCAGAGGCCTTCACAGCTCAGTGGCAGCCTCGACGAGTCATCAAAGCGCTCAACGAGCTGGAGCCCCAGCGCGGATTGGCGACCAGTCCATCAATCACCCCAATCGATCGGGGTCACGAAGAATCTCAGACCAAGGAAACAACAAGAGGCAACTCACCTGAATTGGATTGAATACGCACCATCTGTTGCTGCAGCTAGAGACAGCAAACCGCAGTCATAAGCTGGTGCTCTGAGCAAAGCGTTTATGCAGGTTTCCATCCTGGTGGTGTCGCGTACACCGGAACTGCTCAACCGTTTCTGTGCCAGCTTGAATCAGGCCAGTGAACTCCATCCGATGGAGATGGAAATTCTCTGTTCATGGAACGGCACTGACGCCGAAGAAACGCAGATACACAACACAAGCCGCTACGACCTGCACATCGCCCAACGGGTTCCTTATCACTTCTCCGGAAACATGAATGGACTGGCCGCCAAGGCCGGGGGCGATGTGTTGATGATTGCCAATGACGATCTCATTTTGGATGCGGGCTGCGTGGATGCCGGATTCAACCTGCTCAACAGCAACCCAGAGATCGGCCTGGTGGGAGCACTCCTGCGCGATCAATATGATCTGATCTCCCATGCCGGCATTAATTTCGATTTGCGCTGCTCGAGTTATCACCTGCTCGATCGACTTATGAGCAGCAGCAAACTCTCAGACATCCCCAGCGCGCCCGTTGGAGCTGTGACTGGGGCACTTCAGTGGATTGCTCGTCAGGATTTTCTAGAGCATCCCTTCAACACCGCCTATCGGGTTTGCGGAGAGGATGTTGAACTCTGCATGGATGTGCAGCAACGACTGAAGAAACAAGTGTGGCTGTGCGCAGAAGCCAGTGCAGTGCATGAAGCAGAAACAACACGCAGCCAAGATGAAAACCAGGCAGGCAACAGTGAAGATCAGATTCGTTTACGGGCCCGGGTTAAAACATTCATCGATCAGGCAAGCAAAAAACAACTCAAGATTCTGCTGATGCAACAACAGCGGGAATCGATGCATCTGCGCGATGTTGTCACTGATCAAACAGGCCAACTCGAGATTCAAGAGACGCTCAACATTGAACGCAAAGAGCGTGCAGAGCAGGAAAAAGTGTTGCTTGATCTCCGCGAAGAACGCCTACGCCTCAAACAACAACTTGAACTTGCAGG
>NYZI01000018.1 GCA_002687115.1 Cyanobium sp. ARS6
GCCGACATGCCGCTGCCGTAGGCGCGCTTCTGATCGGGAACAATCCTGATTCGACGACCATCCCGGCCGATGAGCATGTGATAACTCACCTGCTGATCATCCTCAGGGTGATTGGTCTTGAACAGGGCAAGTGCCTGGGGCTCGCTGATCACCGTTTCATGCAACACGATCACCATTGGCTTGACCTGCAGCTCACGTCCCCAGGAGTCCCTGGTCTTGCGTTCGCCGAAATTGGTTGGATGCGCCAGCTGAAAGTCTTCCTGCGCGAGCCCCAGTGCCTGTGCACAGGCCTGAACCACCTCCGGCGGCGATGCGGCAACGCGGCTGTCGCCCAGACGCATGAGAGGGGGCCTGTCGGACTGCAACGACTGTTCACCAGCGGTATCTGACCACCCGGGCACACCGGAATCTCCACTCAGAAGTGAACAGCCGGTAAGGCCAATCAGAACTGAAACCGCCAGCTGATCCAACACTGGTTTCATCACAGCAGCTGGCAGGGTCAGTCCGGGAACAACCATCCCATGCTGTCCGAAGCTCTCAACACCAGCGAGAACAACAACACTGCTTTTCCACAAAAAACAGTTAGTCCCCCAGTCAATCGACGGGCTCAGTGGTGAATTTCAACAGCATTGACAGCTTTTGCGCAGCAACCTCAGGGAAAAAGATCATTTCCCAACGCTGCATTCGAATCCTCGGTTAATTCTGAAAGGGAGATTGTTTGATTTTTCGAGGTCTCACGATCACAGCACCAATCGCATCAGGCACTGATCGGATGTAACGCGCGAACGACCGGGAACGCATCACGCCTCTCCCGGGGGCGGCATGAATGGCATCCACCCTGGAGCCCTCTCTCACCAGCAAGCCTGTGTGGCTCACGTCAAGACCGTCGACACGCGTTGCGACAGCAAAAATATCGCCGGACTGAACACTGGGGAGTGCAGCTTCGAGATCCCTGAGCGGTACGTAGTGCTGCTTGATCCGTCTTCCCTGCTCCCGCGCACGAATGCAATCGAACAGATCCTGGGATTGCAGGGCGGGGTACTGAGCACGGTGGCTCGACATGAAATTCAACGGCAGATCCCGCGTTGCCTCCCCGGACCAGACCGGGGCCTGTTCCAGCAATCCCTGTGCCTGCGCCGAGCTGACCCAGTCGTGAAAATAGTGCTGACGCGTGCAGTAACCGACCTCGCCGTTTCGGTAGCGAAGCTGCCTGGTCCGTTCAGCAAAATCTTCAAACGACTCGGCGGACACCGTGGCAAGCAGCTGTTCAACGAACAGCATGCAATCGAAACTCACGAGGTTGAGTCGCAGCTGTTCGAGACCTGGCTGATCAAGCCACATCGCCAGATAGGGACTTCCGAGAAAGAATTCAGCAAGACGTGGCATCGCCTCGTTGACAGGCAACGACTGAATCAGTGATCGAGCCTGTTCAAAGCGTTTCCGTGTGCCGGCAACAACATGGGGTTCAGCGATGGAGGCTGATGAACCGGAAGGAGCAGCGTCAGAAACAGATCGACCTAGCGCTAGCGACTGCGAGGGACGTGGTTCCTGCTGAACGAGGACTAAACATCCCGAGATCAATCCGAAAAACAGGAGCACAGCGAGCTTCACACTGAGTTGCAGGCAGATCTCACGCTCTCATGGGAGCTGATGAACATCCGTCGAAAACCGTGATCTGCTCAGACCTGCGTGGTCGCATGGCGGCGCCTGCCGAGCGGCTCGATCCAGTGCTCCACCACTTCCCGATGCTGGAGCCATTGGGGAGGAACACGGCAACCGAGGTTCACCACTCCGTCGTCCATCAGGCGGCCAAGGCGAACTGCCGCTGCCTCCTCAGCTCGGGAAAAAACGTGTTGATGAGAAGCAAGCCAGTCAACCTCATCTTCCGTGATCACGCCCGTGGAGAGGCTTTCAAGGAACAGTTCACCAAGGGTCATCTGAACTATGTAACGAAGTTGTTACATCATGACGCTCGCTCCTGACCATCGCGAGCGCAGGCACGAATCGGGAGGGAGAGCAGGCTCGCGCCCTACATGACATTTTTTTAAGCTCTTCCCAACATCTGGTTGTTTCATGCAGGTCAACCTCTCCCAGCAGTTTGAAGCCGAGTCGTTCAAGCGGATGATTGACGCCACCACAGACGTGCATGAGTTGCAGACACTGGCTCGTGAACTCACCGACCTCTATTTCCGACAACGCGCTGCAACCGCATGGGTGGTGTCGGAGCAGTGATCAGAGCGACTGACTCACAGTTGCATCACACAGTCTCATCACCATGAGTTGACCCTCCGGAGGTGAACCGTCGCGTTCCATTCTCTCGAGCTGAAAAACCATCAGAGCATGAGCCGAGAAACGCAGCGCTGACAGAACAGCGAGGCCCATGCACAGCGGACAGTGAAGTAATCCCATCAATCAAGACTGGGATCGATTGCCGCAGCCGACACCAATGCTTGCCATTTCTTGACCTCCTGATCACATCAGCCAGCCCTGAATTCCGGAGCGATTCAGGTGTCAACGCAACGACAACGAGTCAGTGATGTCTTGCTCAATACAGCGTCATCCAAGAGCATCATCCAAAGCGAAGGGAATCGTTGTCCGATCCATCCCCATCGCTAAAACACGCCGTATTCAGAATCGCCCAGCACGCAACCAACAGCAATGCGTGATTGCACTGATTGCCGAACAGTCCTGCGCACCTCAACACTGGATTCATTCAAACGGAGGCACCGAATGACGGCCGACACTCCACCTGAGCAGATCTGAGAAGCCATTCGGCTGTTTCTCCTGCAACAGGGTTTCTTTCCAACAAGATGAAGTGCAACTGACCGGGTCATGAAGGCCGAGCCGATCAGCCAGGCTTCACGGGAACCCGAGCCCAGGACTCACAGCAGATTGTTCGCTTCTGCTTTCCTTTGCTTCAACCACTGTCCTCCGCAACGCAATCAACCAGGATTCACGTTCAGATTCAGACAGGAAGCCAATGAACAAACGAGCGATTTAGGCCGTTCCATTCATCGGAATGGTGCGGTCACCAAACCAGCGGATCGCTGGCAAAACCCCCGGGATTCAGAACCAACTCTGAATTCCGGGGGTTCATTCATGCACAGCGAAACAAACAGCACGGATACAGAGCGAGACATCTCCTGACCACGGCCAGCATCAACTACACCCGGCTCAAAGAGAAGCGTTCATGGTTGTTCAGTCAAGACACCACCCTGCGATTTGCGGCAGAGAGCAGGAGCTGCGCTCTCTGATGCAGGAGTCGGGCCGCAACTGGCCAGCGTCAAACCAACGTGGACTGCGAGATCTGAACTCCGGCTTCGCCTGCGCGCTGCACATGCATCAGCCGACGGTGCCCGCAGGTCCGAATGGTGAGCTGATCTCACACCTGCAGTACATGCTGGAACATCCAGACGAGGGCGACAACCACAACGCTGAGCCATTCGCCCATTGCTACAGGCGCATGGCTGATCTGATTCCGGAGTTGATCAGAGAGGGCTGTGATCCGCGGATCATGCTCGATTATTCGGGAAATCTGCTCTGGGGTGTCACGCAGATGGAACGGCGGGACATCACCGAAGCGCTGCATTACCTGGCCTGCGACCCAGAGATGCACCGACACGTGGAATGGCTCGGCACGTTCTGGAGTCATGCCGTTGCACCCTCCACACCCATTCCTGATCTGACTCTGCAGATCAGCGCCTGGCAACACCAGTTCGCCGATCTGTTCGGAGACTCCGCTCTGAAACGTGTGCGCGGTTTCTCCCTGCCTGAAATGCACCTGCCCAACCACCCGGACACACTGTTTGCCCTGGTGGATGGCCTGCTTGAAGCCGGGTATCGATGGCTGCTGGTGCAGGAGCACAGCGTGGAACAGCTGGATGGTTCACCGCTCAGCGGCGTACAACGCTTTGTTCCCAACAGGCTGGTGGCCCGTTGCTCATCAGGCGACGAGGTGAGCATCACGGCACTGATCAAAACCCAGGGATCCGACACCAAACTCGTCGGACAGATGCAACCGTGCGAGGAGGCGCTTGGCCTCGGACGTCAGCGACTGGGGAACACTGTGATTCCCTCGCTCGTGAGCCAGATCGCCGACGGAGAAAACGGCGGAGTGATGATGAATGAATTCCCTGAGGCCTTTCGCCAGGCGAATCGCCGCATTCGAGACAGCAACGTTCAGACGACGGCGCTCAACGGTTCGGAATACCTCGAGCAACTCGATGACCTTGGACTGAAGACAAGCGAGCTTCCCTGCATCCAGGCCGTGCACCAGCATCGCCTCTGGCAGAAGGCCGGCAGATCAGCTGGCGCGGAACGCATCGCCGCCAGCATCGATGCACTCAGTTCCGCAAATGACGGCTTCTCCATGGAGGGAGCCTCATGGACCAACAACCTCAGCTGGGTCGATGGATACGACAATGTGCTCCAACCGATCCAGCGCTTCAGCGCCCGCTTTCATCAGCAGTTCGATCAGCAGCTTTCAGCGCAGCCGTCCCTGTCGAAGTCATTGCCGTATCGAGATGCACTGATGCATCTTCTGCTGCTGGAAACCAGCTGCTTTAGGTACTGGGGTCAAGGTCAATGGACCCAGTGGGCAACTGACATCTACGATCAGGGCATGAAGCTACTGGACTGATTGTGTGACCTTTTGTGTGACCTCTTCGATCACCAAACAGGGTCCGTCACAGACCATCCCAGGCGCGTGAGTTCCTTCCACAGAGCAACCGCGTCGTCGTAACGCATCATTCGACGTGTCTTGAGTAGTGGCGGCTGACCATCGGGCATCTCTCTGCCGTGGTCAACGATCACCTGAATGTCTCTGACCCAACTACCGGGGTCTCTGTGAAACCTGACTGACCAGAACTGCTGTGGGTCCGAGAGCCATCCGTCCATTCATCAGCGAAGTAGTACGGCTGTACTGTACCTAGATCAAGCCGGCTGACTTCATCGCCTTGAGCTTCTTAAGGAGCTTCAGGTCTTCCAGCAGGTCATCCTCTACATCGGGTAGACGAGTCAGGTTCTGCTGGATGCTCTTCAGTTCATGTGACCGCAAGTCAGGTCCATCCCATGCATCGTCTTCCGACGGCTTTCGATTGTGTGTGACTTCTACTGTTGTGCCTGAGGGACCAGGAAGAGTGTTGTCACCGATCTGGAGTTGTTGCTTTCGGTCAATCAAACCTCTAGTGATCATGGCTTCCTCCACCAGACGGGCAATCGCTTTGGAATCGGAGTAGCCGTTTCGTTCAGCAAAGTTTTCCAAGACCGCCGCAATGGGCGGCCTCAGTAGTACTTGGAACCGTTTGGAGGGTGCCATCTGTCTTTGTTTTTACTCAGTTCTGTGTAGGAACAAGTTAGTAGTGACCCTCTAGTGACTCAAGCATCTCCAGCCGTTTAGTCAGATCTTCGAGCTGAGCTTTCATTGCAGGAGACATGTCAATGTCAGGTCCAGGTGGTCCCTGTACGCCTTGTGGTTCCGTTGGTCCAGACAGTACGGATAACCAGGAAGTCCAGGCTTTATGACTGGACCTTGGAGGCCTTGAGGTACATCAGTTCCGGGTTCGCCGGATGCACCTCATCCAGAACACCTTCGAACCGGCAGCGGGTCGGAAGCTCAGCAGCATCGAAAAGGAATCGGTTCTCAGAACCAACCTGGTGAACTTTCTGCAAGCGGGAAGAAAGGTCCTTGTTCACACCAGAGTCAAGAAGAAGTCCCATGGGCTTCATCGAAGCTTCTGCAATCAGCAAGGGAAATAGTGACGGAACTGACAGACGCCAATTCCAATTTCCTAGAAAGTGGGAGTAGATGCGAAGGAACGAATGTCCAGAAGCAGTTGGTTAAAGACCCGAACACGGTGCTCAGCCGCTTCGACCTGGCAGTCCTCTCACCAGCAGTCAACACAGGCGTCGACATCACCGTTCTGGAGCACTTTGATGAAGTCGTCAACTATTCCTGCAGTCATCTCAGCGTCTCCGATGTGGTCCAGGTCAGAGGTCGTTTAAAGGACGGCACAAATCGACGATTGCTCAAGAGCGACAGAAAGCACATTCTTGAAGATGTGTTCTGTCTGTCCACAGATCATACCTGTNTAAGCCATTGTTTTCTCTCTCAATTAGNAGGGAACGTGTGATCTTTCTTCCACTTCTTCACGAACGCTTGTCGCTCTTTGTAAGCAGCAGTCAGATCTTTCTCNCTGACAAACTCAATGCCGGTTACAGCTTGCAGTTTGAAAAGAAGATCCGCTGGCATTCCACCACGTGAGAAGAGAACATTCCGTAGATTGTCGATGCTCAAACCAAGGAATGCTTCTACTTCAGACTCAAGTGAAGAGGGAGTAGAGACAGTCAGACCAGATTGAGTCTGTGTTTCAGAAGTGGTGAAGTTACCAGCAATGACCTCACGCACACCATTCAGAAGGTCTTTCCGAAGAGTGTTAGGCAGGTCGATGTACAAGGGCATTGAGATCCTGACGCCATCAGCGGTCATCGGATCGTTTGCTGCAGAGTTCAGAGCAACAGTCTTTTGGAAGCTGCGAACTTTAGAAGGGTAAGCGATTGCTTGAGTCATGTTCTTTGTTGAAAGTTTGTGGTAGTTGTTAGTTTTTAAAGGAGAGCAGAAAGATCATCATCATTGATCAATCCTGATGCATAGGCCGAAGCAATGTGTCACTCCTGGGGTGTGAGCTGACCTAGATCAGACTCGACCGATATCTCATCAGCAAGGCTGGAGATGGTTCCATCTGTCTGACGAGTGATGTTTCTCATTGACACCATCCCCTGAACATTCCCCATTGGCTGGGGCTTTAACTTTCCACGAAAACGTGGAGGTCGTGCTGGCTTCTCAGGGGGTTTATCTGTAGGGGCATCCCACCGATTGACTGAAGACTTGTTTGAATCCCAAGGCATCACTCCAACCTTCTACGTCTGAGATCTTTCTTCTGAGCTTTGGCGACCATCTCATCACCCACAGGCTTTGGTTTCTCCTTAGAGACATGCTGTAGTTTCTTGCGACGTGCCCGTTTCATCGAAAGTGCAGCCGTAGCTTCTTCCTCCTGAGGAACTTCTTCCTCTTCCAGGGTCTGCAACTTGACGAAATAGTTGGATCGCATCCAATCAGTTGTTTCAACTGTGGTTAGCTCTCCGTCCTCACTACGCATCGTTCTGTAAGAACGGATTGGTGAGTCATTCATGCGGGTTCTCCCCGAAGCCATGAAGGTCCACTGATCTTTCGATGTTGGGCAGTACTTGGGCCTTTAATGACAGGTGCTCCGACATCTTTGTCAACAGAGTCAAGGACGATATCCTCAATCTGTTCTTCCAAGCTCAGTCCTACAAACGCTGCTTTCTGTGCAAGACGTGAAAGCACATGTGGAGGAAAAGTCAACGTGACTGTTGCACGTGTGATGTCTTTGATCTGATGTTCGATGTTGTCTGTTCGTTGGTTCTAAGGTGTTTTAGTTTCAGGCATTGTTCATGTAGTGGTACATCTTGGCTAAGTCTGACATGGAGTACTTAGAGGTCATCTCATCCATTGCATCGTTCCAGTCGATCTCTCCTGCGTGGAACCTTGCGGTTGCCGCACACCAGTCGGAGTAAAGAGGGTTAGTGCCTTGAGAGTTAACAGCAGCTTCTAAGAAAGGAAGTGCTGTCTCTTGACCTAAAGGTTCAGCAGCTTGTAGTTCCTCAACTGCTACATTGATGTCTTCATCAGAGACGTCGATCTCTTCATATGGATCTGTTTCTGTTTCTTCCGGTTCGTAGTTGTCAGACTCTGCTTAGTCAGCAAGCAAGTCTTCAATCAAAGGCATGAAGACCTCAGGGTCTCTGACTCCACTGCGTCGTTAAAACCTTGCACAGTATCAGGATCCAATTTGGCAGTTGCCCATGCTCCGTACTCAGGGGTTGCTTTCTGATCTTTTACCACCATGCTTTAGTTTCTTTTCTCTGTTGATCCCACTTGAAACTTCTCTGTTCAAGCATCCACAAGACTGAGACTTGCCGGACTTAAGATCACCTGTCGAGACAAGATTCTCGTTACCGCATTGACATCTGAAATGCCAGTAAAGCCTTTGTTTGATTGATCCTAAACATTCGATTGCTATTAGCCTTCCAAACTCTTCTCCAGTCAGATATAACGGTTTCGGCATTCATGAATCTCCTTGGTAAACAACTTTCAGATTCTTCTGTTTTGTCCTTTGTTCGTTGGTTAAAAGGTTTAGCGACTTACATCAGCAGAGCTGAATGCACTCTTCGATGTTCGTAGGGATATTCCTCCCTTGTCGAGAGGAGTTCCCTTGATTTGTACTGCGATATGAATTCGGCTAGATGTTTTGGTGAGTGTTACCCAACACAACCATCCACTCGGCCCGCCACCGAAAATTCATAGAGTCCTCTCAGGAAATTCTCTTAAAGCTTTTTGAGTGCGGGTGATCGCCTGCGTTATAATAGAGAGTTATGTCGGCATTTCAAAGGAACAGAATTACTAAGCAACAGCGGCATCGATATGTTCGGAGGATAGCTTGGGTCCTAATGTCCTTCGGCATTATCGGCCGGTTGCTGACAAGCTTTGCCTCAGCGCAAGACTTGCCAACCATGGAAGAGCGCGCCGCCTGGTTGATCGAACAATATCGAGATGAGTCTATAAAACCCAATGCCAAACACGGACCTGCGGTGGCCTTGGCGCGTCTCTCGCTGAACCCT
>NYZI01000019.1 GCA_002687115.1 Cyanobium sp. ARS6
TTCTTGGCCATCGGCGGACGGAGTTGAACATCTGCGGATCACCTGGCCCTCGGGGCAGGTGCGGCGGGGTGGGGAACCACCCCTGAGGCCGCCCTCCGCAGGGAGACGGCCGCCGTCGATATCAGTTCTGCTTACTCACCTGGGAAAACTCGAGCTCGACCGGTGTCTCACGGCCGAAGATGGAGAGGAGAGCCTTGAGCTTGCTGCGCTCACCTGACACCTCGATGACCTCACCCTGGAAATCCTTGAACGGACCAGCAGTGACGAGAATCTGATCACCCTCGCTGAGATCGACCTTCACAACAGTCTTCTTCTCAGCAGCCCGCTTGAAGATGCGGTCCACTTCCTGGCGGCTCAACGGACGTGGCTTGATGTGACCCCGGGCTTTGCCCGTGGCACGACGATCCTCCGCACCGACAAAGTTGATGACATTGGGAGTGCTGCGCACCGCCATCATCGTGTCTTCATCCAGAACCATGCGCACCAGCACATAACCAGGAAAAACCTTCTCCTCAGTGGACTGGCGACTGCCGTCCTTCTTGATTTTCACTGCAGGAGTCTCGGGAATTTCAATCTCGAGAATGCGATTGCTCACACCCAGAGTCACAGCTCGTTGCTCCAGCGTGGCCTTCACCTTTTTCTCGCAACTGGAGGCCACCTGCACCGCATACCAGCGGGCGACGCCCGTGCGGATTGCGGGGGTTTCGAGAGTGCCCTCTTCTCCGTCATTCGGCGCCGGGAGGTCAAGCACCTCTGTGGACTCCGACTGGTTTGGATCGAGATCAGACACGAGGCAGGGCAGGAGTGAAGGATGAAGTAGGAAATTGCACCGGATCAGACCGGGAAAAGGATCAGCGGAACACCTGAGACGCAGCCCAGCCGTAGAAGCGACTTAAGGCGGCAATGGCCGCAGCCGAAAGACTCACCATCAGGATCACCGCGATGGATTCGCTGAACAGCTGTTGCCTGCTGGGCCAGACCACGAGCTTCAACTCTTCGAAGGTGGCCTGCAAAAACCCACCCTTTTTCTCAGGCTGTTCAGGGCCTGATGACGTTGGCGTCGTCGCTGCGGTTGTGTCCTCTGATGTGGGGCTGGTCACGGATGACGGATCAAAAAAGTCGTCTGGGCCGGTGCTGACGCCGGCTCTGAGGGCACGTGACAGCAATTAAATATTCTACCGGACGCCTTCATAGGCTTCATTCAGGTTCGAAGCGGAAGGATTCTGCTGGTGCCTCTCCAGCAAGTACACGCACTGCCTGAGCCCCCTTGAAACGGTCCTCCAGCAGTTCTGTTGCAAGAGGATTCTCCAGTCGACGACGCAGCACCCTGCGCAACGGTCTCGCCCCGTACTCCGGCTCGTGGCCAAGGCTCACGATCGCTTCAATCACAGCCTCCTCAACGCGCAGCTCCAGCCCCTGTTCTTTCAGAAGCGAGGCCAGATCAGCCAACTGCAGGCGCACGATCTTGCTCAGATCATCCCGTCCGAGCGGCTTAAAGCGGATCACCTCATCGATGCGATTGAGAAATTCAGGCCGGAAATGCCTGCCCAGAGCCTCATCCACAGCCCCATCCAGGACAGATGAATCAATCGATGCACCCGCTTCCCTGTCCTTGCGGGCTGAATCCAGAATGGCGCGGCTGGCCAGATTGCTGGTCATCACGACCACGGTATGTCGGAAATCGACCGTGCGCCCCTGTGAATCGCTGAGACGCCCGTCATCCAGGACCTGCAACAGCACATTGAACACATCAGGGTGAGCCTTCTCCACCTCATCCAGGAGCAGCAGGGCGTAAGGACGTCGACGCACCGCTTCGGTCAGCTGACCCCCCTCCTCGTAACCGACATAACCAGGGGGAGCACCAAGCAAGCGCGCCACAGCGTTGCGCTCCATGAACTCACTCATATCAAGACGCACCATCGACTCCTCCTCATCGAACAGCTGTCCAGCGAGAGCCTTGGCCAGTTCAGTCTTGCCGACGCCTGTCGGCCCGAGAAACAGGAATGAACCCACGGGGCGCCGGGGATCCTTCATTCCTGCTCGGGCCCTGCGGATCGCCGCCGCCACGGCCTCCACGGCATCGGGCTGGCCGATCACCCGCTCAGCAAGGCGCTGGTCAAGCTCCAGCAGCTTCTGGCGCTCGCCCGCCAGCAGGCGCTGGATGGGAATGCCTGTCCAGCGCGCCACCACATCGGCAATGTCCTCGGCTTCCACCTGCTCTCGCAGCATTGCCGTGCCGTCTCGCTGCGCCTTGTTGAGCGCCTCCTCCAGGTCACTGCGGCGCTGCTGCAGGCGATGCAGCTGGTCGTACTGACGCCGTGCAGCTTCTTCCAGATCACCCTGTCGCTCAGCTTCAGCGACGGCATGACGGAGATCCTCATCTTCCTGCAGCAGCTGGCGCAGTTCCTGCAGCTGTTCTCGCTCCGCCTGCCAGCGCTCACGCAGTTGAGTGAGCTGGGACGAGGCCTCCAATCGCTGGCGCTGGAGCTGCACTCGCTCCGATTCAGGAGCCTGCTCCGCCGCGAGCACCGCCAGTTCCACCCGACGCAGATCCATCTCGGCGTCCTCCACCACCTGGGGCTTGGAGGTCACATCCATCTTGAGTTGTGCCGCCGCTTCATCGATCAGATCGATGGCCTTGTCAGGCAGGCAACGATCACTGATATAGCGATCAGCAAGGCGTGCTGCAGCTGTGACCGCGGTGTCAGTGATCGTCACGCCGTGATGCAGCTCGTAGCGCTCCTTCACCCCACGCAGAATCTCGACGCTGTGGTCGATTGAAGGCTCCGAGATCTGCACCTGCTGAAAGCGGCGGTTCAGAGCTGGATCCTTCTCCACTGTGCGTCGGTAATCCTCTGGCGTGGTGGCGGCAATACAACGGAGATCCCCTCTCGCCAAAGCAGGCTTGAGCAGGCTGCCGGCGTCGGCGCTGGACCGATCGCTGTTCACCACGGTGTGCAGTTCGTCGATGAAGAGCACCACGCCTGCCTCTGGATCACTCACCTCCTGCAGCACCTCTCGCAGGCGCTCCTCGAACTGCCCGCGGAACTTGGCACCAGCGATCAATGCACCCACATCCAGGGCCACAAGCCTCAATCCCTGAAGTGATTCCGGAACTTCACCGGCAACGATGCGCTGGGCCAACAGCTCGGCGATGGCCGTCTTGCCCACGCCCGGTGCTCCGATCAGAACAGGATTGTTCTTGCCCCGACGCGAGAGCACCTTGATCAAACTGCGGATCTCACCATCGCGGCCGACCACGGGATCCAGCAGCCCCTGAGACGCAGCCGCAGTGAGGTCACGGGCATAACGGTCCAGGGCCGTTGGCTCGGGATCACTTGCAGGATCAAATTCCGGGTCATCAACAGGCTCCGACGGCCTCAGCCCAGCCTGAACAGGCTCGGGCAATGGCTGAACGGATGGCCCGGAAGACGTCGGTGCTGGACGATTAACGGGTGCAGGAGGACTGGGCGGAGAAGGCGCAGCCGATGGGTTCGGCCTCCGCAGCGCGGCCTCCAGGCGATCGGCCGGCAACCCAAATCTGGACAGCAAATCAGCACCGATGCGTGGGTCACGACCGATGGCGATCAGCAAGTGCGAAACGTCGATCAGCCTTGACCCCCAGAGGCCGCGCACCCTGTCGGCCGCCTCGAGCAAGGTTTCAAGGTCTTCACCGACAAACAGCTCATCACCTCGAGCCATGGGCTGCTCCTCCAGGAAGCCCTCGAGCTGATCAAGCAACTGTCCTTGAGCAAGGGGCAATGCGGCCACATCCGCCTCAAAGCGCGGATCACTGAACAAAGCCTGAAGCAGATGCTCCACGTCCAGATCGCCGTGACGCCAACGACGGGCTGAATCCTGGGCGGACAGCAACAACTCCCAGGCATCGTCGCTGAAACGGTCCGGCTCCACCGTGAGGCTGGCAGGAGGTTGAGGCGTCACACCGAAATCAGATGTCATCGCAGGCGAATCCCCTCAAGCGGCCGTGGAGCGGGAAGCAAGCTCAATCAACTCGACCTTGTAGCCATCGGGATCCTCCAGGAAAGCGATCACCGTGCTGCCGTGCTTCATCGGACCCGGTGCACGCACGAGTCTGCCTCCTCGCTCAGCAATCCCTTCACAGGCGGCATGGATGTCCTGCACCCCAAGAGCGATGTGGCCATATCCATCACCCAGGTCGTAATGCTCGGTGTCCCAGTTGTGAGTGAGCTCCAGCACGGTGTGATCCTTTTCATCGCCATAACCCAGAAAGGCCAGCGTGAAACGACCGGAGGCGTAGTCCTTGCGACGAAGCAGCTTCATACCGAGAACGTCGGTATAAAAAGCGAGTGATCTCTCCAGATCACCAACCCGAAGCATGGTGTGCAACATGCGCATGATCGGGTTCAATCGCTGCCACCAGCATGGTGCATCCCCAAGATCAGCGGTAGAGCAGTTGCAGGCGTCGTGGCCTGTTGGCGGAGATGGGGAATCAGCGTTGCAGGGGGACCCATAGGATCGCCAGGTCTTTGATCCGCATCACGTGTTCGATTCCCTCGACCTCGTCATCGACACCATCGTGGCCCGTGAGGTGCTCGACTCCCGCGGAAACCCAACGGTGGAAGCCGAGGTCTTGCTGGAGGGTGGATCCAGTGGTCGAGCCATCGTGCCCAGCGGAGCCAGCACCGGAGCCCACGAAGCCCACGAGTTGCGCGACGGCGGCGATCGCTATATGGGCAAGGGTGTCATCCAGGCTGTGAATCACATCGAGGAGCGCATTGCCCCAGCCCTCTGTGGACTCTCTGCCCTCGACCAGGCCGCCGTGGACGCAGCGATGCTGGAACTCGATGGCAGCGACAACAAGTCGAGCCTGGGAGCCAACGCAATTCTGGCGGTGAGCATGGCCAGTGCCCGCGCGGCCGCGAATGGCCTTGGAATCCCGCTCTATCGCTATCTGGGGGGACCGATGGCCACGCTGTTGCCGGTACCGCTGATGAACGTGATCAACGGTGGCGCGCATGCAGCCAACAGCCTGGATTTCCAGGAATTCATGCTGGTTCCCCACGGCGCCCCCAGCTTCCGCGAGGCGCTGCGCATGGGCACTGAAGTGTTCCACACACTGAAGTCCCTGCTCAAGGACAGAGGCCTGAGCACATCTGTAGGCGATGAAGGAGGCTTCGCGCCGGATCTGGGCAATGTCGAGGCCGGCGAAATTCTGGTCCAAGCGATTGAGAAGGCCGGCTACAGGCCCGGTGATCAGATCTCCCTCGCCCTTGATGTTGCCAGTACCGAATTCTTCGACAATGGTCGCTACGCCTTCGATGGGGGCAGCTACGACAGCGCTCAGATGGTCGGCCAGCTTGAGCAGCTGGTGGAGAAGTTCCCGATCGTTTCGATCGAGGACGGCCTTGCCGAGGACGACTGGGAAGGCTGGAAACTGCTCACAGAACGCCTCGGAGCCAAGGTGCAACTGGTGGGGGACGACCTGTTCGTGACCAACACCAAGCGCCTGCAACAGGGGATCGACAGCGGCACAGCCAACTCGATTCTGATCAAGGTGAATCAGATCGGTTCTCTCACCGAAACGCTTCAGGCCATCGATCTGGCTGGACGGTCGGGCTACACCAGCGTGATCAGCCACCGCAGCGGCGAAACCGAAGACACCACCATCGCCGATCTCTCAGTCGCAACCCGCGCCGGTCAGATCAAAACTGGTTCTCTGAGCCGCAGCGAACGCGTTGCCAAATACAACCAATTGCTGCGCATCGAGGACGAGCTCGGCAGCCAGGCTGTTTACGCCGGCGCCGTAGGNCAGGGACCGCGAGGAAAAGCCTGATTCAATAGTCAGAACTCAGCAAAGTAGCCATTCACAGCGANATTTCCCGAAGTGAGTGGCATTTGATTGTTTCAAGCGAATGTTCAGACCAGCAGCAAACAATGCAAAATAAATATTTCTCGAAGAAGGCAAACACTGTTTGTTCGAGACTGAATTGCTGACAACAAATATCCGGGAATGTCAAAGAATCTGCTGGATCAAAGCAAGTTGTTTCATTGTTCTCTTCCAAAACGCTGAAAGAACTTGAAAACGAAATAATCAGCTTTTCGATGAAGACAAGGATTCCATACGTGCATCCTTGCGAAGTTTCACCTGAAGCTTCAGCCAACCCATCCCAACCGGCACTGCAGCTCCAAGGGGGAGGAGAGCCCAAAGGGGTCGGGCACTGGAGCCCAGGATCGCAGCCGCCAGAGCCAGCCCCCCAAGCAGCACCGACTGTCCGATGGAATGCTGTGCCGTGACCATGCGTCGGAACTGACGATCCGATTCGCCCGTTCGGATCTGCAGCTGCAGATCTCCTTGTTCGAGGCGCTCAAGGCTCTCATCCAGGCGGCGCGGAATCCCCACAGCCCGAGAACTCAGCGCCCCCACCTGACGGCCGAGTTCGTTGAACAGATCATTGGAGCCGGATCCACTGGAAGTCATGAGGGGCAGCAGATAGGGCTTGGCGATCCCCACCAGGCTAAAGCCGGGATCAAGACTGCGACCGACACCCTCAAAGGTCGACAATGCACGCATCACGAAGATCAGCTCAACCGGCAGCCTGAACGGCTGGCCGTAGACAAGGTCGTAGAGATCGCCGGACAATTTGTCGATCACCGAGGCACTGAACGGTGGAGTGAGTGCGTCGCGCAGCATCAGACGAACCAGACGCCGTACCGGACCCAGATCCACGTCTGAAGCAATCACTCCAGCCACATGCATTTCCTCCACCAGGGCGGCGGCATCCCGGGATGCCGCCGCCCGAACCATCGAACCCAACCGGCGGCGCAGACGTTCCGAAAGCTGCCCCATCATTCCAAAGTCGTAGTAGATGAGTGCCCCGTCGCTTGCGACCGCAAGATTGCCGGGGTGTGGGTCTGCATGAAAGAAGCCGTACCGAACCAGTTGCTGCAGATAGCTGGCCGCACCAATCTCCGCGACATCCGCAGGATCAATACCCGCAGCAATCAGCTCCGGCCGATTGTTGATCTTGATACCAGGCAGGTAATCGAGACAGAGCACCTGACGGGTGCTCAGCTCCCAGATCACACCGGGAACCATGATGCGGGGATCATCAAGAAACTGCTGACGGAAGCGGGCGGCATGCTGGGCCTCAAGGCGAAAGTCGAGTTCACGCAACAGCACACGTCGACATTCCTGGGCGATCGCCACCCAGTCGCGGCCACGACCCCACTGGGGATGGCGCTGCAGTACAGAAGCCACCTGCTGCATCACCTCCAGATCAAGCCGGAACACCGACTCCAGACCTGGACGTTGAATTTTCAGAACCACCTGGCGACCGCTGCGCAAGCTGGCGCGATGCACCTGAGCCAGAGAGGCTGCGGCCAGAGGGGTCTCATCAAGATCAATGATCTCGGCACAACGTGCACCAAGCTCCGACTCGAGAAGCGCTTGGGCCTGATCGAATGGAAAAGCAGGAACCTTGTCCTGCAGATCGGCCAGTTCAGCCACCCACCCCGCCGGCAGAACGTCGGGACGAGCCGACAGCAGTTGGCCAAGTTTGATGAATGCCGAACCAAGGTGGAGCAATTCCCTTGTCAGCCAGCGTGCTCGCCGTTGCTGACGGGTCTGACGACGCTCCTCGGTGAAACCGCCGGGATAGCTCCAGCTGCAGCTGTCCCACCACAGGAAAAACAGCAGCGCCAGAACACTCCGCCAGATGCGCAATGCGCGCAAGCCCCTGCGCCAGGGAAGAAGAGGCGAACCCCAACGGCTCAAGACCGTTCCTCCAGACGCGTGCTCAGATCGGCCACCTGCGCACGCAGTCGATCGATGCGCCGCTGCAATGGTTCATGCTCTGGGCCAGGACGATCAGCAGCGGATGATGCTTCGGGCTGATTCTCCCGCTGCAATCGCTCGGCTTCCGCCTTCACCTCCTCCTGAAACAGATCCCATTCCTGGCGTATGCGCTCGGGGGCATCCTGAACAGCAACAGCCATTCCTGCAGCTGCATCGGCCACGCCTTCACCCACCCGGGCCATCAGGCGATTCATTGCCGCTCGGAACAGGGCATCCGGAGGAGTCATGGCCTGATGAGAGATGCTGAAACTGTGGCAGATGCACCGACGGGGATGCGACCGCAATCAGGGAGCCGGTGGTGCGTCCGGCGGTGCCTGGAAAATCAGAGATTCATCGATGGCTGGTTGTGGTTGAGGAGCCACAGGTTCAGGCATGGCAACAGCCGCAGGGGCTTCCGTGAAAGCCTCCGGTTCAGGCAGCGCGGTCTCTGGCAGTGAATCCGAGCCTGGAGTCAGAACAGCCGCAGGCTGTGCAGGCTCCGGCGCCACTTCACCAACAAAATCTCGAGTTGATGCGGGAAACGGTGCAGCAGAGAACGCCGGCTCGTTGGTGGGCGTCCATGGCTGCGGAGCAGCCGCCCTCTGAGATTGTTCCCTTCGCTCCGCCTCCTTGGCCATGGCCTCAGCCTGCTCCTTGGCCATGGCCTCAGCCTGCTCCTTGGCCTTGCGTTGCTGAGCGTCAATGACCTCTTTGGCTGCAACGTCACCCATCAGAGGCTGATCAGCTCCATACCGACGTCTCAATCCATCAAGAGATTCTCCAGGAAAGCTGCTCTGACGGAACGAGGCCTTCTGAGGTTTTTCGCTCGCCTGCTGCATCAGAACGACTCGCTGGGTGATGCCGTACCCGAGCGCGAAACAGGCACCGGCCACCAGAGGACCAATCCAGAAACGAGGTCGCCTGAGCCGCTGCTGATCAGTGCTGGTTGCTGTCATCGCTGTGGCCGAGATGGACAACACCGAAAATTCGGTGCAGCCCATCTTCGCGCCTCATCGATGCGGTTGCACCGCTCCGAGGCATCAGGTCGTGTAATCGGCGTTGATGCGCACGTATTGATCTGAAAGGTCGCAACCCCAGGCACGACCTTCTTCAGGGCCAGAACCAATGCGGAGTCTGATCAGCACGGTGTCATTGTCCAGATAACGGCCCTCGGATCGCTGCTGGAGATAGATCGACGCTGCAGGTCGATCAAAGTCCAGTGGCTGACCGCTCTCCATCAAGTGATGATCACCGATCCAGAGCGAAACCTCCTCTGGATCAAACTCCACTCCTGACCGCCCGGCCGCTGCCACAATCCGGCCCCAGTTGGGGTCACGTCCATGGATGGCCGTTTTCACCAGCGACGATCCACACACCGTGCGTGCCATCCGCAGAGCGTCTGCTTCTGATGCGGCTCCCTCCACCCGCACTTCAATCAGGCAGGTCGCACCCTCTCCATCACGAGCGATCGAGCGAGCCAGGTGTTGAGCAACAAGAGTCACCCCCTGCTCGAGCTGCTCATACTGATCCGAGAGGAGAGGATCCCCGGCGGCAAAGGCCAGAAAGGTGTCGTTGGTGCTGGTGTCGCCATCCACGGTGATGGCATTGAACGATCGCTGAACAGCGCGTTGAACGATGACTTGCCAGGCCTCTGAGGGCACTCCGGCATCACAGGTGAGAAAGCCGAGCATGGTGGCCATATCGGGGTGAATCATTCCCGAGCCTTTGGCCATCCCGCCAATACGCACAGTGCGGCCATCAATCTCCGACTCAACTGCGATCTGCTTGGGCACAAGATCTGTTGTGAGGATGGCGGCCGCAGCAGCAGCCCCTCCATCTTCGGCCAGAGCCTCGACCAGCGGATCCAGTCCAGCGAGCAAGACTTTCATGGGGATGGGCACGCCGATCACGCCAGTGGAACAGATCAGCATCTGATCAGACGTCAGACCAAGGTGATCGGCCAGGGCCTGGGTGGCGCGCTGGCTGTCGATCAGGCCGCTGTCACCAGTACAGGCATTGGCCTGGCCGGAATTGATCAACACGCCTCTGCACTGTCCATTGCTGGCTTGGAGACGTTGGGCGCAGAGATCAACGCAAGCCGCACGCACCACCGAAGTCGTGAAAGTGCCGGCACAGACTGCCGCCTCAGGCGCCAGCACCAAAGCGAGATCCGGTTTACCGGAATCCTTCAGACCGGCCGCAATCCCTGCGGCCTGAAAGCCGACTGGAGCGGTCACTCCTCCAGCGACTGGAGTCCAAACAGAGGAAAGCCAGCTGGCTGCGGAAACCACGGATCAACGCGAGAGACTGAATGCATCCTGCTCCGCGCCATGCCACGCCAACGCCGGATCGGCCTCACCGGTGGTATCGCCTCCGGGAAGAGCAGCGTTGGCCGTTGGCTGACGGATCAAGGAATTCCGCTGTTGGACGCAGACCTTTTTGCACATCAAGCCCTCGCAAGCGGTCAGGCAGCCAGCCATGCAGTGGTGCAGCGTTACGGGAATGCGGTCGTCAGAGCTGGGTCTGACCCGGAGTCTGCCGAACTCGACCGTACGGCTCTGGGAGCCATCGTTTTCTCTGATTCCCTTCAGAGGAAATGGTTGGAGGAGCTTGTTCACCCTCTGGTGCACCAGCAATTGGAAACCGAACTGAAACGTCTGAAATCAGAACCAACCGTGGCGCTGATGATTCCTCTGCTGTTCGAAGCCGGTCTCAACTCTCTCTGCACGGAAGTGTGGGTGGTGCACTGCTCACCTGAACAACAACTTGAAAGGCTGATGGATCGCAATGGTCTCAATGCTGCCGAGGCTCAGCAGCGGATCCAGTCTCAGTGGCCGCTGGCAAAGAAACTCGGACTAGCTGATCGGGTGCTCGATAACAGCGGAGAGCCCAAAGCCTGGGAAACCCAGGCGGCTCAGCTTCTGGCAGCAGGCTGAAAGCGACCTGAACCGACCACCCCACGGGCCCTCAGCAGTCATTGGTCATCAGCCTTTGAGTTTCTGACTGAGAATCTGATTGGCGAGCTTGGGATCGGCCTTGCCGCCGGTCTTTTTCATCAGCTGCCCAACGAAGAATCCCTGCAGCTTGGTCTTGCCGCCTCGGAAAGCCTCCACCTCATCTGGATGAGCAGCCAGCAACTCCTCAACGATGGCGGTGATGGCAGCGGGATCACTGATCATTCCCAGCCCTCGCTGATCGACGATCGACTTCGGTGAACCACCCTTTTCGAGCAGTTCAGGGAGTATTTCCTTGGCAATCTTGCCGCTGATCTTGCCGCCATCAATTAACTGAACCATTTCCGACAGCTGCTCAGGGCGAAACGGCAACTGCGCGTAACTCAACCGATTGCTGTTCACGTAAGCAGCGATATCTCCAGTGATCCAGTTGGCCGCCAGCTTGGCGTCAGCTCCGGCGCCCACCACGGCCTCGAAGTAATCGGCCATCGGACGTTCGTCGGTGAGCACACGCGCGTCGTACTGCGACAGGCCGAGCTGTTCGGCGTAGCGATGACGCTTGGCCGCAGGCAGCTCGGGCAGTTCTGAACGCCAGCTTTCCCTTTGATCCTCGCTCACCTCGATCGGACCCAGATCAGGATCAGGGAAATAGCGGTAATCACTGGCACCCTCTTTGCTGCGCATGCTTTTGGTGAGCTGCTTGCCCTCATCCCACAAGCGGGTTTCCTGGACGATGGACTCACCGCTTTCGTAGGCCTTGATCTGGCGCTGAATCTCGTACTCGCAGGCTTTCTGGATGGCCGAGAACGAATTCATGTTCTTGATCTCCACCTTCGTGCCGAAGGGGGCATCCGGACCGCGACGGACTGAGATGTTCACGTCGCAGCGCAGCGATCCCTCCTGCATGTTTCCGTCACTGACTCCGAGATATCGCATGATCCGACGAATCTCAGAGGCATACTCAGCCGCCTCACGGCCGGTGCGCAGATCAGGCTTGCTGACGATTTCAGCGAGAGCAACACCTGCACGGTTGTAATCCACCAGGGAATGTGTGGAACCAGCGAGGCGATCACTGCCTGCATGCACCAGTTTCCCCGCGTCTTCTTCCATATGAAGACGTTCGATTCCAATCTTTTTCAGATAGGTGTCCTTGCCCTTTTCAGCAACTTCAACCTCGATCCAGCCCTCTTCCGCAATCGGTTCGTCGTACTGGGAGATCTGGTAGTTCTTCGGTAGATCGGGATAGAAATACTGTTTGCGGTCGAACTTGCTGTGCTCAGCAATATTGAGATTCAGAGCCATCGCAGCCTTCACCGCATACTCGAGCACCTTCTGATTCAGCACCGGCAGGGTGCCTGGCAGCCCGCAAACCACCGGATCAATGTGCGTGTTGGGGTCGTCTCCAAAGCTGGTGGAAGCAGCCGTGAAGATCTTGCTCTCAGTGCCCAGCTGCACATGGGTCTCCAGGCCGATCACAGCTTCCCAAGCGCCTTCTCCAGCCATTTTGTTCTCCTTGCCTGCGCTGATCCTATGGAAGCGAATCACAATGCAGATGCACTGACCCTCAGCCGTGGATAGCCATCGCTGGCATCGAAGGCTTGGGGCCTTCCTGGCAGTTCTGTTGGTGACTCTGCTGGCGATCAGTATCCCTTCTGTCTCGACGCATGTGCAGCAGAAGCCCCTGCGCATGCAGTTGCGCTGGCTGCCACAAGCCCAGTTCGCAGGGTTCTATGTGGCCAAAGACCACGAGTTTTTCCGTCGAGAAGGCCTCAGTGTCACCCTGGAACAGGGAGGCCCATCGGTGAATGGATTGCAGCGTCTTCGTGATGGTGAAGTCGACGTCACCATCGCCTGGACATCGGATGCCCTGGACATGCGCCGTGAGGCGGCGGACCTCGTGAATGTGGCGCAGCTTCTGCAACGACCTGGAACGATGTTGGTCTGCAGCGCAGCATCAGGTGTCAGTAAGGCTGGCGACCTGAAAGGGAAACGTGTTGGCACCTGGTTCCTCGGGGATGAATTCGATGTCGGGTACTGGCTGCAACGGTATGGACTCGGGCTGGATTCAGTTCAGCTGATTGAACAAAAACCCGCAGCTCGGGACTTGCTGGATGGCGAGGTCGATTGCGCCACTGCCATGAGTTACAACGAATTTCAGACGATCCTCCAGGAAGGAGCCCTTCAGTCCGATCTGTTCACGGTGCGTTTCGCCCGGGAGAACACGGGATTTCTCGAAGATGGGTTGTACGTGCGAGCGACGGACCTCCAGGATCCGGCCAAACGCGATCGTCTGACGAGATTTCTAAAAGGTCTTGCTGCCGGATGGCAGTACACGGCGCGACATCCCGATGAAGCGGTGGCGATCACCGAGCGCTTCATGAACAGCAGCGACACAGTGCACCAGAAAGCCATGCTGGAGGAGATCCTGCAGCTGATGAACCTGAACAAGGGCTACGGCTTGCTGGATCCCGCCAGCTTCCGTCGCAGTGTGGAGATCGTGGGTCGCGGTAGTGGCGATCCTGCGGGAATCTCGAGAGCTGCACGCGGTGCATGGAGTCTGAAAGTCTGGCGTGCTGCCGAATTGGACGGACCCCAGCGCGGCCCCCTCGGCCCTGCTGGACGTGAGGCCTTCGCAACCCTGGTCACATCCTCCTGGTTCTATGGGCTCGATCTCATCGGAACGACAGCTTTTGCTCTCTCCGGCTTCATCCGGGCCCTACAGCGTCACTACGACCTCTGGGGTTGCTTCATTCTCACTCTGCTGCCTGCCGTGGGTGGAGGCATCCTCCGCGATCTGCTTGTGGGTGGAATGCGATCACCACCTTTCGTCTTTCACGACGGCACCTACCTGTTGGTGGTGCTGATTGTGGTTGCTACAGGGTCTATTTTGGCGAGCCTGCTGAGCGAGGGAGCCGCCGACAGCGCCAACTTCCAGAGGGTTCTGGGACTGTGCGACAGCATCGGTCTGGCCACATTCACCATCATTGGTGCACAGGTTGCACTGGAAGCGGACTTGAACTGGTGGTGGATGGTCATCTGTGCCGCACTCACCTGTGCTGGCGGAGGAATGGTGCTTGATGTGGTGACCGGTCGAGAACCGCGCACCTTTCAGGGTGAACCCTATGAGGAAATTGCCGTGCTGGGAGCCCTTGTGCTCATCGGCGGCTTGATGATCGCTGATCGGTTCGAAACCCTGCAATGGCCGGTACTCGCCGCCATGGTTCTGAGCTGGTTGACGGTCTTCATCGGTCGGCAGCTGGTGATCCACCACAATCTGCGCTCCTGGCGACCGGGCCTATGACGCGGTGGCTCCGGGGCGAGGCAAGATCAAATTCGCCCGGACGAATTCTGATCCTGGGAGGTGGCTTGATGGGTCTCGCCATCGCCCATCAACTGGCTCGTCGTGATCAGCGCGTGACCGTGCTGAGCAGGCGCCGCAGCGAGGCTGCAGGCTTCGTTGCAGCAGGGATGCTGGCCCCCCATGCCGAAGGCCTCGAAAACGCTCTGCTTCACCTCGGCCAACTCAGCCTGAGCCGCATTGCCAGCTGGGTGGCCCAGATCGAAGCTGACAGCGGTCTTCCCTGTGGGCTTCGTTCCTCCGGGATCGTGGTGCCGTTCCACAGCGCCGATGAACGGGACGCCTACGCGACTGCGGCTTTCGGAGATCGACTGGATCGCGAACAGCTTCTCCAGGAGGTGCCAGGTCTGGACTCACAATGGAAAGCCGGTCTGCTGTTCGTGCAGGACGGGCAGATTGACAACAGACGTCAGCTGATGCGAGCGCTGGAGAGCGCCTGCGTTGATCGCGGTGCCCAGTTTCAGGAAGGCGTGGAAGTTCTTGAGCTGTTCACCGCCGATGGACGTCTCAGCGGCGTACGCACGAGGAATTCGGAGGGGAGTGAAGCAACGCTTGGCTGTGAGCGGGCCGTGCTCTGCAGCGGTGCATGGAGCGGACAACTTCTGCCCCAGCTGCCGGTGTTCCCCGTGAAAGGTCAGATGCTGTCGCTGCAGAGTCCGCGCGGCGCCCTCAGGCGCGTGATCTTTGGCCCAGGGATTTATCTGGTGCCCCGCGAGGATGGACTGGTGGTGGTGGGCGCGACCAGCGAGCGCAATGCCGGCTTCAGCGAAGGTCTGACACCTCAAGGACAAACCACCCTCAAACAAGGCATTGCCACCCTGCTGCCTGAGGCAGAGAGCTGGCCTCCCATGGAGCGCTGGTGGGGATTCCGTCCCTGCACACCTGATGAGGGACCACTGCTGGGCAACAGTCCGATTCCCGGACTTCTGCTGGCCTGCGGCCACCACCGCAATGGCGTTCTCATGGCTGGGGCCACATCAGAACTGATTGCCGATCTCGCCTGCGGCACTGAGCCAAAACAGGATCTTGCAGCACTGCTCTCGAGCTTTCGCTGGGATCGCTTTCAATCCCGCTGACGAGTCGCAATCGAGAACAGTTTTCCGCGAAGAGCAAGCCCGCAGATATGCACATCGGCCAACGCCTGATCAACAACTGCTTCAAGGGCCTGAAGCTGCAACAACGACTTGGCATTCAAAAAGACCCCGAGACATCGCCCCGAGGGTCTGCAGTTTGCGATCGGTCACCAGAGAATCAGTCTTCGACCCGCCAGGCCTGATCAGATGGACTCCAGTCGTTGAGTTCGGATGGCTGAAACCAGAGGCCGATCTCGAATGCAGCGGTCTCCGCAGCGTCTGAACCATGGATCACATTGCGGCCGATGTTGACAGCCAGATCACCACGGATGGTGCCGGGTTCAGCCTCGAGTGGTTTGGTGGCACCGATCAACTTACGGGCACTGGCGATTACCCCATCGCCTTCCCACACCATGGCCACCACCGGTCCCGACGTGATGAAGTCCACAAGACCGGAGAAGAACGGCCGCTCCTTGTGGACGCCGTAGTGCTGCTCAGCCAGTTCACGACTGGCGATGAGCTGCTTGAGGCCCACAAGCTTGAAACCTTTGCGCTCGAAGCGGCCGAGAATCTCGCCCACGAGACCACGCTGAACCCCATCCGGCTTGATGGCGATGAACGTGCGTTCGGCGGACATAAAGGCATACATAAAGAGAACGGCATCTTCTGTGCTCCCCCACCCTCTTGGCAAGCAATCGAGAACAGTTTGTTTCTGCCCCTGTGATCCAGGCTCCTTAGATTTCCCAGACAGGAACACTTTTCTCACTCATGGTGCTCGCAAACGCCAACGAACCCGAACGTGAGAAAGCCAACGGTCAATCAACGCCAGCTCCCTCATGGAACATTCAAGACAGCTCTGAGCTGTATGGGCTTGAGCGCTGGGGAGATCCCTACTTCTCCATCAACCTTCGAGGTCATGTGAGCGTGCAGCCCCGCGGCGAACGAGGGGGAAGTCTTGATCTTGTTGAGCTCGTGAAAGGCCTGCAGGGTCGCAATCTCAACCTGCCGCTGCTGATCCGGTTCGATGACATTCTCGAAGACCGACTTGAGAGCCTCCATGCGGCCTTCGAGCGAGCCATCACCCAATACGACTACAACGGTCGTTATCAGGGCGTTTTCCCTGTGAAATGCAATCAGCAATGCCACGTCGTGGAGGAGCTGGTGAGCTGCGGCAAGCGTTGGCACTTCGGCCTGGAAGCCGGCAGCAAAGCCGAACTGTTGATCGCTCTCTCACTGATCGATGATCCGGAAGCCTTGCTGATCTGTAATGGTTACAAGGACCAGCGCTACATCGAAACAGCAATTCTGGCGAGACGACTGGGACGGCGGCCAGTGGTCGTGATCGAACAAGCCGATGAAGTGCAAAGAATCATCGATGCCAGCCAGGAACTCGGCGCCGCACCCCTGATCGGCATCCGCGCCAGACTCTCCAGCAGGAGCACAGGCCGCTGGGGAAATTCTGTCGGAGAGAAAGCCAAATTCGGACTGCCTGTCCCGGAGATTCTCGCGACTGTTGAAGCGCTACGCGGGGCAGGTTTGCTACAGGAACTGCGCCTTCTCCACTTCCACGTCGGCAGCCAAATCAACGACATTGGTGTGGTGAAAGATGCGCTGCAGGAGGCCTCGCGCATCTATGTCGAGCTGCACAAACTTGGAGCCCCAATGGGTTTTCTGGATGTTGGAGGAGGACTCGGTATTGATTACGACGGAAGCCGGACCTCAACAGCCGCGTCCACGAATTATTCACTGCAGAATTACGCCAATGATGTCGTCGCAACTGTCAAGGAAGGTTGTGAGCCTCATGGCGTAGCAGTTCCGACTCTGGTCAGCGAGAGCGGCAGAGCGATCGCCAGCCATTTCTCAGTCCTGGTTTTCAACGTGCTTGGCACAGGCGGGCTTCCACAGACAACGACTTCGCCAAGTGACGACGAGGCGTTGATTGTTCGCAACCTTCATGAAACCCTCGAAGGCATCAATGCCCTCGCTGATGACGGGAGCGCGGACGTTTCACGACTTCAGGAAGCCTGGAATGACGCCCTCAAATTCAAGGACGATGCATTGGCAGCCTTCCGACTGGGCTATCTGAGCCTGAAAGAACGAAGCCAGGCAGAGCAACTCACTTGGGCCTGTGCTCGTTCTTTGGTGCAGAGGCTTCCTGAGAACTCCGTTCTCCCGGAGGAATTACAAACCCTGCCTGCGGTTCTGGCACTCACTTACTACGCCAACCTGTCAATCTTTCGCTCTGCGCCCGACACTTGGGCCATACAACAGCTCTTCCCCTTAATGCCAATACACAGGCTGGGAGAAAAACCAACCGAGCTCGGACATTTCGCAGATCTCACATGCGATTCTGATGGTCGTCTCAACCGCTTCATTGCCGATGGGCGCAGCAAGCAACTTCTTGAGCTGCATTCCCTGCGTTCAGAAGAGCCGTATCTGATCGGGATGTTTCTTGGAGGGGCCTATCAAGAGGTGATGGGCAACCTGCACAACTTGTTCGGCACCACCGATGCAGTACATATTCGTTTGGCACCCGGAGGGGAATACCAAGTGGATCACGTCGTGCGTGGCGACACCAACGCCGAGGTGCTGATGGCGATGGAACACAACCCGGAATCCCTGTTGGAACGACTACGTATCGCTAGCGAACGCTCCATCCGAGGCAATCAGCTCAAAATCGCTGAAGCGCGCCGGCTGATGGATCATCTGGAGATCAGCCTGCGTCAGAGCACGTATCTGCAGAACTGAGCGCCACAACAAGTGATTCAGCTACTACAAGGCTGTCCAACTACCTGAAGTCGGCTGAAGATATCAACATCGGCACTCCTTCCATGCAAATCAAACTCGGAGAACGATTACAGAGCCTGAAGCTGCTGACCAGCCTGGCAGCCTTCCTCAAAAATCCGGACTCTCTGAACAGCGTTCTCGCCATCGGCGCCAGCGTGAAAGACAGTTCAATCGCCGAACAGATGATCCGTCATCTGCTGAGCAATCCCCAGTTCGCACAATTGGTGAACGATGGCTGGCGTCCGCAGCCGATCGATTTATCCGCAC
>NYZI01000020.1 GCA_002687115.1 Cyanobium sp. ARS6
CGCAACTGGGTGTCTAGGGCCTGGGCGATGCGCAGCATGGAAAGCAGCGGTCAATGAAGTCAGCTCCTGATCATCCCCCGGCGCGGGAAAGCCCCCTCAGGGCTGGATCAGGCCAACTGCAGACCCAAGGGAGCACCGTGCCGACACTCAAGAATGCCCACTACCCTCCGACCTCATCCAAGGGAGGGAGGGAGGAGAGGTAGGAGCGAATGGAGACCGCAAGATATTCAACGACTGCCTTCGAGACGTTTTGTTCAACGGCGTGCTCAGGCAGCAACATGTGAATGGAATGGAAGCCATCCTGGACTTCTGGGACGCACCACCCAAGCCACCACAAGGAGAATTTCAAGCCAACTGGGACATCCGCTCCATTGGCTGGCTGGATTACATGCTCGCCACCACAAAGCATGAAACGGCCTCAACCCTGCAACCCATTGATGAATACGGAGATGCCGCTTATTTCACACAGATGTATGAGAACAGATCAGACGTAAATAACACAGCACTCGGGGATGGAGCCAGTTTTCACGGGCGGAGATTTGTGCAGCTCACAGGCAGGGCGAACTACACCGCCGTGACAGGTGTTGGGCAATCCATCGTTGCTGACGCTCTCATATCCGGAACAACCCGATGCGGTAAACAATGATCGCCATGCGGCTGTGATCCTGTGGGATGGCGTGGTTTGCGGTGTGTTCACAGGATCGGAGCGGAAGAACTTCATCGGCAATCCACTTCTCAGGCAGATCGTGGACGACGTTCACGCCCACACAATCATCGATGGCATGGATCAAGCCGGTCTGATTGAAGGTTGCGGCGAACCATTCGCCACCGCACTCAACAAGGCAGGGGTGACCACTGGATTCAAGCCTTGATCACAGCCTTGTTTGCAGCAAGGCTTTGATCTCTGAGGGCGAGAGTGCGATGGGATTGTTGCGGTTGCTGGCGGCCTCAACGATGCGATCCAGATCTGCCGCGGTGATGCCGTAGTCGCTCAAACGAGGCAGCTGGAGTTCCTCCACCCAACGGAGCAAGCAGTCCGTGAAATGGTCCACTGCCGCAGCGTTCTCACTGAGGTTGCTGCCCCCCGGCATCAGACGACCAACACGGGCCATCCGTTCGATGGCAGGGTGATGGGGATCGCGCTGTTTCAGGGCACTCCAGTTCTGCTGTTGCACTGCAGCCATCAACGTTCCGCAGATCACGCCATGGGGCATCGGAAACCAACCTCCGATCGGCCCGGCCAGCCCGTGAACAAGTCCCAGCCCGGCATTGGCCAATCCGATGCCTGAGCAGAGCGCGCCATAGGCCATGTTCAGACGCACCTGAGGATCGGCTGATCCCTCTCCGCAGGCTGATCTCAGATTCGGCACCAGATGCTGGAGACCACTCCAGACGATCGCATCACTCAACGGTGATGCCGTCGGGGAGAGAAACGGCTCCAGCAGCTGCGTGAAGGCATCCATGCCGCACGCTGCCGTGATATCAGCAGCGGCACCGGTGAGCAGGGAACCATCCAGAATCACGGCACTGGGAACGAAGTTCTCGTGACGCAACGACTTCTTGTATCCCTCCGGGCCCACATGACTCAGCACTGCGTTTTTCGACACTTCTCCACCCGTTCCTGAAGTGGTGGGAATTGCCAGAAAAGGCAGGGTGATTCCGCTATGGGCCAGACCACGGCCCACACCCTCGAGATGATCGAGCACGGAGTTCCCATGGGGAATCATCGCGGCAATCGCCTTGCCGCAATCGATCACACTGCCGCCACCGATGCCGATCACAGCGTCCAGGCCCTGACCAAACCACTGCCGGGTGGTGCGATCCACCAGCTCTGCGCTGGGTTCACCAGCACAGATCAGATGGGAATGTCTGGCTCCAGCAGCATCAATCAAACGCTCCACCACGCACAGCTGGCCCATCGCCTGCAACGAAGCTCGGCCGGTCACCAGCAGGACCGATTCAGCGTTGCTTGAGCGCAGCCAGGGGGTGATCTGCTGGAGAGTTCCCATGCCGCAGTGAATCGGCGGGACCCGGGCAAAAGGGAACGACATCGTCATGAACCCATCGCGTCATGGTGCAACCGATTGGTAGGGAACACCCTTCCGTGGTTCGGCCATCCAATCAGCGACGGTTTCCCTCCACTGGAGGTAGTGGGACGTGTTCTTATGGGCTGCAGCGGCGGCCTCGGACTCATACGCCTCGTAGAGAAGAAACAGAGTCGGGTCGTCCTTGCTCTGCAGGATGTCAAAGCGTTGATTGCCCGGTTCCTGGATGGATTCCTTGTGATTCAAGATGGAGGCCTGACGAAACGCCTCGATCTGATCAGGTTTCACGTGGACGTGAACACAGGTGACGTGCATCGATCAGCCAAGCAAGGCAGTCTTCAATCCAACCATCCGACGAGCCAAGGTCCAGAGGCAGCCCCCTTAACCGGAGCATGACGGAGGACTGGGAATCGCGAGCCAGCTGATCTGATGGTGCCGCAACTTGCCTTCGGTTTCGATGTGCGGCTTTCCTGAATGACCATCTCCATCAAGAGCCACTCATGAAGGGGATTCATGCAATATCTGCCTTGAAAATAACCACCATGGCCATCGATCCTGCTGAGTTGGAATACACCAACGAGCATCGCCACGCTCGTGGCGGTGTAATTGAAAAAACCTCTACGCGGCATTGCGCGCCGTGAACGCACTGAGATAACGCAACCCATCGTCGTCATCGGTGCAGTCGATCACATTGAGCGAGTAGCCGATCCAGCGCTGACAACGGAATGTTCTGTGATCACAAAGGCTTTGCGTCCGCAACGCCCCATGCAGCTCAAGGTCACTCAGGTCACCCACACGCTTGCCATAACCATTCTGTGTCGTGCGGCCCTTGCTGCTCAGATTGCCAAGCCGATCGCCGCCAATGCGCGACCGCTAGGGAAACACGAGGTGGTTGGTCAGGGCTGAGGCCAATCGCAACACCATGTCGGCATCATTGACGAAAAGGCTATCGGCAATGATCTCCATCACCAGTAGGTGAAGCGCTCTCACTATCTCCACGGCATCAAACACACCTAACGATCAGGCGCGACCACGATCGCGAATTAGGTGACCGCGCGAGCAGGGTGAGCGTGATGCCAATCCCCAGACACAACTGACCGATGGTTGCCAGCCAACCAACGACAAAGAAACCGAGACAACTGCCGAGAGCGAACAGCTGCCACAGCTCCATCGGCATGGCACGAATTCAACGCAAGGGACCTCCGGCACCGATCCGTTCGGACTGCCAGGCGTAGTGCACGAACAGCACATAATTATCCGGTGGTGAGTCCGTGAGCTGGCAGGCGTTATTTCTGAACTTGCGCACCGCCTGGTGGTATTCCCGCTTCACACTGCTCAGGGGAACGTTGTAACCGTGGATGCGAACCACCAGCCGCACACACAGATTCCTGGCGCTGTTCTGCTGCCGTTGGAAGAACTCGGAACGATGGGTTTGAGCTCCGCAAAATGCTGAGCGGTGTGGTCGAAATCAGCCTTAGTGAGATCCAGCCGACAGGTCCGCTCCGCCTCAAGGGGTGTCGCGCTTGCACACCAACAGGAGGCAGAAGCAATGGGTCCGCTCTGAGGGGAAAGGCTTGTATTCGAGAAGCGCCAACGCCCCAGGCTGCTATGTGGTGGTTGACATGGTGAGTGGCTCCACACACTGATCACCCCTTTTGTAGCCATCACCTATGCGTCAATACAACAAGCGAATGATTTGCTCCAACGACCGGCACGGCCAAAAGAAAGATAACAATACTCAAGGCAAAAAGCAAAGAAACACCGAGAGAATCATCGCGGAAGACAAAAACTGAATATCAATTTTCAAAGCTTAACGTCGCGGTACTAACAAAAAAAATCTAAATACAACACAAAAATACCGACCAATGAAGTGATCGGCAGACATAGTTCAAGAGGTCTCTATTCTTTACGCAATCAATGTCAAATTTTACACCTGATTTTCAAGTCACAGTGTCGGGCCTTAAGCCCAATACGAATGCAGCATCAGCCACAGGAGATTCGGGTTACATGAATTATAAGGGTTGGGCAAAAACCCAATGGACAACCCAATGGACAAACGGCAATGGCCAAGAATTTTATTATGCAGAGGCACACAGTTTTATCAACCCCGCATCAAACAGTCTGGCGAAAAGACAAATTACGGTAACCCATAATGGGGGAGTAAAACCCATCCAAATGTGGCTCTCCTGCGGAAATCAGTCAGTAATGATGACCGAGACACCTCAAGGAGGCGTTTGGACTTGGACACTCGATCAGAAATGCAGCCAAGGGGGGGGACAAATATCCAAATACCTGGAATACCTCCAAAATTACAATAGCGAATATCAAGGTGTAGTGCAGATGACATTGCAACCTTATGACCACCAATCTAAATCTAACGGTAATTGCGACCAAGGCTTTCGATCAGTGCTTCTCTGCTTTGGCCCGCAAGACTATGGCCACAGCTCTACAAACATAATCAAAGCCTCCGAACTAAAGCCTGCAAACTATCAGCTTGGTGATCAAAACTTTTGGGTTGGAGGATTGGCACAGTATTTCATTGAAAGCAATAAAGACTACCAAGGTAATTACGTCTTAATAATAGATCAGGAGATTGACGAAATGGGGGCCCTTAGTTGCGCAGTAGCCTATTCAAAGGGAAATGACACTTACCGGGGAGCGATAGACTTAGCAGGCAAGTGGACCGTCACTGGCACACATCGAATAAATGGGTATAAAGCATATGAAAAGTATAATAAGGATTGGAGCAATGAAGCTCAGAGATTCGTTTGCACTGGCCTTCTTGATATATCTACTTGCAGCCAACAAAATCCCTGCATCGATGTCTGTGGCGTAACATTCGCCTACCCGGGCCACAGAAATGAATCTTCCATTAAGTTAAACTGCCTAAGCAGAGTTGATTGGTACGGCGATACCACTAAAGAACGCTATAAGACAATTAAAGACAATTTATTGAATGGCAGGTACAAAACACCTAATGAAAACTTCCAGCCAATCCACGTTTTTGACACCAAGATGATCGGTGGCTGGGTTGATGCATCAGATGGTATTGAGACTTTCGCGCCAAATAGTTATTTTGATAGAAACTTTATGCATATTAACGACGACAGCATCAAAATATTCACAAATCATATTAGATTCAATAATACAACCCTTTGGCAAGGCAACGCGGGGGCCGCGATAGCTCCAGCAGCATACGGATATGTCAATGGACCCATTACCGATTCGCAGGTCAATGGAGTATTCGTACATCGTGTTACACATAAATTTGATAATAATCGTGCACAGGACGATGACATGGGTGGACTAATTTCCAATAGAGTTTGCTTCAACGACGACTACTTCCACGAAAAAAACGACATATACATGGGAAGCCTTACAATAAATAACCTATATGTTCCCAGCCTTGAAAACATTCACAAGAGTGATGTCAATTCCATTTCTCGAGTAATTGTATTATCGGCGATCAATCCAGGCTCAGATACGACGAAAGGAAATCCAACAGATCGACTCCACTTTTACAAAAGACCTACAAGTAAAAACGTATTGAAAAACGCTTACATCCAGGGCATCAAGCTTGAAAATGTAAATGTAAATCTCCCTTATTCATATGACCACGACAAGGGCTATTCCCAGGGAATGTATTGCGTCGGAGACTATGTATACGGACCATTAAACAAAGACTTTTCGGGAAATATTCCGTACGCAGATAAGGACGGAAACAACTTTACAGTGCATTTGTATATAGACAAAGTTCTCTATTAAACCAACGCGAAGTAGCACTGATAGGGATGGCTTGGCCTCTCAGAACCTCTCGTCGCGAGAGGACAAGCCAACCTTGAATGAGTCAATTCAGCATCAGCAATAAAGACACCTTGAGATGAACATTCGCGAACGGTTAAAGGCAGGCCATGCCACAACGCAAGAGGCTTTGGAGCTATTCGATTCACTTGAGCCCGTCGATGTTGAGTTTATGATTGGCACCTGGAAGGGCGAAGGCTTCCATACCAACCACCCCATGGATGGTCTTCTCGAGACCTATCACTGGTATGGGAAACAGTTTGAAAGCCTTGAAGATGTNCATCCATTGATCTTTTCAACACTTCGCGGNGGCTTCGCCCGTGTNAANCCNGNCTTGNTGGGACCGGCATTAACTGTGCCCATGCCAAGGTCAGCNATNGTGGGTCGTCTCTTCCAGACACTGTTGCCCTGNCTCGCAACATCCCGCTCCTCANCGCGNTTGCNCATGACAACGTATCGAGGCCTATCAAGCGCAACCATGATTTACGACCAGCTACCGATTCACGACGTGTTTCGTCAAATCAATCAGGATGCCGTTTTAGGCGTGATGGATAGGAAAGGAATGAATTTACCGTTCTTCTTCGTCCTTCGGCGCGAAACAGAATCCAAAAATGTCTAGAAGGCTTTCAGATTGATTGAGCTGCTCTAGTGCTTATAAGTGGTTCGTCTTCATGGCAGTTAAGTTTATAACAAATAACGAGCCAATTCGAATCTGCGCTTCAAACCCAAAACCAACAGCTGTTGCCTCGAGGAAAGTTAATTCACACAAGCCTTGATTCAACATTTTATTTCGCCTCAAACCAGCATCATGACCAAGTCATCAGCCAACTCTGCTCCCTTGGACATCGCGATTATCGGGGCAGGGCCTGGCGGACTCAGTGCTGCACACGTCTTGGCAAACCGTGGGTTTTCTGTCGGTATTTTTGACCGAGCCCAGGTTCTGCGACCGATTGGCGCGGCTCTTGGACTTGCCGAACAGGGATACGAGGCACTCAACAACATCAGTTTGAGCCTGTCCAAGCAGGTTCGTTCCAAAGCCATCAATCCCAGACAACAACTGCTCATGCGACCAAGTGGAGAAGTCTTGTTCGCAGATGAATCGCCGATGGCAGGCACGAGCTTCACCTGGCTGGGATGGTTCAACTTGCAATCCTGTCTTTACGACGCTCTTCCCAGCTCCGTTCAATGCAACCTGAACCACAGCCTCACTGCATTCATGACTGATCGGCCGGATACACCGATTTGCCTCAAGTTTCGGGATCAGGCTGACCAATGGGCTTGGATTCTGGTGGGAGCCGATGGCTATCGCTCAGTCGTCAGAGACAAAACAGTTGGAGATGGTCCACCTCTCTACACAGGCACGATGACCTGGCGAGGCATCGTGCACCGAGAACATCTAGGTCCCCTTACAGAACCTTTCACTGATGGCGCTGGTTTTCAGCTGGTTGTGGGAGACCAAAAGAATTTCTGGATGATGGATGCTGGTGCCGATCAGATCGCCTGGGGTGGCACAGCGCCACAAGCCAGCTCAGAGACAAGTGAATCTGCCTTCAAGACTGCACTCCATGTTTTCAAGGATTGGCCTTCCATTGTGCAAACGATGATTCATACGACTGACCCCTTGAGCATCATTGAGACGGGTGTCTTCGATCGGAAACCGGTGTCTCAATGGGGAGATGGTCAACGCGTCACCCTCTTGGGTGATGCCGCCCATCCGATTCGGCCATCCCTGGGGCTTGGAACCACTCTCGCTCTCCAAGATGCAGTGACGCTTGCCGAAATGCTTGACGGCGTACAACTGACAGACCTTGCATCGGTTTCAGCTGCACTCACGCGATATGAACAGAAGAGGATTGAGATCACGACACCCCTGCAACAAAAAGCCTCTGAACAGGGCTTGGCGTCCCACGCTGATGATCAAGCGGATCGACTCAAAATGGGGTTTGAGGCCGCATTAGCGAGCCGAAGAAAATAATTGTCTCCTCTTGCATTGCCATTCCAGTGATCTAGGGCTGAACCACCGATTCAACTCACATGTCATGTTCCGAGCGCAGGCCCCATCAATCATTCGGATTGACCACAACATTCTCAACCAGGATGGTGCCAAACTGCTGTGCAGGACACTCAGACCATCACAACGTCAGTCCGCCAGACTGCCCTTGACCAAGGGATCATGAGGGCGTTTCTTCGGGATCAAAGACGATTCATGCAAGCGTTCAGGATTGCGATCCAAACGTCCGCTGTCTGGCTCTCTGCTGACGAACCGAACACTTGAAAGCGCACAACAACGTTTCAGCGACGAACACATTCATGGCGCGTTCCGAATCTGAACCAACTGCCTGGGAACAGGGAGAAAAGCCATTGGATCCAGTCGTCCTGGAGCGATGCCTTGATCTGGTGGGATTGCTCCTCCCATGGGACATGAACCGGGCACTGGAACTGGCCCTGCTCAAAACCTTCTGCCTGCCGTCGATCTCAGGCTTGCTACACAAGACCAGTGAGTTCGAGCAACGCCCTTGCAGTCTGTAGAAACTGATAGAGCTCAAGCAACGCGCCACTCGATGGCAAAGCATCAGCACCGAAGCGCCCCCCGCACAGGCCTCAGCTGAAGCGCATGCTCAGATCAAGCCAGGCACTGCGCGTAACAGGAGCACTGGTGGAGATCAGATCGATGCCGGTAGCCGCATAGGCCCGCAACTGTGAGGGCTGCAGGCCAGACGCTTCCAGCACCACCGATCCAGCTCCCGGTCGATCCCTCGCCAGCTGGCGCAACCTGGGCACCAGCATGCTCAGCTGCTCGGGCGTGAACTCATCCAGAAGCACACCATCGGCTCCGGCCGTGACCGCCTCCACTGCTTCCTGATCGGTTTCGGCCTCCACGATCAGCCTGGCCGGCCATGGCGCTGAAGCCCGCACAGCAGTGATCGCCGCTTCAATGCCACCCGCCCAGGCCAGGTGGTTCTCCTTGAGCATGGCGGCGTCATCCAGGCCCAGACGGTGATTGACGCCCCCACCCATGCGCACGGCGTACTTTTCCAGTTCGCGCAGGCCCGGTGTGGTCTTGCGCGTGTCGGCCAGTCGTACACCGCTTCCCTGCAGCTCTCTCACCAGGGCCGCTGTGGCCGTCGCGATGCCGGAAAGTCGCATCGCCAGATTCAGCGCCGTCCGTTCAGCCCCCACCAGTGCAGTGGCCTGACCTTCGAGTCGGAGCAGCCTGTCGCCGGACTGCACCGCTGCACCTTCAGGCACAAGACACTCTGCCTCCAGCTCGGGATCCAGCATGCGAAATAACCGTAGAGCAAGGCTGCCACCGCAGAACACACCCTGCTGCTTGGCGATCCAGCTCGCCTGAGCCCGCCGTCCGCCAAGGGCCGGCGCGGTGAGATCGCCACGGCCAAGATCCTCTGCCAGCCAGTCCTGAAGTTGCGCCTGAAGCCTGGGGGTCAGTGGAGGCCGCTCAATATCCATCATTCCGTAACCGCCCGCTCATAGGCCTGGATCCATCATGCGGGCAAACGGATCAAACGCTGGCTTCGGTTTTCAGCTCAGAACCCTTCACTTCCCAATGCAGAACCGCGAAAAAATGCGATCCAGCACCGATTCAGTGAGCTCCTCCCCCGTGATCTCGCCAAGGCTGTGAATGGCCTCCCGCAGGTCAATCGTCCAGAAATCCCAGGGCAGCCCATCAGCAGCGACCTGCTCACTGCGATCAAGAGCCGCGGCCGCCACCCTGGCCAGGTCAGCCTGACGTTGGTTGAGCGACAGCAGCAGGGAGCCGTCTGTCACTGCACCGCACCGCACAAGAAGAGCCTCCACCAACTGCTCTTCCCCCGCCCCTGTGACGGCAGACAGATGCACATCGGCCGGAGCCGCAGCATCACTGAGATCAGCCTTGTTTCCCACCAGCAGATAGGGAACATCAGCGGGGATCCGCTCACGCAGAACCTGATCCTCTGCGGTCCAGCCCTCTGAAAGATCAAAGAGAAGCACGACCAGATCAGCACTGGCCAGGGCGTCATGACTGCGAGCGATGCCCAGCTGTTCAACCGCATCATCGGTGCTGCGGATGCCGGCGGTGTCGAGCAGTGTGATCGGAACGCCCTCCAGCACGATCTCGCTTTCAAGCAGGTCTCTGGTTGTTCCTGGAAGATCAGTCACGATGGCCCGCTCCCTGCGACTCAGCCGATTCAGCAGTGAGCTTTTGCCGACGTTGGGCCTGCCGACGAGCGCCACTCGCAGGCCCTGACGCAGAACGGCTCCACGCTCCCCATCGGCGACCAGTTGCAGCAGCTCATCACGCACCGACTGCAGAGCTCTGAGCAGAGCCTGGCCATCAAGAGCCGGCAGGTCATCCTCGAAATCCACCCTGGCCTCAAGCTCACTGAGCTGATCCAGCAGGCATTCGCGCAATGCCTTGATCCGACGCTGGATCCCGCCATCCACCCCTGCCATCGCCAGCTGCGCAGCACGCTGACTGCGAGCGGACACCAGATCACCGATCGCCTCAGCCCGGGTGAGGTCGAGTCTCCCGTTCAGGACGGCTCTCTGACTGAATTCACCGGGCAATGCCCGGCGAATCCCTGGCTGTTCGAGCACACGCGCCATCACTCGCTGCACGGCCATCACGCCGCCATGGCAATGGATTTCCGTCACATCTTCAGCGGTGTAACTGCGCGGCGCCTGCATCAACAGCACCAGCACCTCATCGAGACGCTCCAGGCCATCGGCTGCCATCACATGGCCGTAAAGCACACGATGGCTCTCCCATACCTGCTCACCCGGGAAAGAGGTGATCGCACGCACAGCTCTCTGGGAATCAGGGCCCGACAGTCGGATCACCGCAATGCCGCCCTGCCCGGGTGCCACCGCCGTGGCCACTGCCGCAATTGTTCGCCTCTCCCGGTTGATCTCCTGCATCGCAGTGCTGCAACAGTCCCGACCCCAGTCCCTACGATCACATCCTCAGAGGTTTGCAGGATCCACCGACACTCCCATGGGCCGGATGCTGAGAAAGGCAAATCGACGCCTGCAGAGAAGCCTGCAATGGATCTGGCAACAGGAAGGCACTCCACGACAGCGCGCCCGTGGGCTTGCAGCCGGCATCTTCTGCGGCTGCTTTCCAATCTTCGGTTTGCAGACACTGGTGGGGATCGCGCTGGCCAGTGTGGTTCGCGGCAACCACCTGCTGGCGGCCGCCGGCACCTGGATCAGCAATCCCTTCACCTATCTGCCGCTTTACTGGTTCAACTACCGGATCGGGGCTCTGCTGCTCGGTCCAGGCCGCGAGTGGACAGGCTTCGATGCTCTTCAGCAGGAGGGCTTCAGTCAGCTGGGCTGGAGTGTGCTGAGCCGCTTGCTGCTGGGCTCCAGCATCACTGGTGCTGTTTGCGCAGCACTTGGCTGGTGGCTGAGCCTGAACTGGCTTTTGCAGCAGGAACGCAAACGCTGAAGGCACTGGCGATCGAACTCAGGCGCCGCTGCTGCGGGCGATATCGATCACATCCGCCATGGAACGGATCTGGTGCATCGTGCGCTGCAACTGCTCGGCACTGGCCAGCTCCAGGCGCAGGTCGATACGCGCAGGCTTGCCGTGGCTGGTCTTCACGCGGGCATCACTGACGTTGATTCGTCCATCGGAGAGCCGCATCAGGATGTCTTTGAGAATGCCGACGCGATCGATCACTTCGATGCGCAGCTGCGCCGGGAAGCGCTGCTCCCGAGTCGTCAGGGCTGGATTCCAGCGAACGGGCAGTCGCCGTTCACTTGGAATCGCCTTCACATTGGAGCAGTCCTGACGATGCACGGTGATGCCATGGTTGCCGAGTGCAACGGTGCCGAGAATCAGCTCACCGGGCAGGGGACTGCAACACCCACCAAGGCGGTAGTCGAGCCCCTCCACACCAAGGATTGGATCCTGCTGATCAGCACTGATGCGCGGAGTGCCTGTTTCCGCCTGCTGCACCAGCTGGCGGGCAACGTCTTCGTTGCTGAGTGGTGGCTCCTCGATGGTGGCCTGCAGACGAATCTCCTCTCTGAGGCGGTTGAGCACCTGATGGAGGGTGACGGCTCCGAAGCCGAGGGCAGCGAGCAGATCCTCAGTGCTGATCAGGTTGCAACGTTCCGCCACACGGGTCATCGCATCACTGCTCAGCAGCGCATCAAAGCCGCTGCGACCGAGCTCCCGCTCGAGCAAGTCCTTGCCACGCTCGATGGTTTCATCGCGATGGCTGCGCTTGTACCACTGGCGGATGCGATTGCGGGCTGTTGGCGTCGCCACGAAGTTGAGCCAGTCCAGGCTGGGATGGGCCGTCTTGCTCGTGAGCACGGTCACGAAATCACCGTTCTGCAGGGGGGTCGACAGGGGCGAGAGCCGGTCGTTGATGCGCACGCCGTGGCAGTGATTGCCCACTTCCGAGTGGATGCGATAGGCAAAATCCACAGCCGTTGAACCCTTGCGCAGGCCCAGAACATCGCCTTTGGGCGTGAACACGAACACCTCTTCGTCGAAAAGGTCTTCCTTGATCGAAGCGAGATAGTCGTTGTGGTCGTCAGCGCCTCCCTCCTGCTGCCAGTCCACAAGCTGGCGCAACCAGTTGAAACGTTCGGTGTCTCCACCGGCCGCAGGCGAACCACCCTCCTTGTATTTCCAGTGCGCGGCAATTCCGAACTCGGCTACCCGGTGCATGTCGAGGGTGCGGATCTGCACTTCAATCGGCCGATGACGCCCGATCACCGCCGTGTGCAATGACTGATAGCCATTGGGCTTGGGCAGACCGATGTAATCCTTGAAGCGGCCGGGAATGGGACGAAAGGTGTCGTGGACAACCGCAAGGGCCCGGTAACAGGCCTCAACACTGGGGGTAAGGATCCTCAGAGCCGCCACGTCATAGATCTCGTGGAAGGCTTTCTGCTGACGCTGCATCTTGGTCCAGATGCCGAAGAGATGTTTCGGCCGGCCGCTCACCTCACAGTTCTGCAGCCCGACAGCCGCAAGTCGATCACTGAGCAGCTGAACGGTGACACCCAAGCGTTCCTCACGTTCGCTGCGCTTGGTTGCCACTTCCTGCTGAATCTCTCTGAAGGCATCCGGCTCGAGCAATTTGAACGACAGATCCTCCAGCTCCCACTTGAAACGGCCGATTCCGAGACGGTTGGCCAGAGGCGCATAAATCTCGCGCGTTTCCCGGGCGATGCGCTGACGCTTTTCCTCCCGAAGCGCTCCCAGCGTGCGCATGTTGTGCAGCCGATCCGCAAGCTTCACCAGCACGACACGAATGTCGCTGGCCATCGCCAGAAACATCTTGCGCAGGTTTTCGGCCTGGGCCTCGGTGCGATTGGTGAAGTGAAGCCCCCCGAGTTTGGTGACCCCCTCCACCAGCTCCCTGACCTCCGGTCCGAAATGACTCTCCAGCTGCTCTGGAGTGACGTCCGTGTCCTCCACAACGTCATGGAGAAAACCTGCGGCAATCACACTGGCGCTGGCACCGATGTCCCTCAGGAGATCGGCCACCGCCACCGGATGGACGATGTAGGGGTCTCCGCTGGCACGAAACTGCCCCTCGTGCAGTTGAAATGCGAAATCAAATGCCGCCGCGAGCAAAGCCTCTGAATCGGTGGGGCAGCTGTGACCAATCCCCGGAGGCACGTGATCAATGCACTCACGCAACCAGGGAGGAAGATCAATGCCGTAATCGTCGGCTGAGCGGATCGGCCGGTCTCTCAGAGCCACCAGACCGCAGGCCGGCGCAGCGGATCCGTTCCGGATCTGCACTGCAACCGTCTCGGAGGTGGCGTTGAGCATCCAACCCGGCAGGTGAATCCATGGTATGTAGCCATGAGCACCTGCGCTCCTCTTGTCATGACAAACGAGCCGGGGACCGTCCTGAAGCTTGACCAGTTCAGGCTTCGTTACCCGGGAAGCCAGGCATGGACCCTTGATGGGCTTGACCTGCGGCTGCATCCCGGCGAACGCCTGGCCCTGGTGGGCCCCTCGGGCTGTGGGAAGAGCACGGTGGCCAGAGCCGCACTGCAACTATTGCCCCATGGCAGCAGTTGCGAAGGAGGTCTGTCCCTGAACGGTCAGGATCCCCGCAATCTCAGCCTGGCCGATCTGAGGTCATTGCGCGGCAGGTCGGTGGGACTGGTTTTTCAGGATCCGATGACACGCCTGAACCCCCTGATGACCGTGGGTGCTCATCTGCTGGACACACTGCGCGCCCACAGGCCGGACATGGGTGACGCAGAACGCCTCAAGCGAGCCGAGGAGCTGCTGGAGCAGGTGGGCATCGGTGCCAACCGCTTCCGCGCCTATCCGCATGAGTTCAGCGGCGGCATGCGCCAGCGCCTGGCCATTGCCCTGGCCATCGCCCTGAGCCCTCCGCTGGTGATCGCGGACGAGCCAACCACCAGCCTTGATGTGGCCGTTGCTGGCCAGGTGATGGCTGCTCTGAGAGAGCTGTGCGAGCAACTTGGCAGCGCGCTGTTGCTGATCACCCACGATCTGGCCATGGCCCATCGCTGGTGCGAGCGCATGGCGGTCTTGGATGGTGGCCGCGTCGTGGAGATCAACCGCAGCGACGTGGTGTTGACCTACCCCAGCTCCAGAGTTGGACAACGACTGCTTGCGGCGGCCCGGGCAAGGGAGGGAGGCAGGACCCCTGAAGCACCAAACGGCGACACGGTGCTGGCTGTGCAGGAACTGCGCTGTTGGCACAACCTGGGTGGTCCACCCTGGAATCCCACCTGGCTGAAAGCGGTGGATGGCATCAACTTCCAGTTGAAGGCAGGCGAAACCCTTGGTGTGGTGGGAGGTTCTGGTTGTGGCAAGAGCACCCTTTGCCGTGCACTGATGGGTCTCACCCCGATTCGAGGTGGCAGTGTGCAGTTGCTCGGTGAGGATCTGCTGAAGCTGCGTGGACATGCAGCGCGTCAGGCGAGGCGAACCATCCAGATGGTGTTCCAGGACCCCCTGGCTTGCCTCAATCCAGCCATGTCAGTGGTGGACGCCATCGCGGATCCTCTGCGCATCCATGATCTGGCCTCACCAGCGGCGGCTCGTGAGCAGGGTCGTCAGCTGCTTGAACGCGTTGGTCTTGGACCTGCGGAGCGCTACCAGAATCGTCTCCCCCGCCAGCTTTCAGGGGGCCAACAACAGCGGGTCGCCATCGCCCGAGCCTTGGCGTTGAAGCCAAAAGTGCTGATCTGTGATGAAAGCGTGAGCATGCTCGATGCAGAAATCCAGGCAGAGGTGTTGACACTGCTTCGGCAGCTGCAGCATGAGCTGGGGCTGGCCATGATTTTCATCACCCATGACCTTTCAGTGGCCAGCGGCTTCTGCCATGGCTTGATCGTGCTTCATCAAGGACATGTGGTGGAGGAAGGTCCGGGTGACCGATTGCTGCGTGAACCGCATGCCGACATCACGCGAACACTCGTTGAGGCCTGCCCACGCCTGCCCGACTGAAATCACTTGAGGGAGACAGCCATGAGAGCAAGACAGCCAGGAGATGAATTGTTGATTGCAAATTTTCAGCAGACAACAAAAAACCGCATTCCCTGAAGTCAAAGAATCAATAAAAGGACAAAATCCTGATCACTATCAAGCCGCATCAGCTCAGCGAAGGCTGCCTTAAGTCTGGTGAAAACAGAAAACCACTCAACAGACTGATCATCAGACACTGAAGATCCTTCCTTTGAAGGATGGAACACATCACTTCGAGCAAGCCTGAACAGGAAAGCGACAAACAATCAAGACTCTGAAGAAAGTCAGATTCAGACACACTTCTGACCCGAACGAGTTCCATCTGAATCACATCCCGTCGCTGCACTTGGTCTGTACTTCTCATTCATGCCATGACGCCATCTGAGTCACTGCAGGTCTCAATCGGTGGGGACATCTGGTGGGGCGGCTTCACTGCCGAGCTGTCCCTCACCAATACAGGTGATCAAGCTCTGGAAGGCTGGTCACTCAGCTTCACCAGTCCCCATCAACTTGACCCCAATGCCTGGGGAGTCGCTCTCGAAAGCGAAGGTTTAGGGAACGGACTGACGCTTTACACCCTCACAGGAACGGATTGGGGCAGTCGCATCGCAGCCGGCGCCACCATCAAGGTCGGCTTCAACGGGACCCAGGGCATTGAGCTTGGACGCGATGGCGCTCTGACAGAGGAGATGTTGTTCTCAGAGTCAGGCCTTGCCGTCGGCGACACCTCCAAGACTGATTCCGGCTCCACGATGAGCATGGATGAGGCATCAACTGGTGACATTGCCACAAGTGAGCCTTCCATGGGCATTGGGTCCATGAACGAAACATCCATGGGCGAAACATCCATGAGCGAAACATCCATGGATGGGGCAGACATGAACGGTCATGCCGGCCATAACCACGCAACACATCAGCACACCACCGCGGCCGGGCCTTACACGGACATCAACAGCTGGGGAAGCTTCCACGGCTCCAACCACAATTCCGAGCACAACGAACTGGTCGGAGGCCGCACAGCCATCACCACTGAAGCTTTGGAGGCCTACAACGGCCTGCGAGCATTCGCCGGGCTTGAAGCTGTGGGGATTGAGACCGTCGGCGAATGGGCTTTTGCCAATGGCCTTACAAACAATGCTCAGGCCTGGGGCGATGACACCAAAGGGGTCGGCCTCTGGTATGCCATGCAGGGAGCCAAGGTGGGATGGATTGCCGATCAGACTTACAACCCGCAGATCCTTGCCGACATCCAGCGATCAGCGCGACTGGAATCCGAAGACAATGTGATGAAAATGGTCCGAGAGTTCGGCCATGAGGGGTTCGCCGACTTCCTCGAACAATCCGGACTGCAGGGAACCTTCATCAACACGTTGAAGATGGAACCTCATTACGGAGGCTGGATGCATGGCCGCACCCATGGATTTTTAGACATTGAAGGCGTTGCGATTGCCCATGACATCAATCACCTCACGGTTCTGGGCTGGGATCAGGACCAGCCCTTCATGAATGACACCTTTGACTGGCCGCAATGGCCGGCGCTGGATGTATCCGACTCGACGGTGATCAACTACTACCAGGGAATTGTGTCCCTGGGTGATCCACTGGCGAAGAATCTGGAAGCACTGCCCAGTCCTGCAGCCATCAATCCGGAACCACAACCTGTTGCTGTGCCTCAGCCGATTCCTGCTGATGCAAGACCTGAAGAAACTGACCCGGTAACAGGACAAACCTTCGATGTTGAGGTCAGTGGAGATCTTTGGTGGGGCGGATTCACAGCTTCCCTGACTCTGACGAATCAGGGCGAAGAGCAACTGGATGACTGGTCGCTGAGTTTCATCAGCAATCACAGGTTCTATGGCGAATCCTGGGGAGTCGACGTGGTCACGCAGCCGTTGGATGGGGAGCTCTATCGCTATGAACTGTCCGGCGCCGATTGGGGCTCATCGATTGGCGCTGGCCAGTCGCTGACGGTGGGATTCAATGCCCTCGCAGGAACGAACCTGGAACGAACCGGAGAGCTGAACGAAACCATGCTGGTGGCACCTGGAAGCTCAATCACTCAGATCTGAGCAGGACTGGCGACCGCATAAGGATTGAGATCTGAATCATCCTGGGCCATGCCGATGGATGATTCAGATCCCGCGTCAGCGCGTTACCGGCAGATGGCTCGTTGTCGTTTTGACTGGAAAGTCGCTGCAGGGTGACCTGTGAGAGCCAAACAGCTCGGGTTGATGCTGCTGCTGAGTATCAGCACACTCTGTGGCTGCGCTGCGGGCATCATCCTTCCCCAGCCATAGGCCAATGCCGAGATCACGGATGAGCAGGACCCTGTCGACGTGATCTGGTTTCCCAATCCTCCCTATGCCGTGAACCGCAAAGGAGTACCAGCAGGGTTTGAAATCGACCTGTGGCGCATGATCGCCGAAACACGCCAGATTCCCTATCGCATCCGCAAGGCGGAAAGCTTCGAAGCACTCTTGCAAGCCATCCGGAACAATCAGGCTGACCTGGCCATTTCCGGTGTGCTGATCAATGAAAACCGCAGCAAACAATTCCATTTCACTTTTCCAACAGCCAGCAGCGACCTGAAGATCTACAAACTGGACAGCCAGGAGCCGACGGCCATAAAAATGCTGCGCATTCTGTTATCAAGACAGGTGCTGCTGATCTTCCTGGGACTAGGCCTGATCGCCTGCATCTTCGCCCTGCCGGTGTGGTTTGTGGAACGGAAAAGACCTGATCTTGCCGACAAGCGAAAAAGACACCAACTGGTCTTCATCCTTCAGAAAACTCTGCTGCTGTCCACCGACCACACGCGACAATCACGAACCCGGCTGATCTCCATCGGCTCACTGTTCGCGAGAGTATTGCTCACAGCCTATTTCACGTCCTTCATTCTGAAAGTCGCCACCAGCGAGACGTACTTGAGCACCGATTACCAGATGGCGGATCTGAACTTCGAGCTCCTGAAGAACAACACCTTCGCGGCCACCCCGGGCTACATCCAGACGTCGATCCTGAAAAGCAACGGCGCAAAAACAATGGGTTGCGATGTTGCAGAAACCTGCATCGGCATGCTGCAGGCAGGGGAGGCCAGCGCCATTCTCGACGACATGCTGACAATGCGTTCAGCCCTGAACAGCATGCCTCCAAAACCGAAGGTGACTCCAGCTTCAGGGAAACTCATGACCCTATTCATGGCCTTGGCCATCTCAGACCAATTCAGCCGCGATCCCCGCTCCCGCGCAATCAATGACGGCATCGCAAGAAGCTATTACGACGGCAGCCATACCAAATTGAGTCGTATTTGGATAAATCCTTGAACCTATTTTCGGATCCATAAGAAAGTGTCAAGACCAGCAACGCATCCAGCGAGACCAGACAAAAACAACCTAAAAAAATTTAATTTCAGGCATAAATAATCCACGAGCCGAATCAATTATTGTCATTATTTGAGCGGCATAGCTGTTGATCAACAAATGCAATTCGACGTCAGGAACGGCGCCGAAGCACCGTCAGCAATTTCTCCAAGACGGCCGGAATCGGAGCTTCAAACAGCATCCTTTCCCGTGTAATGGGATGGTCCAATCCAAGTTGGAAGGCATGAAGAGCCTGACCGGGAAGTTCAATCGGCAATTTGCGGCAGCGGCTGTACGTGGGATCACCCAGCACCGGATGATTCATGTGCGCGCAATGCACCCGGATCTGATGGGTGCGGCCGGTATCAAGCTTGAAGCGCAGCAACGAATAATCACCAAGGCGCTCCTCCAGGCTCCAGTGCGTGCAGGCATGGCGTCCGTTATCTCCGCTCACGACCGCATATTTCTTGCGATCGACCGGATGACGGCCGATTGCCCCCACAATCGTGCCGCTGTCTCCTGAAGGCACCCCATGCACCACCGCCAGATACTCGCGTGAAGCGACGCGTTTCTGGATCTGAAGCTGCAGTCGCACCAGAGCCTCCTGACTCTTGGCGATCACGATGCAGCCGGTGGTGTCCTTGTCCAGTCGGTGCACAATTCCAGGCCGCAGCTTGCCGCTGATACCTGGCAGATCAGGACAGTGATGCAGCAATCCGTTCACCAGCGTGCCGTCTTTGTTGCCTGGCGCCGGATGCACCGTGAGACCGGCCGGTTTGTTGATCACGATCAGATGCTCATCCTCAAAGAGAACATCCAGATCCATCGGCTCGGGCTTCAGGTACGGCAGCGGCTCCGGCGGTGGCATCCACAGCTGCACTTCATCGCCCTG
>NYZI01000021.1 GCA_002687115.1 Cyanobium sp. ARS6
GGTATGTCTTAGCTGTGCACCGCAGTAAACGTAGTGTAAACCCGGTTTTTGTCCCCGGCTCCGCCGTCTCGTTGCAAGTACAGTAACTCTGGCTGAGGTTATTACTCCCATACCCCTGTATGACGACTCTTACCAATATTGTCTGCAAAATGTTTCTACCCACAAAAACGACGCAAGAACATCGAGGCCAGACTAAAAAAGGGGGAATATGCTTGAATAGAATTGAATAGAATCGAAATTTGGCTGGTTGCGCTGTCCGCCGCGGCGTGTCCTCGTCTACAGGACGCCTCCCCCTCGCTGTCCTCGATGTTCTCGGCGCGCCGGTCTAGCTCGCCTATTCCCATACCCAGAGCTGGGAAGTGCGATGCGGAGTAGAAAAAATATGCAATGCCAATCAAGGAAATAGCTATCTAACGTCTTTCTAATGTGTTGAGTCGCCATGTTGCTTCTGCTTTTTCAATCGTGAATTATCTACCAACTCGAGTGAACAGGACACAAAAGGCTACATCAATTCATACCTTGTAAAATGGTAATCTATTAATAATTTGGCCTGTTGTCCTGGTCTCGCCTCACCGGCGGGGGCGCAGCGGGATTCAGCCCCTCGCGGGGCTGGCGCGCAATGCAGTTGCAGAGCGCATACCCGCTGCGCCCCCGCCGGACACCCGCGTTGGAGTGATTTTGGTAGCCGAAGCTGGGCTTCGCGCCGACGTGGCCTCCGCGCGCTGCTCCTCCTCGCTGCGCGGCTCTCCTTGTCCGGCACCATCCCGTGGTGTCAACCTGGGCGCGCTGAAGCCCACAAGGGCACAGAATGTGTGCAAACTCAAAGACCAACAAAAATAAAACACAACTAAGTCTCCATTTCAACTTTTTTGCAGATTCTCAATACGCAAAGATGGAATTTCTGCTTGTCTTGGGCAAGAGTCAGCAATTGTGCACGGGTGCGTTGTGTATATTTGCATAAACTCGCAATAAGAGTTTGGGCCCAATCGCCTCGAGGTCTCCCTCGTCTTCTTCGATACTCAGTACCGGTGAGTCGTGGCAACAATTGCGACCCCGGTTCGAAGACTACCAGCCTCAACGGGTGGTCCTCAGGACGCCGCAAGATGTGCCCGAGCCAATGGCACTGTGCTTGGAAAACTTGGGTGCTGAAACGCCAAACTTTATTACACTTTTTACGGACCTTGGCATTAGAAATGCGACTAATAAATGCTGCTGGGATTTTGGTCAAGCGCCGCAAGAAGCGGGCTTGCGCTCCATCCAAGGTCCGTTTGAGCGCTGTATTCAAATGCAAAAGATGTAAGCCCCAGCGCCCTTTGCTCCAAACAAGAGCTTGCATTTTATCAACTTTGTTTTTCAGGGAGATATTGGAATTCCAAACTCGCTTATACTCATTCATGCGACCGTGCATTTCGCCTACCCCGCTAGTGACTAGCACACTTGCAGTGTTAAAACCTGCTCCGTATGTGAAACCAAGTGTTTTGGAGTGATCTACAACATTGTAGAACCATCCGTCAGGATGTTTAATTCTGTTTTGAAGCCGTCCCTGCTTCGCTATCACAAGAAGTCCACTTTTGTCTCGATTAACTTCTAACCCGTATCTACGCCCCTCTAACACGTAATGCTTGGACAAAATGCGGAGGCAAGGGAGGTCACTGTGTAATAAATTAGAATCGTCTGCGTATTCCACATCCTCGAAGCCAAAGATTCGGAGATGTGCATCTCTGCGATGCGTGAGCATCCGAGTGTCGCATTCTTTAGTGTACTCCTCCCTTGCGTCCAGCATTATGACCGTCATCAAAAGAATCAATAGGAGGCAAGACAGGGGGTCTCCTTGGCGGACACCCTGCTCTTGGTCTCGGGTATTGGAAGTCCCCCAAGCGTCTGCGACAAAGAATCGCAAACGCGAATAAATTGCTTCTAAAACTCTAATATAATGCGCTGGGGCTCCCATACGCCTAACCGCGTCCAGCAATGGTGCGTGATGGATCCTATCAAAACACTTGATCCAATCTAGAAACAGAATATAGCAAGGCAAATTTTGCCAGCGCAGGGCGAGCTCAACTGCTCTTAACATCAAATGGTTTGCGTCGTCTGTGCTGTATCCTGCCCTGTAGCCACACTGCATCTTCCAAACGTGTCTCTCCAAACCCCTAAGTCTATGTTCAACTAAAATAGAAAATAATTTGTAAGTGGATTGCAAGAGCGCAATCGGGCGATAATTGGCAGGGAGCGAAGCTGCCCCCTTGCCTTTGTAAATTGCCACAATTCGGGCAAGCTGCCACTCTTCTGGTAGCACAGCAGATACCCAGCACAAAGACATGAGCTGCAATATATATGCAAAGCCTTCTTCGGTTTCTAATACGAAAAGGAGGACTTCATTAGAAAGCGTATCAGTCCCTGGCGATTTCTTTTTCTTCAAACTTCTGCGTGCGCACTTCAATTCATACGGTGTGAAATTCCCACAGGGGAGATCAGCAACCGGGAAGAGGGGGTTGCGGGCGGGAAGCGGTGGTAGCTCCGCAGTATGCCACTGCGAAGTAGCGTAATACTCACTAAGAACTTCCGCTCTGTCCTGCAATGGGCGTTCTCTGCCTGCCGCGTCCTCAACTCGCAGTGGCCGTGCTACGTACGGCTTACACAGCCGGACCCCCTTCCAATTGCGTAGTCTAACCTGTTCTTCTATGTACTCTCTACGGTCTCTTGCTACAGTTTTTCGGATTTGTCGCTCTAATTCTAAGAATTGATTTTTGTCGTCTCGTCTCCAAGCGTCATCTCGTGCAGCTAGCAAGTGAAGTGTCTGGACCGAAATGTGCGGCCTGGTAGGGACCTTCGGGCCTACAAATTCTTTCAAATGAGCAATAATGCTGTGTCCTACCCCTACAAGGGCGGACTGCGCCTCCTCAATCCCTACTTGTGCCAACTCAAAAGGCACTACCGGGGGCGCGTATTGCTCTGAGTGTGCTTTCACTTGCACATCAGCGCGACGCAAGGCTTCGTCAGTCGCGATACTTCGTGGCCGGGGGCAAAACTTGGCAGGTAAGACGCCGGCTCCCCATTTGGCTCTTTCATCAACGTGGTCATTGAAGGGATTGTCCGTGTGTGATTTGATTTTCATCCCGAAAACAGGAAAATCGTCTACGTCTTCAAAAACGTCCCAAAGAGCTTTTATGGCTTTAATTAGTGGTTGGTTGTCATACGTCTTCCATTCGCCAGTCCCTGCCCCAATTGCATACGTGCTATCAAACGCAAACACTACACCCCTGTCCCTCCAATGAGGCGCCTCACAAATCAACCAAATCATTGCCTCTGCAAACGCTGACAACTCCCCGGTGTTGTTAGAGGAGGTCGAAGCCCCCAGGGATAACGGATCCTTCGGATCTGTGATAACGTGGCCCCAACGCTCAAACAGCAACTTCCCACCCCAGTCAAACACTGCGAAAGCCCAGCCTGCGCGCTTGCCAGCAGCGGAGCCGTCGAAGTACAGCAGGAGCGGGTCCGGCAAGTCCATCGGATCAAAATCTGGTAATATTTTTATTTTCTTTTTTGGAACTTCCGGCAAAGCGGCGAAAAGCGCCGGCCGCGCTTCCCTGAGCGACTTCAATGCGTCGCTATTTTTCCAAATATCCCAGGGAAGAACCGAACGTTGCGGTTTTTTCTGCCGCCTCTGCAAAGGCATTCTGATTTTTGAGATTTGTAAATGGTGATTGGTATTCCCAACCCGAACATCGCGCCGGGATGTGATGTCCAAGACAGCACCGCGAAAAGTTTGGGAGATGATGAAAATGTCAAGCTGCTTGTGAAAAACAGCGTCGACAGTGGTCGCATTCCACGTTTCTGCCCTTCTATCGAAATATGTAACTTGNTGCATTGGAGATTTCGGAAGAAAAGTGTTTGCCACGCAAAGATTGTTTGAGATGCACAATGGCACTAAAAGGTCGCGATTTTTCGGATCTCCGTGNAAATACGGGTCAGGAGGNGCGGGACANAACAAATACGGGCCCAAGGCCGCTTCTTCCCCGGCAAGCCGGTANTTAAGGTGNCAATTCAAGTCACCGCAAANCCCCANAGGCCCGCAACGGGCNGCCGCGGCTACATTGTCCGCCANGTCGTTGAAAAAATCGACCCGTTCATCAATAGGGCGACCTTCTTGCGGCGCGTACACTCCGAAGAGTGTAAAAAGCCCGCCNGTAATTTTGATTTGAATNTAAATGATGTGTTGATTGATCGCTCTGATGTTGACAATAGAACTTATGACTTTTCTATGTATGATAACCGCTACTCCGTAGATTTCACGTTTTGGCCTACCTATTTTGATTATAAAAAATTCACCTGAACGGTAGCTGTCTTCGCCTTGACATTTTGTTTCCGAGAGAAACAAAATGTCAAGGCGAAGACTCTGCATTTTTGTTAATAACTCTGCCTGTACTCCTGCTTTTTTAAGAGATTCAATATTCCAATATCCTACTTGAATTACATTGCCTGTTACCGAGTTATGGACCGCTTTTTTATTTTTGATAGAATCTTTTATGGATCTTTCGCTGAAAAGGTCGGTCCAAGCCGATTCAGCTTCACATGTACTGATAGCATTGTGCTTTTTGAAAATAGATGTCCACATTCTATGTTGCTGACGTCTAAAAATTTGATTGGTTTTTCGATGTACCTTTCTGAAAGCGGCACTGGTAAGCGAGCGCTGGCCTCGGTGGGCTCCGCGGCGTGCAGAGCAAGAAGTCGACCGCACCTCCTCAACGTTGCAGGATTTCGCGCGGTTCGGTCCAAGAGCGATGTTGCCTACACCCGTGTTCAGAAAACGCTTCTGTACACCAAAACCTCTAAAACTGCTACTATGTGTTTTTTGATGTCTTGCATTGTATTTAGCACTTCTCGATGTGTTACGTAAGTGGGTGCCCTGTTTGTTCCGCTCACAACCGCTAGAAAGACGGTGGGCGGTACTCCCGGCTCGCGTGTGGGACGCCAGGGCTAGACATGGCTTTTTTTGAAATAATTGGGCGTCCCCGTATTCCTACATGGGGTCGACATCCATGTCGCTGTTACGCATCTTCTTTCCCTTGCCCTTCCCCTTCGGTTTCGACGATTTGCCTTTTTCTTCAGACACCCCTTTCCCAGGGCCCTTCCCCTTGCTGTCGCCAAGCGACCGGGAAGCTGAGAGAACTCGATCGCTACACTCTTGACCGAGAACGGGGTTCCAGACTTCAATGTTGCCGTCTGCCAACTGTCTGGCGAGCCAAAGCTCACCATTGCTGATGGTGCGCTCCTTGTAGTTGATCTTGAACTCCTTGAGGTTGAGGTCCGCCGGGAGCTTCTCGGTCTTCGCGAGCTCCACCAGCGCGCCGTAGGCTCGCTTCAGCGGGCCCTGCGACTCCAGCACAACTGATGGGAGCTGCGGACGCACCGACAAGTCCTTGCGATCCACCCGGAGACTTTTCGCTGCGATCTTGGCCTCCTCAGCTTTCTGGAAGGTTGCAACAAAAGTGCCTGGACCGTTCTTGTTGACCGAAACCTTTCCGAACGTTGGGAACTTCGTTTTTACGTATTCCTGCAGAAATTTCTCGCCGTTGTCACCGTCCTTGAATCCTCCGACGCGGGTTTGCTCAGCTGTCGCTAGCATTGCGGCACGTTCCGCCAAGTAGATCGGGTGCACGTTGCAGAAGCACTCGCCGACCTGCTGCTGCAAGTGCATGATTGCACCTTCGCAACCGCGGATCTTTTCCGCAGCCTCGTGATTGGCGTCGTGAATGAACTTGAGCGAACCCTCGAGAGCAGAAAGAGACGTCTGGAAACTCGAAGCCCACTGCGGGATGCGTTCGCGCTCCTCACGCATGGCAGCAAGCATCGCACTTCCAACTGTCTCTTGAATTCGATCTGTCAGATTCTTTTCGAGGCTACCGACTGTCAGTTCGAGAGACTGCAGACGCGCCTCGACTTCTCCAAGCTGCTGCTCCTTCCGGCCATCAGGATCCTTCTCCGGTGGCGGGGGTGTGAGATCAAAGGCGCTGGCGCTGACCTTTACTCGACCTGGCGGCGTCGGTGACGTGTCCGCCGGCATCTTGTACGCGAGAGCTGGCGGCTTGTCGTCGCCGAGCTCCTGCTCGTCCTTCTTGCCACGCGGCGTGCGCTCACGCCCCGAACGGCGGCCCGTTGGCTTGTTAGCCATGGCCCCGCTAGAGCCTTTAGCGAAACGCGTTGAGGGAAATACGTTGAGCAAATCATCGCGAACACCCGCGCTCTCGACAGAAATCAAACTCTCCTTGGGCCCATCGCGCGCTCACGAAAGAAAGAAACTCGCCTTGGGGTCATGCGCGCTTGCGTGGGCCGTAAAGGAGGTCCCAGACTCCGAAGCCGGGCCTCCAGCTCCGGAGCTTCCCAGGCAAACGGATATCGACCCGTTTTCCCAAGGTGAAGCGAGAAAGGCCCGGGCACGGAGTCGCAAACTTCAGTACCGTTTCGGTGGAGTCCGATTGCACTTCA
>NYZI01000022.1 GCA_002687115.1 Cyanobium sp. ARS6
GTTCAGGAACGCCAGGAGCGTTGCCGCATCGTGGAACAGGAGCTGCTGGCAGCGCGTCAGCGGCTTGAAAAAGACTGCGCCAAGGCCCGGGCCTACCAGGAACTCAGGGAACAGCTGCAGCTCGGCCGCCGACAGGAGCTGGTGTTGGCCTTTGAAGCGGCTCAGGCTGAACGCCGCCGGCTTCAGCAGCGCCAGGAACAGCTGAGCGTGAAGGAAGAAAGCGACGCCCGGTCCATTCAGGAACGCGATGGGAGCCTGCAGGTAGCCGCCGAGCGGCTGCAGACTCTTCAGGAGAACGTCAAGGCACTTGGCGAAGACAAGCTGCTGAGCGTGCAGGCTGAACTGGCCGGCCTGGAGCCACAGAGCCGCGAACTGGAACGGCAAGCCAGTCAGCATCAGCAGGAGGGGGAACGTCTGCAGGGACAGCGGCATCAGCTGCAGGCCCGCCGCGGCCAACTGCAGGCTGAAACGGAAAACCTGCGCCTGAATACGGACAGTGGATTGCTGGAGAAAGCTGAGCAGGACTGCAGAGATGCTGAAGCAGCTGTGGAGCTTTCCAGGCGGCGGCTGGGAGAGGTGGCAGGGCGCTCAGGCACCTGGCTCGAAGAGCAGAAGCAGCGCTCCGGTCAACGCCAGGAACTCCAAGGTCGTGTCACACCCCTTCAGGAAGAGCGTCAACAACTGAAGGAAAGGCTTCGACAAGACGAAGAGCGTCAGCTGGAGCTGGAACAGGAACGGGATCGGGACGGTGCGGAAAATCAGCAGGTCCAGACCCTGCTGGAACAGCTCGAGCTGGAGTGGCAGACCCTGCTGGAGTCGGTCCGCAGCGGCAGAGAGCAACTTCAGCAACTGCTGGAGTCGGTCGCCATTCAGCAGCGCACCCGTTCAAGACTCGAGCAGGAACAGACACGGCTGGAGCGCGACATTGCCCGCCACGACAGCCGCAGAGAGGCTCTGCAGGAAAGCAGAGGCACTGGCGCCCTGAGACTGCTGCTCGAATCGGGCCTGGAAGGGATTCATGGCCATGTGGCACAACTTGGCGAGGTTGATGAACGCCATCGCTTGGCTCTTGAAGTGGCTGCCGGCGCAAGAATGGGTCAGGTGGTGGTTGACGATGACCGCATCGCTGCGCGTGCGATTGATCTGCTGAAACATCGCCGCGCGGGTCGCCTCACTTTTCTGCCACTCAACAAGATCAGAGCCCCTGGTGTGGGATCTGCGGCTGCCACGGCACGCGGGCGCCGCCCCCAGGCCGGTGAGGGGAGCGGCCTGGTCGGCCGCGCTGTTGACCTGATCCGCTACGAAGCGATCTATGCAGACGTGTTCGCCTATGTCTTTGGTGACACGCAGGTGTTCAACGATCTGGGAAGTGCCAGACAATTCCTCGGCCGTTCGCGGGCTGTCACCCTCGAGGGTGAGCTACTTGAAAAGAGTGGTGCCATGACTGGCGGTAGCTTCTCGCAGCGCGGAGGCGGGCTGAGCTTCGGAGCCAGCAGCGATGGCGATGAAGCCGCCCCTCTGAGACAGCGACTGCTGGAGCTGGGAGAGACCCTGACCGCCTGTCGGAAGGAGGAGCAGCGACTGGTGGAGGCCGTGGATCAGCTGCGGCCAGCACTGCGCCAACGAGAGCAGCGCCAGGCTGCTCTGGAGGCGGAACGCCAGGCCGCCAAGCGTGCCCATGGACCACTGCTTGAACGCGTGCAGCAGCGTCAGCACAAACTCAGCGAGCTGCAGCAGGCCCAGCAGAAACACCGCTTGAGGCTTGATCAGCTGGAGACAAGCCTGAACCCACTGCAAACGCAACTCGAGCAGCTGAATGCCCAGGAAGCCAGTGTGGAAGCCAGTGGTGATGCCGAGCGCTGGCAAGCTCTGCAGCAGGAGCTTGAACGGGTGGATTCCGGTCTTGAGGCCNCACGGCAGCAACGTGATGCGCTGCTCCAACAGGAACGCGACCGACAGCTCTCTCAACAGAGNCTCGNGGATCAGCAGCAAACGATTGAACGGGAAGAAGCAGCNCTACAGCAGGCGGTTCAGGCTCTCACTGAANCNCANGGCCGTTGGAGAGAACAGCAACAGGCTTTGAAAACCCGCCGGAATGAACTGGAAGCTCAGCAGCAGGAACTACAAACCCGTTTCGGAGAAGAGCGACGCGCCAGAGATGAAGCNGAGGCTGCCGTCGCNGANCAGAGGCAAGCCCTGCAGCAGGCCCGCTGGGAACTGGAGCGCCTGCGCGAAGAACGCAGCTCACTCGAGGAGCAACTGCGCAACGGNGGACTNCGCCTGGAAGAGCTGCGGGCAACGCTGCCTGATCCACTGCCGGAGATNAGCGACGANCTGCGTGAAAGTGGTCTGGAGAGCCTTCAGGAACGCCTGCAGCAATTGCAGCNGCGCATGGAANCNCTGGANCCGGTGAACATGCTGGCCCTNGAGGAGCTGGAAGAACTNGAACAACGCCTNGGCGACCTGGGNGAACGGNTGGATGTGCTCAGCCAGGAGCGGGAAGAACTGCTGCTGAGNATTGAAACNGTGGCCACGCTGCGNCAGGAAGCCTTCATGGANGCCTTTGAGGCGGTCGACAGCCATTTCCGTGAAATCTTTGCCAGCCTTTCCGATGGCGATGGCAAGCTTCAACTCGACAGTCCGGATGATCCTCTTGAGGGTGGTCTTACACTCGTCGCCCACCCCAAGGGCAAAGCCGTCAGACGCCTGGCGGCCATGTCTGGTGGAGAAAAGTCGCTCACAGCTCTCAGTTTTCTCTTTGCTCTGCAGCGCTTCCGCCCATCACCGTTCTATGCGCTCGATGAGGTCGACAGCTTCCTCGACGGGGTCAATGTGGAACGCCTGGCGGCCCTCATTGCCCGCCAGGCCGAACAGGCTCAGTTTCTGGTGGTGAGCCACCGCCGCCCGATGATCGGAGCCTCCACACGCACGATCGGCGTGACCCAGGCCCGCGGGGCCCATACCCAGGTGGTTGGCCTTCCTGATGCAGCCTGAACAGCCAGTGAAGGGGCCTTGCGCCAAAATGTCACGAATCCCTCCGGCTGAGGCCCGCGGTTGAGCTTGTCGTCAACTTCCAATGACCCCCTGGCGAACGTGCCCAGTGACCGCCTCTGGCTGAGGTCGGAACTGATGGGCACGCAGGTCATCACCCGCGACAGCGGAAGGCGCCTTGGCGTTGTGGGTGAAGTGATCGTGGATATCGACCGCCGCGAAGTGGTGGCCCTGGGATTACGAGACAATCCACTCACCAGGTTTCTGCCGGGCCTGCCGCGCTGGATGCCCCTCGACCGCATCCGCCAGGTCGGGGACGTGATCCTTGTCGACTCAGCGGACTCCCTCAGCGAAGGCTTTGCAGCTGATCGTTACGGCCGCATCATCAATTGCCAGGTCATCACGGAGTCAGGGCAGCAACTCGGCCGAGTTCTGGGCTTCTCCTTCGACATTGAAACCGGCGAGCTGACCACCCTGGTGATGGGGGCTTTGGGTGTACCGCTGCTCGGTGAAGGAGTACTCAGCACCTGGGAGATTCCCGTCGACGAAATCGTCAGCAGCGGTGCTGACCGGATCATTGTTTACGAGGGCGCCGAAGACAAACTCAAACAACTCAATAGTGGATTCCTTGAAAAACTTGGAGTGGGAGGTGCCAGCTGGGAGGAGCAGGAAAGAGAGCGCTACCGCCTCAATGTTGTGCCCGTTGAGAACCAACTCAGCTCTGGTCAGCCAGCTGAAACGGCTCCACTACAGCTTGAATCTTCTCAGGCCGAGCGTTTCGAAGCTGAACAGCCGGAACTGGAATATGTGGAGCTGGAACAGCCACGGGAGCAGGGCCTACGCCGGCGCCGCTACCTCGATGAACTGCCCATCGATGAACCCGAGCCCTACAGAGAGACTGAGCGCTATTCCAGACGCGAACCTGAGCCTCTGGATCATCGTTACCGGAATCAGGACCAGGACGAACGGTCTTTCCGGGAGCCAGATCCCTCCCGCTACATCAACTCTCGGGGCGAAAGGGATTCATTCATCGATGAAGAAAGGCCTAGGTACGACGATCGTCCCCGTCCGGCTTCTCGGCGACCAGCCGAGCGGCCCGGAGACCCCCTGGATGTGGAACCGATGGATGTGCAACCCATGGATGTGCAACCCATGAAGCGACAACCACTGGAACCGAAGGCGCGCGAGCCATGGAGCAACGAACTTCCGGAAAGGTCTTCCGGCGAGCCCGTTGAAGATCCCTGGTGAATCAATCTGAGCAGCGTGTCAAATCGATCAAAGTCAGTCCAATCAGGACTCAGAACCATTCTTGAACTGCAGCGAAGCGCTGTTGACGCAGTAGCGCTGACCCGTGGGAGCTGGTCCATCGCTGAACACGTGTCCGAGATGGGAATCACAGCGTGCACAGAGAATTTCTCTGCGCACCATTCCATGGCTGAAATCCTCCTTGGTGACGATGGCCCCGGAACTGACTCCCTGCCAGAAACTGGGCCAGCCGGTGCCGGAGTCAAATTTGGTTTCAGAACTGAATAAGGGGATGTCACAGCAAATGCAGTGATACATCCCTCGGTCTTTGAGATTCCAGTAAGCACCTGTGAAGGCCCTTTCAGTACCTCCTCTGCGAGCCACCTGGAACTGTTCAGGAGTTAGATGCTGTTTCCACTCCTCAGGGGAGCGTTCATCACGATCGCCGCCGGAGGTTGATGGAGTGGTCATGGACAGAGAGAAGGTTTGGTATCAAAAGCTAGTCGGAAAGAGCCTTAGGCAGCAGGCTTCTCACCTCTTCAGCCAGAGCCGCCACTGCTCCAGGCTGGCCACGCAACGCCCTGAGATCCTCGCGCTGACCCTGCAGTCGCTCGGGCTGCTGCATCCAGCCCGATGCTTCGGCTGCGATCTGCTCGGGTGTGATGGTGCCTACCCGCTCAGGGACCACCATCCGGCCTGCGGAAATATTCGGCCAGGCCAGCAGACCTTGGTTTCTCATCCTCCAGGCGCTGAGCAGAAGACCGATCAGTCTCCGCAGTCCTGGCAACCGGGCCAGGAGCCCCATCCCACCGTCCCAGGCCTGCATCACACCAAGATGCTGGGTGGGCACCAGCACAATCATCGGCACTCCGAGAGCTCCAAGCTCAGCCGTGTTGGCCCCCACTGTGGTGAGTGCGAGGGAACACTGACTCAGCACTCCGTGGGCAGGGGGGTCCTCCTGTAGGTGAATGAGAGTGCCGGCCTCCGTCAGGAGCCGCCTCCATGGCCAGCACTCACCAGGGGGGAGCACCTCCCTGACGCCGGCCGCATAACCATCCATGATGCGATTGGAAGGTTCCAGGTAACGGAGCAGATCCTCGGCACTGGTCGTGGGAGCAACGGGTAAAAGAAATCGACAACCCGGCCGCTGAACGCTCAGGCGGTCAGCGGTTTCGACAAGGAAAGGAACTCCCACGCTCAGCTTGGCTGGCTTGGACCCGGGCAGCAGCGCCACCCACTCTCCCTCAGGCAGAGGATCGCTCACCCGAGCATGGCTGGACAAATCGGCCATCAGGTCGCCAACAATCCTGCAACGCGAACGAAAGCGCTTGGGCAGCTGTTGCTGAACCCCTGAAGACATCGCCGCAATGCGGTCATTCCAACGCGGCCAGCGGGCTACCCACTCGGCGTAGGTGATGTGTCGGTAGCCGAGTCTTGCTGAGAGCAACACACTCCAGAACTGGTCTCCACCAAGAAAAACCACCACTCCTCGAGCCGGCCAGTGGCCGAACCGATCCGGATGAAGCAAAAGAGACCAGAACTGAGCTGCAGGAAAAATGCGGTCGAACTGCTGCCAACGGCTGGCAGCCTCAGCCTCCATGCCAGTGGCATTAGGGCATGGCACCAGCACCAGCCGCAGACTGAGAGGCGAATGCCTTGCTCTGGGCCTGAGCAGCAATTGCCTGTGGAGCTGTTCCGCCAGCGGACGAACCCAGGTACTCAGTTCGCCTGGTCCGTTGGACACGAACACCACAGAGAGCGTTGAATCCGTGGATCGGAACGTCAAGCGAAACGGACCGTGTTTTGGGAAGAAAATGCGGATGGCGAGACTTGAACTCGCAAGGCCGAAGCCACACGCCCCTCAAACGTGCGTGTCTACCAATTCCACCACATCCGCGTGGCCGATTGAGCCCCATGGGCCTCATCGGGAAAGGATCATACCGGCTGGGGTGCCCGTTAATGCCCTCCAGGCTCTGCCTTCAGAGCATGGATCAACCCTCACGCACGGACACTGATACGATCCGCCCTGGCTTGGAAACTGCGGGATGCCAATCGGCAAGGTGCTGATCGCCAACCGCGGCGAAATTGCTCTCAGAATCCTGAGAAGCTGCCGGGAGATGGGGATCGCCACTGTGGCGGTTTACAGCACCGTTGATCGAAATGCGCTCCACGTCCAACTGGCAGATGAGGCGGTTTGCGTCGGAGAAGGGCCCAGCAACCGCAGTTATCTGAACGTTCCCAACATTCTCGCTGCCGCCACCTCAAGAGGCGTTGACGCCATTCATCCCGGCTATGGATTCCTTGCCGAAAACGACAAGTTCGCGGAGATGTGCCGCGACCATGGCCTCACCTTTGTCGGACCGTCTCCCCATGCGATCCGCTCGATGGGCGACAAGTCCACCGCAAAAACCACCATGCAATCGGTGGGTGTTCCCACCGTTCCCGGAAGTGAAGGGCTGCTGTCCGGAGCCAAAGAAGCGGCTGAACTTGCAGCCAGCATGGGTTATCCCGTCATGATCAAGGCCACGGCCGGTGGCGGTGGCAGAGGTATGCGCCTCGTCGAGGGCCCTGATCAGCTCGACACCCTTTACAAGGCAGCACAGGGAGAGGCCGAAGCGGCGTTCGGCAATCCCGGGCTGTACATGGAGAAATTCATCGACCGCCCGCGTCACGTTGAAGTGCAGGTGTTGGCCGATCGCCATGGCAACGTCGTTCACCTCGGCGAACGCGACTGCTCGATTCAGCGTCGCCACCAGAAACTTCTGGAAGAGGCGCCCAGCCCTGCTCTTGACCCTGAGTTGCGTCGACGCATGGGCGAAGCTGCTGTGGCTGCAGCACGCAGCATTGACTACGAGGGCGCAGGAACGGTCGAATTCCTGCTGGACCGCAGCGGCGGTTTCTATTTCATGGAGATGAACACCCGTATTCAGGTGGAGCACCCTGTCACTGAGATGGTCACAGGAGTTGACCTGATCACTGAACAACTGCGCATCGCGGGAGGCGAGCCGATCAGCGTCCTTCAGAAGGACATCAAGCTTCGCGGTCACGCGATCGAATGCAGGATCAATGCGGAAGATGCTCGTCATAACTTCCGCCCCGCACCCGGACGGATCACCGGTTGGCTGCCCCCTGGAGGTCCTGGCGTACGCGTCGACAGTCACGTTTACACCGGTTACGACATTCCACCCTTTTATGACTCCCTGATTGGAAAGCTGATTGTGTGGGGAACGGATCGCACCCACGCACTGTCACGCATGAAGCGCGCGCTCAACGAGTGCGCCGTCACGGGAATTCCCACAACGGTCGACTTTCATCTTGAGATGATCGACCGACCGGAATTCATCAGCGGCGACGTTCATACCAAATTCGTTGAGCAGGAAATGCTTCCCTGAGCTCCAGGTGAACGGCCGCAGTTCAAGCAACGGCCTGGGAACGCATCAGGATCTGGGACAGCACACCCTGCTGACCCACTAACAGCTCACGCACAAGGCTGACCAATCCAAGCCAGATGACCGGCGTCACATCGACACCACCGATCGGTGCGACAACACGACGCGTGAGGGCCAGTACCGGCTCAGTGAGCCAGATCACCACAGCCCAGACCCCCGAGTTGGAATCGGCCTTCGGGTACCAGGTGAGCACGATCCTCATCAGAAACATCAGGCTCCAGGCGGCCAGGAGAAGACCCAGGATCAGATGCACCGTTGGCAGAATCTGAAGCAGGGTCGGCGTCACAAAGCTCAAAGCAACGGGTTCAGCATCGTAGAAAGTCGCCAACGATCCCTAAGATCGCTCTTGCCTTGAATCCAAGGTTTGGTTCCGGCCCGATCGCTATGACTCCCTC
>NYZI01000023.1 GCA_002687115.1 Cyanobium sp. ARS6
ACGGCAGCAGGAAACATGCAAAGCGTTCATGGTGAGGTTCTCATTCGTCCTGGACAAGCAAGCAATCTCCTCACATTGAATCGATTACCGCAGGCACCTAAAGGGAGGCTTTACAGACTCTGGGCTGTAACACCTGAAGGAGTTAAAGGCTGTGTTCACTTCCTTCCGGATCAAGGGGGAAATGTGACCATGACCATCCCTCCACAACCCACCGGATCAGCAACAAAACTGCTGATCAGCCTCGATCCGATTTCATCCCGAAACGCGACTGACGCTCAGCCAGAACAACCTGTGCTGTCAGGCGCGATCTGATCATGTTGAAAATTTGTGCTGACCTTCCGGATAAAGCCATAGATCAACCCAGACGAGCCTCCTTCTAAGACTTTGAACCTTTGATCAGATGCTGGAAGACCCTTTAATGGAAGGAAAAGTCAGAATCGTCATTGGCTTACTGAAGCTCTGCATTTATGTGTGGGGGTTTGCACTCGCCTCCCTTCAGGCCATCAAGTTATTCAAGGCCCCGATCTCAAGGATGCGCAGTGGAACTTACAAGCACATGATGAATGAAGCGTTGAACTTAAATCCATGATTCGCTCCCGAGCAGCTGTGGCATGGGCTGCGGGCCAACCTCTCGATATCACTGAGATTGATGTGACCTCACCTCAGCACGGGGAAGTTCTGCTGAAAATTGTGGTAACGGGGGTCTGTCATACAGACGCATACACCCTGTCTGGTGCAGATCCCGAATAGCTGTTTCCTGCCGTCCTCGGACATGAAGGTGGTGCCGTGGTGGTTGAGGTGGGAGAAGGCGTTACCTCGGTGAAATGCGGAGATCATGTGATTCCCACTTACACCCCGGAGTGTGCTGAATGCAGCTATTGCCGCTCAGGTAAGACAAACCTCTACCGAGCGATCCGAACCAACCAGGGCCAGGGTTCAGATAAACCTCGGAATTGCGCTGAGCTGATAGCCAGTAAGTGAATGCCCATAGTCCTGTCCAGTTGCACGATAAATCAGAGACAACTCAGGGACCACTACACAAAAACCACTGCCATCAGCCAATTTTGAGTGGCACCATTGGCCACCAAGGCCAGCTTTGATCCTGAGCCGATATGCCCTCAGAAGCACTCAGATATCTGGAGAATGCCGCTAAGGCAAAACGCTCTCAGGAAGTCCTGCCATAAGGGAATCTTCGGTTTCTGATGTAATTTTCGGTGATATGAAAGTGTTGAAATAAACCGCATAAACATTATTCGCCACATCTATAACAAATCAATTCAGTCGCGATAGGGACACAACAAAATGAGAGATGGAGCCATATCTGAACGGTTGAGGCTGCTGTACGCCCTTGCTGCCTTCTTTTCCATCGCGGGGTGTGCAACATGTGCCCCAGCTCTGTCTACCGAGTGGCCTGACCGACGCCACTTGCCAATTGAGCCGTACCAAGAACTCGGAAAGATTGCTCCGTCTGTAGGTGGAAGCGATCCTATTGATTGGCCCAAGGAGATCGAAGCACCAAAGGGTGCTCCGAACGTGCTGCTGGTGATGATGGATGACGTGGGATTCGGTGCAAGTTCAAGCTTTGGCGGCCCGATTCCAACTCCCACCCTCGACAGGGTTACGAAAGAAGGATTGCGTTACAACGCATTCCATACCACGGCGGTCTGCTCCCCCACGCGGGCAGCACTGATCACGGGACGCAATCACCATGTCGCCTCCACCGGCATCATCATGGAGTTTTCGACGCCCTATCCGGGATATCACAGTTTAGTTTCCCGCAGTGTCGGCACCATCGGTGAGATTCTCACCGCCAACGGCTACGGCACTTCCTGGTTTGGCAAGAACCATAATGTTCCGGATTGGCAGACTTCGCCCGCAGGCCCCTTCCACCTCTGGCCAACAGGCTTGGGCTTCGAATATTTCTACGGTTTTCTTGGCGCCGATGCCCACCAGTACCGATCGCCGATTTATGAGAACACGGTGCCCATCGAGCCTTATCTAGGGAAGAAGGATTTCCACCTTGATGAGGCGATGGCGGACCGTGCAATCGCCTGGATGAGGACACAGAAATCCGTCTGGCCCAATAAGCCTTTCTTCGCTTATTACACACCGGGTACTGCGCATGCCCCCCATCACGCTCCGAAAGAATGGTTAAACAAGTTCAAGGGGAAGTTTGACCACGGTTGGCATCGTCAGCGAGAAATGACCTTCGCCAAGCAAAAGGAGATGGGAATTATTCCTGCCGATGCCGTACTCAATCCCTTCACAAATGATTATCAGAAATGGGACGAACTCAATACTGATGAGAAACGGATTGCTGCGAGAGGTATGGAGGCCTATGCGGCTGCGCTCGCGCATGCCGATTATCAGGTGGGTCGTGTAATTGATGCCATCGAAGAGATGGGCGAATTGGAGAACACCCTTGTTATCTACATCATGGGAGACAATGGCTCAAGCGCGGAGGATCCCACAGGCATCGGAATGACGAGTGAGATTGCCACCATGGGCAACAAGGTGGCCGATCGGCCCGAGTACATGCTTGAAAATCTGGATGAATTCGGAGGCATGTGGTTCGAAAATCACTACTCCCACAGCTGGGCGCACGCGATGAACACGCCTTTCCAATGGGACAAAAAAATTGCCTCCCACTTGGGAGGATCACGCACTGGAATGGCCTTGATGTGGGGCGACCGAATTAAGGATCCTGGTGCTGTCCGCAGCCAATTCGGTCATGTTAATGACATCGTACCAACTATCCTTGAGGCTGCGAGCCTTCCCGAGCCAGAAACAATCAATGGCTTTAAGCAGGTGCCAATGAACGGCAAGAGCCTGCTCTATACGCTCAATAATCCTGATGCACCAGAGCAACATAAGACCCAGTATTTTGAGGTGATTGCGAATCAGGGCATCTACCATGAGGGTTGGATAGCCAACAGCACTCCGAAGCGACTGCCCTGGGAGGGCAGGGGCCCCAGCAATCCTGATCCGTTCAACGACTACGAGTGGGAGCTCTACAACCTCAGAGAGGATTTCAGTCAGTCTAAGAATCTGGCCAAGGAGAACCCCAAAAAGCTTGAGGAACTTCGTGCCATTTTTATATCGGAAGCAAAGAAGAACCAAGTCTTTCCACTCGACGACCGCTACATCGAGCGGGCCGACCCAGCCAACCGTCCGGAACCAAACCGTGGCAGGAAGGAGTTCGTGTACTACGACGGCACCTTCCGCATCCCCGAAGGAGCAGCAGTGAGCGTGAAAAACACCTCATTCAAGATCACTGCCAAACTCTTCATCCCGGAAGGTGGTGCCGAGGGGATGATCATCACCCAGGGCGGTTGGTTTGCCGGTTGGGGTTTAATGCTGCTCGAAGGCAAGCCAACCTTCAAGTACTCGCTTTCTCACTACCCGGAGCACAAGCACACGATCAAGGGCAAAAATGTGCTCCCCGCAGGTGACCACACGCTCGTGGCCGATTTCGACTACGAGGGAGGAGGAGTTGGAAAAGGAGCAACAGTCACCCTTCTCCTCAACGGCGAGGAAGTGGCAAAAGGAAATATTCCGGCAACGGTACCGACCCGTTTCTCCATGACCGAAGGTCTGGATGTTGGCAGGGATGCCGGATTGCCCCTCACAAAGGATTACGACGTCCCCTTCCGCTTCACCGGCAAGATCGGAAAGGTGGTTGTCACACTTGAAGGCGAAGAGTGAACTTAAACTCTGGATTGGATCACTCCACCCATTGGCTGATCACAATCAAAAGCAATCAATTGTCTTGATTGATCAATGAATAATCCAAATCCGGGCAAGACTTAAGAGCGCTAACAAATCCTCATTCTGTGAAAAGGTACTTTGTTTGGCCTTGTATTCATGGCGCTGNCATGACAAGCGCCAAACGTAGCCATGGCCATAGGCGTTGTGGAACACACCACCCACATCAGGGTCAGAGTAATCACNACAGCTGAGCCATTACTGTTGCCAACAAACAACGGCCATTGAGATTGCCGGGTCGATGNCATCTNCCCCGACCTCAAAAGTAATGACGAGGACAATACTGACAGCAATACAGTCTGTGAATTAGCACTTGCCCACAATCACGCCCAGTTGCACAAAAATCAAGGGACAACTAAGGGATCAACCCCCTTGAGCCTTTGCAATTAGGGGCTCCAGATTGGCAGCAGCGGCCACCAGGGACAGCTTTGATCGTCTTTGGGTTCACCGCAGGTGTGGGCTTCGTCTTTGGCGCCACGGCTGACGCCTCACGACTGGTCAAGCAGATCCCTGTTGACTCAGGAAAGTCTCAGAAGCAAATCACCCTTTCGGGGGGGGAAATCTTCCGGGATTCCAGCGACATTGATTGCAGAGCTGCATCAACGGATGACTACAGACCAAAAGCACTACGTACGCTCATCATTTTCCAAGGGTGTCACAAAGCTAGGAATTTCAATTCTGCAGACAGCAAAGCAACCTGAAAGAATCTTTCAACACGGCCGATATTTTGGAATTCCAGGCAATACCAAACTGGAGAAAGACTGTATTGAACGGATTTTAGCCACTCCAAAAGTTCAGGGGCTACTGGCCAACCGACCTTCACCTTTATGGCCAGATCTTGAGCAAATGGCTGCGATGCCCAAAGGGAGCCTTGGTTGGTGCGTGCATCGTCGCCTGGAGAAGCTTGGGATTTCTTTTTTAGTTGATCAATCGCAGATACCAGAACCTCAAACCGATGAAGACTTCGCGAAAACCAGGGCTGCGCGTTTGCATGAAATTCACCACACGATTCTTGGACTTCCGATCACAGTGGCCGGTGAAGCTGCTGCAACCGCGTTTTATGCAAGCACTGGATCAAGCCCCTTTCATATTGGAATTCTTTCATCGTGGATGCTGCGCGGCGCCTACGAACCAAGTGAGCGCAGGCTGATCTGGGATGCAATCGGTTTTGGCATTGCAATTGGCCACAGGGTTCCTGAACTTTTCTCGCCTCGCTGGGAAGAGGGATGGGAAAGATCGATCACCGATTGGCAGGATGAACTGGGAATCAGCGAGCTGCTGAAAACGTCTCCGTTCCAGGATGAATTTGCAAACATCTATGGATTAAATCTCGAATGATTGGTCCTGAAGAAGCTGGCTCTGCCTGCCCCTGCAAAAGGTCAAGGACAACAGAAACAACCTCACCACAGCCCGTGTGGTGAGGCCTTGGCAGAGACAGGCATGGCGCTGATGCCGCAAAAGCCCTGAACGACCACGACGCTTGATTCGATGGCAGGCTTCATTTGATCTGGCATAGTGAGAATGATTCCCATTCCCAGGCCTGTGTTCACCCAGGCCTGAGGCTCTCCGGCCATGCAGAACACCTGGTTGATCACAGGCCCCCCCGGCTGCGGAAAAACCAATTGGATCCGCGACACCTTCCTGAAACACACTGGCAGATGTGCCTATCTCCGCTTAAGCGGATCCCAGCAAGAGGGTCTCGAACAAGGCCATAACGCAGGCATCGACAGCACCTGGTTGAAAGACCAGATCCCTCAACTGGTGGACCTTGCAACATCGGCGAATACTTCGCTGCCAACAGGGCCCCGACTGGTGCTGGTTGAGGTTCAGCAGTTCCAACCGCCAGCCAGAAGCGAATCCGACGGCATCGATTCACTCATCCTCCAGAAACTGGAGCGCTTCAATCTGCGTCCGGATCGCGCACTGCATTTCGGCCTGGATCCAGAACTCCCGAGACAGGACGTCTTGGATTTCAAACGTCTTGAATCCTGGCATCACAATCTTCGAGGTTGTGTTTGGGATCCCAACAGCCTCAGCAGCTTCTGGTTTGAACTCGTGAATGGCGCCTACGGCGATGTGTATCGGGCCAAAGCGCTGATGAATCTTCCTGATGGTCGATCGTTCCTCTGCAACTGGATGGTGAGCCAGCAGAGATCTCAGTTCCTTCCCTTGGAAAGGGTGGAAGCGCCGGCAGGCAGGCCGAACCGCACATCACACCTTGTGGTTCAGGGCAGAGCACTGAACCCCGCCGGCATTCAGTCAACGATTGTCGACTGCCTGCTCACAGACGACGTCCTGGAACTGCATCAGGCCCCCCTCAGAAACAGACAACTCGCCCATCAATCCAACCGATGACCATGAGCCACGCAGTGATCTCCTGCCTGCACGCCAACCTCGCAGCCTGC
>NYZI01000024.1 GCA_002687115.1 Cyanobium sp. ARS6
ATCCGTCCGGCTTTCCGTGCCACGCAGCAACCGCAACGACAACTTCATCGACAAGAGCTTCACGGTCATGGCCGACCTGATCGTGAAGTTGCTGCCGATCAATGCCCGGGCCAAGGAGGCCTACGTCTACTACCGCGACGGATTGTCCGCACAGAACGACGGGGATTACGCCGAAGCCCTCGAGAACTACGAGGAGAGTCTGAAGCTCGAGGAGAACCCGATCGACCGTGGGGAGACCCTCAAGAACATGGCGATTATCTACATGAGCAACGGTGAGGAGGACAGGGCGATTGAGACCTATCAACAGGCTCTTGATGAAAATCCCAAGCAGCCTTCCTGCCTGAAGAACATGGGGTTGATCTACGAAAAACGGGGACGGATCGCCGAAGAGGAGGGTCGACGAGATGAAGCAGACGTCTGGCTTGACAAAGCGGCTGAGGCCTGGACACAGGCCGTGCGACTCAACCCAGGTGGATACCTGGACATTGAAAACTGGCTCAAATCCAGCGGCCGCAGCAACGTGGATGTTTACTTCTGATGGCTGAGTGAATCAGGTCGCGTCGTCCTCCGGGTTCACCCCAAGCCCAAGCACGAGGGCTTCGGTGATGGATCCCGCTTCCAGCAGTTCCAGCTCGAGACCCGATGCCAGTGGACCCAGGCCACTTCCGCCTGGCACGACGGCACGCCTGAACCCCAGCCGAACAGCCTCCTGCAGCCTCAGCTCCAGCTGCCCCACCGGTCGCAGTTGACCTCCCAGACCGAGTTCCCCGAGCAGAACCGTTCCAGCGGGCAGAGTCAGATCACGGAAACTGGCCACAACCGCTGCTGCCACTCCCAGGTCCGCCGCGGGCTCCTCCACATCCAGACCACCGGCCACCGCCAGATAACAATCGAAGCGGGACAGCGGCAAACCCATGTGCTTCTCGAGCACCGCCAGAATCTGATGCAGCCTGTTCACAGCGATGCCGGTGGCTGTTCGCCGCGGGCTGGCGTAACTGGTTGAGCTCACCAACGCTTGCAGATCAACCACCAGTGGCCTGGTGCCTTCACAGGCCACGATCGTTGCCACCCCATTGGCACGCTCGCCACTGAGAAACAGTTCGCTTGGATTGTCGACCTCCTCGAGGCCCTGACCGCGCATTTCAAACACCCCAAGCTCGTGGGTGGTCCCGAAACGGTTCTTGACAGCCCGAAGCAGGCGATGGCTGGCGAAGCGGTCTCCCTCGAAAGTGAGCACCGCATCCACCAGATGTTCAAGCACCTTGGGACCCGCAAGCGCGCCCTCCTTGGTGACATGGCCCACCAGCAGCAGGGCAGTGTTCTGACGCTTCGCCAGTCTCTGCAGAGCAGCCGCACATTCCCTGACCTGAGCGACGGAACCAGGTGCACTGGCGAGTTCGGCATCATGCAACGCCTGGATACTGTCAATGACCGCCACCTCTGGCCTCAGAGCCTCCAGTTCCTGAAGAACCAGTTCAAGGTCTGTCTCCGCCAGCAGCTGCAGATCGCCACGGTCGACTGTTAACCGCTGCCAACGGAGCTTGACTTGCTGGGCCGATTCCTCAGCGCTCACGTAGAGCACCGAACGTTCTCTGGCGATGGCCGATGCGCTCTGAAGAAGCAGGGTGCTTTTGCCAATCCCTGGATCCCCGCCCACCAGCACGAGTGATCCAGGCACCAGCCCACCGCCGAGAACCCGGTTGAGTTCCTCGTAACCACAGGCAATGCGCTCTAGCGGTTGATCGCCCAGTGAGGCCATTGACCTGGAGCGTCGTGCTTTGGGCGCAGCTGCAGGGTCGGCACCGGTGCGACGCCTACGGCCGTCATCCTTGGGCACCGATTGCTCAACCAGAGAATTCCAGCTTCCACAGCTGCTGCATCGCCCAAAGAACTGCCGCGTCTGCGCACCGCAGCTCTGACAGACGTAGAGATTGGCTGATCGGGGCACGTCGAATGATGAAGAAAGTTGGCGCTACGTGAACGACTGAACCCGCTGATCACCTATTTGTGAGCACTATCTTTGCTCCTTGCCGGCGATATGACGGCCTCAGCACCCTCCAAGGAAACCATCCTCGTGGTGGATGACGAGGCCAGCATCCGCAGGATCCTGGAAACCCGGCTCTCGATGATCGGGTACAACGTGGTCACTGCCTGTGATGGAACGGAAGCCCTGGAGAGTTTCCAGGAGTGCAATCCGGATCTGGTGGTCCTGGACGTGATGATGCCGAAGCTTGATGGCTACGGGGTCTGCCAGGAACTTCGCAAGGAGTCGGATGTTCCGATCGTGATGCTCACAGCTCTCGGTGATGTCGCCGACAGGATCACCGGACTGGAGCTTGGAGCGGATGACTACGTGATCAAACCCTTCAGCCCGAAGGAACTGGAGGCTCGAATTCGCTGCGTTCTGCGCCGTGTTGAAAAAGAGCATGCTGCGGGAATCCCCAACTCGGGCGTGATCCAGGTTTCGGATCTGAAGATCGACACCAACAAACGGCAGGTGTTCCGCAATGACGAGCGCATCCGACTCACCGGAATGGAATTCAGCCTGCTCGAGCTGCTGGTGAGCCGCTCGGGAGAACCGTTCAGCCGTGGTGAGATCCTGAAGGAGGTTTGGGGCTACACCCCTGAACGTCATGTCGACACCCGGGTGGTGGATGTTCACATCTCACGTCTTCGTTCCAAACTCGAAGATGACCCGGCCAACCCCGAGCTGATCCTCACCGCTCGCGGAACCGGCTATCTGTTCCAGCGCATCATCGATTCCGTTGCCTCCGAAGGATCCTGATCTCACCCCGGACGCTGCGCCGAGGATCAAAGCCCGACGCTCAAAGGCCGTTCGTCGTCTTGTGATCTGGTATCGGCGCAATGCGGCAGTGACGACACTTGTGGACACTGCAACCACATCAGCAAGTGCAGCCGGCAACGTGGCAGGTTCCGTCACCTCCATGGCAGGCACGGTGGTCAACAACGCCGGAAACATGGCCGGTTCAGTGTTGCAACCGGTGATGGATCCCTTGAGACGCCTGCAGGGGGGAATCCCTGGTGAGGAGCTCGAGATCAACGACGACGAGCGCATCTGGATGGCCGTGGATGGCATGGGTGGCGACAACGCTCCCGCTGCGATTCTTGAGGGATGTCTGCAGGCCATCGAGAGACTGGCGGTAAAAATCCGCTTCGTCGGCGAAACGGACCGGGTGATTGAAGCCGCCGCCGCGGCCGGACTAGGAGAGTCGATGAATGCGGCGATCGATGCAGGACTGCTGGAGCTGATCACCAGCGGGCCCTCGGTGGAGATGCATGAGGAGGCAACAGTGGTGCGACGCAAGCGTGATGCCAGCATCAACGTGGCCATGGACCTGGTGAAGCGGGGGGAGGCCCAGGCGGTGTATTCCGCGGGTAACTCCGGAGCCGTGATGGCCTCCGCCATCTTCCGGCTGGGACGACTGGCAGGGATCGAAAGACCCGCCATCGGCGCCCTGTTTCCAACGAAGGATCCAGGTCAGCCAGTTCTGGTGCTCGATGTGGGGGCCAACATGGATTGCAAACCCTCCTACCTGCACCAGTTCGCTCTGCTCGGAGACATCTACAGCAGAGATGTGCTTCAGGTGAGCAAACCCAGAATCGGCCTGCTCAACATCGGTGAGGAGGAGTGCAAGGGCAACGATCTCTCCGTGCGCACCCATGAACTGCTGATCGGGGAATCACGTCTGCACTTCGCCGGCAACTGTGAGGGCCGCGATGTGTTGTCCGGCGAGTTCGATGTTGTGGTCTGTGACGGCTTCACCGGCAACGTTCTGCTGAAGTTCCTGGAGTCGGTCGGAAGTGTGCTGCTCGGCGTGCTCAGAGCCGAACTGCCACGGGGGCGACGAGGCAAGGTTGGTTCCGCCTTCCTGCGCACCAACCTCAAGCGCATCAAGAAAAGGCTGGATCATGCCGAACACGGCGGAGCGCTGCTTCTGGGTGTCAACGGCATCTGCGTGATCGGCCATGGCAGCAGCAAGGCACTGTCGGTTGTCAGTGCCCTGCGTCTGGCCCATTCCGCCGCCAGCCATGGCGTGATGGACCACCTTGCCCAGCTGGGAGCGAAGGTCACCTCAAAGACCTGAAACGCAGGCCGACATAGAGATCATCAGATCTCGGCTGGCAGCCTGAGCAACCCTTTGGCCTGACAGGGGGTTCTGATGGACTGTGATTGACTGACGCCACCGCTTGGACCCTCTTTTGGCTGGAGCATCACCGCACTCCCGGGGCGTCGCTCTCATCGGCAGCGGCAGCGCTCAGGCAGCCCAGGTGATCAGCAACAACCAGCTGGGGCTGCGGGTGGACACCAGTGACGAGTGGATCCAGAGCCGCACAGGGATCTCCACACGACGGGTGAGCAGTCCTGATCAACGCCTGAGCGACCTCGCGGCAGACGCGGGAAGGTCTGCTCTGGCCATGGCCGGCTGGTCCCCCAAAAGCCTCGATCTGGTGCTGCTGGCCACCTCCACTCCTGATGATCTGTTCGGAACCGCTCCGGCGGTGCAGGCCGCTCTTGGAGCCACCAACGCGGTGGCCTTTGATCTCACCGCCGCCTGCAGTGGCTTTCTGTTTTCGCTGGTGACGGCAGCGCAATTCCTGCGCACAGGCAGCATGCGTCGGGCCCTGGTGATCGGCGCCGACCAGTTGAGCCGTTTTGTGGACTGGGATGACCGCCGCAGCTGTGTGCTGTTCGGCGATGGAGCCGGAGCCGTCGCCATCGAAGCCGCCGATGAAGACGGGCTGCTCGGATTTCTGTTGCGCAGCGATGGCTCTCGCGGCGGAGTGCTGAACCTGCCTGCTCTCGACAGCAATGAAGTCCTGGCAGCGGATGCCCGGCATCGTCAGGGCGGGTACCGCCCGATCGAGATGAATGGTCAGGAGGTGTACAAGTTCGCCATCAGGGAAGTGCCTGCCGTTCTGCAATGCCTGCTTGAGCGCTGTGCAGTTGGCGCTGAGAGCCTCGACTGGCTGCTTCTGCATCAAGCCAATCAGCGCATCCTCGACGCGGTTGCCGATCGCTTCGCGATTCCCAGGCCGAAGGTGCTGAGCAACCTGGCGCACTACGGCAACACATCGGCGGCCACCATTCCGCTGGTTCTCGATGAAGCCGTGCGTGATGGACGCGTCCGGTCGGGGCACCTGCTGGCCAGCAGCGGCTTCGGCGCAGGCCTGAGCTGGGGTGCTGCTCTGTTCCGCTGGCAGGGTCCCGCTTAGGCTCCCAAGACCTTTGCACCACTGTGAATGTCGATCGCCTGGGTGTTCCCCGGACAGGGGTCTCAGAAAGCCGGCATGGCCGATCCCGTCCTCACCCTGCCTGGTGCACAGGAACGCTTTGACCTGGCCTCGGAACTACTCGGCAGAGATCTGCTCGCGATCTGCAGGGGGGAGGTCTCAGGTTCCGCTGACCCCTCCGATCTGAACGACACCCGGAACACTCAGCCGGCTCTGTTCGTTGTGGAATCGCTGATTGTGGACGAGCTGCTGCGCCAGAGCAGGGAACCCGACCTGGTGGCCGGCCACAGCCTTGGGGAGCTCGTGGCTCTTTATGCAGCGGGTGTGTTTGATGCAGCCACCGGGCTGGCGCTGATGCAACGCCGCTCTGAGCTGATGGCGAACGCCCGCGGTGGAGCGATGACAGCGGTGATCGGTTTCGATCGCAGCGAACTGGAGGAGGTTGTGAGTGCAACGGAGGGGGTGGTGATTGCCAATGACAACAGCGATGCCCAGGTGGTGCTGTCTGGGAGCCCGGCTGCGGTGAACTCCGTCAGTGAGACCGTCAGCTGCAAGCGCGCGATTCCCCTGGTCGTTTCCGGGGCCTTCCATTCCCCCTTCATGGCCAAGGCAGCGGATGCCTTCGCCACCCATCTGGATGGTCTCAGCTTCCAGGACGCGCGCTTTCCCGTGCTGAGCAACACCGACCCCACACCCAGCCTCGATTCCGCAGAGCTGAAGCAGCGACTGCGCCGCCAGATGACCACAGGTGTGCGCTGGCGCGAAACGATGACTGGGATGACATCCGCCGGGGTGGACACCCTGGTCGAAATCGGACCGGGGAACGTGCTCAGCGGACTGGCCAAACGCGCAATGAAAGGTGTCACCACCTCACAGCTGGCGAGTGCCGGCGACCTGGGCCTTTGACCATGAGCAGCAACCCTGAGGCCGACTCCACCGACCTGCAGACCTTCAAGGCGCCGCGGCCGAGTCTGGCCTACAGACTGGTCAGCGGCCTGCTGGTGTTTCCGGTTTTCAGGATTCTGTTCCGAGGACGCACCCGCGGCAACGGCAACGTCCCGATGGACGGGCCTCTGGTTGTCGTGGCCAACCACGGGTCCCATCTCGATCCACCGCTGCTTGGCCATGCCCTTGGCCGCCCGGTGGCGTTCATGGCCAAAGCCGAGCTGTTCAGCATCCCTCTTCTGGGAAGAGTGATCCGGGCCTGTGGCGCCTATCCGGTGAAGCGTGGCGCCAGCGACCGCGAAGCCATCCGCACAGCCACAGCAAGACTCCAGGAGGGCTGGGCGATCGGCGTCTTTCTTGATGGAACCCGCCAGGAGAACGGTCGTGTGAATCAGCCCATGCCAGGTGCAGCTCTCCTGGCGGCGAGATCAGGAGCAGCTCTTCTGCCCGTGGCCATTCTCAACAGCCACAGAGCACTCGGAGTGGGTCGCAGCCGACCACGGCTGGTGAGGCTGGAAATGCGGATCGGAATTCCTGTGCCCGCACCGAGCAGCCGGCGCAAACCGGAGCTGGAAGCGACCACACGCGAACTCCAGCAACGCATCAATGCTCTGCTTGATCAGGGAGCAGTGAACAGCTGAGGCCATTGTCTGCGGGCCCAGGGCTTGAGATCCCGACCTGTGATCACCCAGGCAACGGCACGCATTCCATCTCCGAAACGCTTGCCCAGGCCCTCATCACGGCATCTGGACCGGCAGCTGACGGGAACGCCCGTGAGCCGGATTCCACGGCTTCCGGCAACGATGCCACCCACTGCCATCGCCCGCGGCAGATGATCTTCACTGGTGACCAGCAGCAGATGGTGCACCCCATCGCGCTGCAGTTCATCCACCAGCGACGTGAAATTTCCAAGGGTGTCCTTGGCCCGGTAATCCAGCCGAACCCTGTCCGGCTCCAGACCGGCATCCCGCATCAACCACCGTGCATATTCGGGATTGGTCCCACCGCTGACCACCAGAGGAAGGTTCATCCGACGGGCCAGGTTCAGTCCCATGCGCTCACGATCGGCATCACCTCCGAGCACCAGAATGCGCTGCGGCTGATGATTGGTGAGGGCGGCCTCAACGAAAGGGCGCAAGGGGCCGGCGACGCCGGCACCGGCCAGCACCGCCGCACAAAGCAGCAGCGAACGACAACCAAGACCCATCAGACCGGCCCCACAGGCGATGTGGGGTAGATCGGCAGGACCGGATCCCAGGGACCAGGGAGATCGCGGACATGAAAGTCCCTGCAGCACTTCAGAAGCTCGAGCACATCTGCAGGAACATCAACGTCCATCGGAACGGTCGGAGCAGGTTGATCACGATCGTTGAGCAGGCGAGGGGATTCCAGCTCCTCGACCACGGTGTCCGCGATCCGATAGCGACCGGCCACCTTTCCTCGTCGGGGCAGCGTCTGCACAATCGAGAACGGCTGCTGCTGCTGCTGCTGCGGCAGCTGATTGCGCAGTCTGGGAGCCATCAGGGCGAAGCTGCTCACACCGTGCAGGGGCACTCCCAGCTGCTGAGCCAGCGTCCTCGCCAGCACAACGGTCAGACGCGTCCCAGTGAATCCGCCCGGTCCGGTGGCCACCGCCAGCCTCCTGATGCCGGTCCACTGATCCGCGGGCAGAAGCTGCTGCAGCGAAATCACCAGTTCATTGGTGAGAGCCCGTCCAAGCGAGCGACACAGCACACGGGCTTCCTGCAGGGGCGCTTCCGCGCCAACCAGTGCGATCCCGAGAGTTTCAGTGGAGCTGTGCAGAGCGAGCAGCCAGCCGCTCATGTAGGCACCTCCTCACCGGGCCTGAGTCTGCTCCAACGCCCCCGCTCCAGCTGAAACGATCCACAGCCCCTCACATCCCATTCGACACCAACCTGTCCAGCAGGCAGATCCATCACACTGATGTGAATTCGGGGATCTGACGGCTTGAGATCAGGAGTTTCAGCGAGATGTGGAGCACCGTGCTGCCGCTCCACAGCGTGATAGGCCTGACAACGATCTACCCAGCGGCAGTCAACACAGATGCACATGCCCCCCCGCTGTGGTTCTCCTCCCATTCTGGCGGGAGATCGGGACAAGCTGGCTGAAATCAGTTTGCAGCGTCTGAAACCGGCAAAATGGCCGGTGTCACCGGCGCAGCTGCCGACAGGGGCGGTGCTGGTGGGGGGAGCGGTGCGTGACGCCCTCCTGGACCGACTCACGGACACCCCTGATCTCGACCTAGTGGTGCCTGGGAATGCCCTCGAAAGCACCCGGCAGCTGGCGCAGAAGCATGGAGGCGCCTGCGTTGTGCTGGATGAAGCACGCGACATGGCCCGCTTGGTGCTCAGGGGGTGGACGATCGATCTGGCCAGGCAGGACGGCGTAACGCTGGAGGACGATCTCAACCGTCGTGACTATCGGCTCAATGCCATTGCCCTGAGCTTCGATGGCGCCCCACGACTGATTGATCCGACAGGTGGCCTGGAGGATCTTCAGTCCAGCACGATCGTTGCAGTGGAGGAGGCCAATCTTCAGGACGACCCACTGCGCCTGCTTCGCGGCCTGCGTCTCATGGCGGAGCTCGAGATGCGCATGGCCCCGCTCACGCTGTCGATGTTGCGCCGCAACCGTGACCTGCTGCCGAAGGCCGCCCCCGAACGCATTCAGGCGGAACTGTTGCGGCTGACCGCCGCACCGGCCGCAGACCTCGCAATTGAGACCCTTCTCGATCTGGAGCTGCTGAAGCCCTGGACAAAGCAGAACAACACATCAGGTGATCAGAAGATTGCCGGGACCGTGAAGAACGCTGACCTGCTGACAGACAGCGAACGACTGCAGGCTCTCCCCCTTACGAGGCTCACCCAGCTGCTGCCTGATGAAGGGCTGAAAGAGCTCCGCTTCAGTCGCCGTCAGCTGAAGCGTTGTGAACGGCTGCGTCATTGGATCGAGCGTTCGACAGCTGAGCAGGGGGATCCGTGCCTTGAACAGCTCTCGGAGCAGGAACGTTTGCAGCTTCACAAGGATCTTGAAATGGATCTGCCTGCGCTGATCGTGACCTGGCCCAAAGCACTGCAGCAGCCATGGCTGGAGCGCTGGAGAGACCCCCAGGACCCCCTTTTCCACCCTTACCCCCCTGTGAATGGAACGACCCTTCTGAATGCACTCCCCATCGCGGCGGGCCCCGCTCTGGGGGAACTGATTCAACACCTGTGCCTCGAGCGTGCGTATGGTCGGATCTCGACCGGCGAACAGGCGCTCAATGCAGCGCGATCCTGGTTGTCCCATCGAGCGGTTCAGGCAGACCCGAATGGGTCCTGTGATTAACTGCCCTAGCAGTGACGACAACGATCGGCCTGACACGCAGTCTTCCGTTTCCCTTCCCCGTTTCATGAGCGTGCGTCTTTAC
>NYZI01000025.1 GCA_002687115.1 Cyanobium sp. ARS6
CAGGAAGCCCTGCCGAGAACGATTGTAAAGCAACATTGCGCAAGATGTCGCCTGCTTTATGAAGCCGACATGAAGAACCATTGAGACCTCGCTCAGGCGCAGGCAGAACAGAAGACCGCGGCCTAAAGGAACGCTTAAGATTCTCAGGTTGTGTCTTGGGAGACGCTTGTGGTCCTGATTCGTTGGTTGATCGCAGGACAGCGTCTGGAGGAAACCGTTCCCACCAAGGCTGCGCGCCACAGGCGTCATGAGCTGGAAGCTCAGGGAGCTGTTGTCTACTGGAGCGAACGACTGGTCGAAGCAGGCTGAACACCCACACTGGATCAACAACAACCGCCGCGGTCATGGTTTTGTCTTCAGCCCCCGCCGTTCGATCAATGGCGATTGCGTGCAGCGCAGTCATGGCGGCTTCGCTCATCGGTGCCTGTCAACAACGATCTGAGGTTCAGCCGACAACAGACATCAGTCGTGATGCACAAATCACGAAACTGAAAACCCGTCTCGACCAGCTTGAGCGTCGGGTCAGCGAATCGATGCCGGAAGCTGATGACAGTGGAGAGCGCGTTCCTCCCGGGCCGATCCAATCGATCACATTCCGCAGCGGCACTGCCGACGACAGGCTGAGGATCTACTGGGAGGACGGCAAGGTCAGCAGTCTTCCCTGCACACTTGAGCAGGGGACGTGGGCCTGCGGATGAAGACTCTCAGAGAGCTGAGGGGACAGTCACAACAGGACATGTCTTTCCAAGGTCTAGACATAGATGCCCTGGGGCCTGGCACCAGGCTGGAATGCCATCCTTCGAACCCATGAAGCCACTGCTGACCACAGCCGCCGGTTTTGTTCTCTCCCTGGGAGGGATCAGCGCTTTGCAGGCTGCACCTGCTCTGCCCCTTGCACAACCCAAGGCAGCGAATCTCGCGAGAATGAGAGCGGAATCTCTCAATGGCGGCCTCTCCTCATACCGTGCCGCGGCCTGCATGTACGAAACCGGAGCGACGTCCTGCCTGATCTCCAAATCGGATCAGGGGTTTCTGTTCGGGTTCAGCGGAGGTCCACCAGGCTGGGAACAACAGTCTCCACCCGATCCAACAATGGAAACTGAAGTTCTTGTCTCCCGTGATGGAGACAGAATTCTGGCTGTTCCTTACAACGGACCGATCCGCTGATCCAGTCGTTCAACAGACCACAACGGATTGGTTGACAGACGTTGAAGCTCTGTCTCCGATAGAAGAGTCTTCACAAAGGTCATGTACCTCTCCTCCCTTACCACCCTGGCTGTGATCGCCGGCACAGGTGCTTTTGCCGGTGCCCCTGCGCTTGCACAAGCGCCAGTTCCGGCATCCCAGGTGCGAGCGCTGAACCTGGCACGCAATACAGCTGTGACCGAGAACGGTGGTCTCAGTGTCTATCGCCCCCAGCCCTGCATGTTCCAGACCAGCTCAGGCGGAGGGGATTGTCTTGTGAATGATTCCCCAGATGGCTTCACCTTCAGCTTCCTGGGGGGAAGTCCTGGATGGCCTGAAAATGGCAGCGACGCCACAACGGAAACGGAAATCGAGGTCGCGCCTGACGGCCGCAGCGTCGTCAGCATCATCTACAACGGTCCACCGCGCTGATTGCCGTTCAACAAAAGATCGAGAGCCTCTGTCCATGTTTCCGACAGAGGCCACTGTTCACGGCTTGTGAGGCTGAGCGCAATGGCTTTCTCCGCGTAAGCCGCTTCATTGATGAAGACGGGAATGTCTCCATCGGGCCCTTCGTAGGCAATGGTTGTTCCCTGCGCCGAGACAAACAGAGGATCGCCGCTGCGCAGGGGAATCCAATCCCGGTCCTGCAGCTCAGGATGAATCAAGGCTGCAGCCTCGCCTGAGGGCTGTCGAGGCAGATCAAGGCTTTTGAGATGCCGGTGGAGCACAAGCCCGTTGGGATAGCTGGCTTCGCCTGACATGACATCAGCAATGGCCCGAAACACCGCCTGAAGCGCCAGCCGCGTCTGCTGAACGATGTCATGCCGTCGAACGCCCTGAGGCACGGGCCCCACCTCAATCACAAGGCCACATGGCCAGCGCTCCACCATGAAACCCTGTTGCGCTGCATCTGCTTCATGCAGATAAATTCGCAGACCCAGCATTGACTGAACCAGCGCTGCCAGAGCCAGATCGGCTGGCCTGCGGCCGTAAACCACTAGGCAGTTACCCATTGCCGATGTGGTGCTGTGCAGATCAATCACCAGTTCACAGGGTGTTTGACCGTCAGGCCCGAACTGACGCAGAAGTTCCAGAGCCCTGAGCATTTCACGATCACACTGCTCGGGGTGGGTCGCGCTCTGCTGAAGGAGATCGGGACGGAAGGAGCGATTGAGATCGCGATCGCAATAACGACGACCAACCGCTAAGGCCTCCGGGTTACCAATCGCCGTTTGGACGACACATCCACAGGCGTCAATCAGCTCCTCGTGAACGGCCCATTGCTCAAGAAGCCAGGGGGCATTGACTTCATTGCCGTGGGTACCAGCCACCACCAACACTCGGGGGCTTGCCATCAGCTCGCTGCACTCATTCACAGCCTGAAGGACAATGCCTTGAAACGGAACCGTGATGTCGATTCCTCCGCTGATCGTTCGCAGCGTGCGCAATGGCTGGCAGTGGCAGTGGAAACGCCTGATGACAGGGCTGGGGCCGGCGGATGACCAGGGCAACTACCAAAGGCCGGACAGCACACCCATGCAGACCCTGGTTCCCGAGGCGGAGGATCTCCAGCGGCGAGACCCAAAGCGTCGACCGCGGCTGCTGATCGGACGCAGTTGTCCATGGGCACATCGCACCTGGCTGATGGTGAAGCTGCGAAACCTTGAAAGCACCCTCGAAGTGATCACCGCCAGGGCTGACCATGAGGAGGGACGATGGCGGCTGGATCCCGGCTGGCTGGGCTGCACAAGCCTTCTTGAGCTGTATCGCCGTTGCGGAGCTGAACCAAGTCTGCGAGCAACGGTGCCGGTGCTGGTGGATCCTGGCCACAGCGAACAGCACAATCCAAAACTTCTTGGCAACGACAGCACACCTTTGAGTGAGGCACTCAATCGCTGGCCTGCGGAAGCTGGCGCTCCGGACCTGGCACCGGACACCCTGCTGGAACGGATCGAAAGCTGGCAGCAGCTCCTGCAACCAGCCGTGAATGACGGGGTCTACCGCTGCGGCTTCGCCAGAAACCAGGCGGCTTACAACCGGGCAAGTGCCGCCATGATCGAAGCCTTGAACGAGGTGGAACGCAGCCTCCAGTGTGAGGGGCCATGGCTCTGCGGTGAAACGCTGACCCTTGCGGACATCCGTCTGTTTCCGACCCTGATCCGCTGGGAAACGGTTTATTCCCCCCTGTTCGGATGCAGCGCCAGTCCCCTGTGGATGCTGCCTGGACTTTGGAGATGGCGGCAACGGTTCCTGGCCCTACCTGGAGTGGCTGCCACCTGCGATGCCTCTGCCTGGCGCAACGACTACTTCGGCGCCCTGTTTCCCCTGAATCCGGGCGGAATCGTTCCGGACGGCCCGAAGCTGAGCACACTGGTGAACAGCACCATTCCCTTGCCATGACGACCGCCGATCCACAGTTCGACGGAATGTATGGACCTTTCACCATCACCTCGAAGGACAGGGAGGAGGTGCAGCGCTACAGGGTGTGCCTGCTGATCAGCGGAGCATCGCTCAGCGCTGGCCTTCTGCAGTGGTGGCTGGCTGGCGGTGAGTGGGCATGGTTGTGGCTTCTTCCCCTTGGCGTCAGCCTTGGACTGGCGCTCCAGTGGATTCATATCTACCTGCGTCCGCTGCATCAGGCGCTGCAGCTGTTCTGGCTGCTCGGTTGTGGAGGATGGCTGGTGCTGATGCTTCAGGGATCAGCCGGTACAGCTCTGGACACGCTGGCCAGTCAGCCGTTGTGGATTCTTGCCATCGGGCCGATGTTTGCGGCTCTCACAGGCATCGGCTTCAAAGAGTTCTTCTGCTTCCGGCGACCGGAGGCCATCGGCCTCACCCTGCTGCTTCCTGTTGCTCTTCTCGGACGGCTGCTGGGGCTGATTGGCAATGGCCCCTGCTGGTTTCTGGTGCTGTTCGCGGGATTGCTGCTGGTGGTGCTTGCCGTTCGGAAATTCGGCATGGAGGCAGCAGCCGATGTGGGAGACAAGAGCGTGTTTGCGTATCTGGACGCCCAGAGAGAGGTGGCGGGCCCGTGAGTCTGATCAGCCTGGTTGATGCCTCCAAGGATTTCGGGATCCGAACCCTGTTCGAGAACCTCACGCTGCACATCCGTGAAGGGGACAGGGTTGGGCTGATCGGACCGAATGGAGCGGGTAAGTCCACTCTTCTGCGGGTTTTGTCAGGGAAGGAACCTCTCGGCGGCGGAGAGCGGCGCTGTTCCTCACGTCTGAGAATTGAGCTCGTTGGTCAGGACAGCACGGTGGAGCCTGGACTCACCGTTCTCGAACAGGTGCTGGCAGGGTGCGGAGAGAAGCGGGAACTGCTGCTGCGCTTCAGCGCAGTCTCTGAGGCGGTGGCCCAGTCTCCCGAGGACACAATGCTGATGCGTGAACTCGGCGCTCTCAGTGAGCGCATGGATGAAGAGAGCGCCTGGGGGCTCGAGCAGCAGTGCCAGGAAGTGCTGCAGCGCCTGGGGATCAGCGATCTTCACCGCCCGGTGGAGGATTTGTCAGGGGGATATCGCAAGCGAGTGGGCCTGGCCTCGGCACTGGTTGCAGGACCTGATGTGCTTCTCCTGGATGAACCGACGAACCATCTGGACGCAGCGGCTGTGGAATGGCTGCAGAGCTGGTTGGATCGATACCCGGGAGCTGTGGTGCTCGTCACCCATGACCGTTATGTGCTCGACCGTGTGACACGCCGAATCGTGGAGGTGGACAGGGGACAGGCCTCCAGCATTGATGGCAATTACAGCGCCTATCTTCAGCGCAAAGCTGACCAGGAGATCTCAGAAGCCGCGGAAGCCGCCCGATTCAAGAGCGTGATGCGACGTGAACTGGCCTGGCTGCGTCAGGGCCCCAAGGCGCGGAGCACCAAGCAGAAAGCTCGCATCCAGCGAATTGAGGAAATGCGGTCGGGTCCCGCGAAAACCAATCGCAGCCACCTGGAGATGAGCAGCATCAGTCGTCGGATCGGCAAACTCGTGATCGAAGCTCAGCAACTGACGGTCACAGCTGATGGCCGGGTCGACGGAGCCGTGCTGCTGAAGGATTTCACCTACAGCTTCAGCCCAGAGGATCGGGTTGGAATCATCGGCCCCAACGGCAGCGGCAAATCCTCCCTGCTGGATCTGATCGCCGGAAGGCGGCAAGCCACTTCTGGCACTCTTCGAGTTGGGGAAACAGTGCATCTCGGCTATCTCGATCAGCACACCGATGCCCTCACCGAAGGTCGAGGGCTTGAACGCAAGGTGATCGAATTCGTCGAAGAGGCTGCATCCAGGATTGACCTGGGTGGGGAGCAGTTGAGCGCATCGCAGCTGTTGGAGCGCTTCCTGTTCCCACCAGCTCAACAGCACAGCCCCCTAAGCAAGTTGTCAGGAGGGGAACGGCGACGGCTGAGTCTTTGTCGGATGCTGATTCAGGCTCCCAATGTGCTGCTGCTGGATGAACCCACCAATGATCTCGATGTTCAAACGCTGAGCGTTCTCGAAGACCTGCTCGAGGACTTCCGCGGCTGTGTGGTTGTGGTCTCTCACGATCGATACTTTCTGGATCGAACCGTCGATCGGCTGTTCTGCTTTGAGGGCGGCCGGCTAGAGCGTTTTGAAGGCAATTACAGCGACTTTCTTGACCATCGCCGCAGCAAAGAAAAGGTTGCTGCGACTGAAGACGATCGCAATCGATCCAATGGAGCGCAAGCCACAAAAGAGCAGGCTCTGAAGAACCAGGGCCCTCGTCGACGCAGTTTCAAGGAATCACGGGAGCTGGAATCGCTTGAACGTGAACTGCCTCAGATGGAGCAGCGCAAATCAGATCTGGAGCAGGCCATCTCCAGCGGCCAGGGGGATCTCACCAGCCTGAGTCATGATCTGGCCAGCCTGCTGGAAAGGCTCGAAACCAGTGAGGAACGCTGGCTGGAACTCAGTGAACTGGTTCCCTGAGAGAACGACGGCGGCGACGAGGATGCGTCAGTTCGCCGCCAGGTTCACCCACCAGACCCGCACTGGAATTCATCAAAGGAACAGGACAGCTCAATGGGTTGGACTGTCGACCATTCCATGGCGCTGGTCTCACTGCTCGACCAGCGGCTTCGGCCAGCTTCATCACGGTGGGGCGGTAGTCATCCGATGAGCGATGCAGAGCCATCTGGTCACCCATGCGACGCAGGTAGAGATCATGAGACCAGAGAACCTGATTGTGTTCAAACGCTTCGCAGGCGGCCCGTAGCGAGCCGAAGCGCTGACTCACCAGCCCTGAAGGCGCACATTGTTTCCAGTCAAGAATCTCCTGAAAGCTCAGACCGCTGCGCCACTGACGCTGTTCCGAGAGGTAGCAGAAGTTGTCCGGACCATTGATCCAGAACATTCGGCCCTCTTCATCCATGAAGTGGCGGCCCTGTCGTTGCCTGATTCGCACCATGACCACGAACCCTTTCTTCTTTGCTGGTAGCCGAAATCACTCAATCAGGGCATGAGTGTTGATACGGAAACGAGCTGTCACCTCCAACGGCTGGCAGCACAGCGCAACAGCCGTATGGTGTGTGCGTCGACATTGGTTGGGACACGCCAACGACTCCATGAAATCCATCGACGAGCACATCAAGAAGGACCAGAGCGAACTCGAAGCTGCCAAGGCAGAGGGCAACGATGCCAAGGTTCGCCACTTCAGCGA
>NYZI01000026.1 GCA_002687115.1 Cyanobium sp. ARS6
GATCCCCTTCTTTTTCATCCCAACGAGGTAGCTCGTTTCGCCAAGGACGTGCTGAGGATCAAGGAGGTCACCGTTGAGGTCCTCAATTCGCCTTCCACAGCCACCCAGCAAGTACTTGGAGCGATCCTTGATGAGTTGCGTTTAATCCGATCCCGTCTTGACGGTCTTCCCGAAGCTCCTTCGGATCTGGCGTCGCGCCGCGATCGTCAGGATCGCCCCGCTGCATAAGACTTGCATTGGTGTCACAATGAATGTGAGTCATCGAGTCCTCGATTCATGACTCAATCTCCCTTCAGAACGCCCATGAGATGTTCTGAATCGGCCTCTGCCTCCGGGCGGAAAGCCTGGGATGTCCCCGACCACCACTGAATGGATCCTGAGCCTGCCCCCAAGCCCCCTGTGTCTGCAGCACAGTTCGTGGCTATCCCTGCTCTTGCTGTTTTCGGATTCACCCTTGCCATCACTGGGCTGGGTATTCCATTGGCCGCTGTGCTGACCGATCGTCCCACCAATCCCTCCGTCGCCGCCAAGGAGCGTCATGGATCTCAGGGCTCTTACCCCGTCTCCATCTCCAGGACTGGTCAATCTGATCGTTGAGATTCCAGCTGGCAGCAGCAACAAATATGAGTATTTCGCTGGTGCGGGGGTGATGGCTCTTGACCGCGTTCTCCATTCCGCGGTCAGATATCCGTTTGATTACGGCTTCATTCCGAACACGCTTGCGGAGGATGGCTCACCGCTCGATGCGATGGTGATCATGGCTGAACCAACCTTCGCTGGATGTCTGATTCAGGCACGACCGATTGGTGTCCTCGATATGCACGACATGGGCCACTACGACGGCAAGATCCTCTGTGTGCCTGTGGCAGATCCACGTCAGCAGACGATTCAGAGCATTCATCAGATCGCTCACAATCAGCTGGAGGACGTTGCTGAATTTTTCCGCACCTACAAAAACATGGAAGGTCGTGTGACGGAGATCGGCGGATGGCGTGACGTGGATGCGGTTCAGCCGCTGCTGGACAGGTGTGTCACGGCCGCTTCCTCCTGATCGGGCATTCGCTTGGTCGACACCGTTTTCAGCACGGCTTCCGAATGGAATCCTCATCTGAAACTTCGAAGCTTGTAAATTAAGCGACATTCACGTGTGATCGATCCGTGCCCACCATCCGTTTTGAGCAGGAAGGCCAACAGGTCAGTTGCATCGAAGGCGCCAATCTGCGCAAAGCGGCTCTGTCTGCAGGGGTCAATCCATACAAGGGTCTCAACAACCTCAACAACTGCGGCGGGGTCGGTCAGTGTGGGACCTGCGTCATTGAGGTACTCGAGGGTTCCCAGAATCTCTCCCCACTCAGTGATGTTGAGGAGGTTTACCTCTCCGATCGACCTGCGAACTACCGCCTCAGCTGCCGAACCACGGTCAATGGAGATGTGACAATCCGTACCCGCCCCGACGATGGGGTAGGTCAGGGCTCCAACAGCCTCATCGGCGCCGTCAAGAATCTTCTTGCCCGTTGACGGTGGCTGTTCTTACGGTCTTCGGTTATTCACGCTGCAACACCTGTCGAAAAGCCTTGTCATGGCTTCATGATCAGGGTTTGGATTCCGAAGTGATCGATATCACGGTTACCCCTCCATCAGCTGAACTCCTGCGCAAGGCGTACGAACAGTTCGGTCAGGTCAAACCCCTCTTCAACACCAGTGGTCAGAGCTACAGAGCCCTTGGAGCTGATGCGGTCAAAGCGATGACCATCGAACAGGCACTGCAGGCACTGGCAGCTGATGGGAAGCTCATCAAGCGTCCTTTTGTCCGTTGCCCTGACGGTCAATTTCTTGTGGGCTTCAGGCCCGAGGTCTGGTCTGAGGTTCTTCTGAATTGAAGTTCAATCCATCCAGCTCCGTGATCAACTCGTCGACATTCCTCTGCAGCCTCAGCTGATTCATGCTGCTCCTCTTGAGATCCTCGAGAAATGCAGACACGAGTATCTGGCTGCGTTCCAGCACCGGTCCTTGCTCGAGTGTTCTGGCCAGTTCTTCCCAGAAACGGTCCACGGTTTGGACCCCGAGATCAACAAGCATCGGATCTTTCTGAGCCAAACGATCTCCAGCGCTGCGGGAAAGGTTCAGAAGTGAATCAACGAGTCCGGCGGAAAGTTGCTGACTGAGCTCAGCTTCAGCTTTACCGATTCCAGGTAGGGACCGGAGTGACGCCGGGACCGCCGTTTCCTCGAGATTGCGTCTCAGGGCATGGCTCACCAGTGCCACAAGCTGGGGGCGCATGCCAGGTCCAACCTGAGTTAGCACCAACGGAAGCCAGAGACGAAGCAGTTCTGAGAGTTCCTGTTCGCCATCGGATTCGATGCTCTGATGACTGCACAGACGACGGATCTTTTCCGGCCAGTGGGGTGAGCGAACTGCATCCTGGGCGGTATCGAGGATCCGCAGCGTGATCACCTCGAAAAGCTCAAGCGCGAGAACAGCGACGACACCGCGGCTGACCGCTGCCCTGAGGGGCTCAAGCTGAATCATGCGTGCGCTGGACAGCCGCTCGGTGACCGGCAGAACCCGCAGCAGTCTCCAGAACGGAATCAGCAGCGGCACATCAATCCATCGACGCAGCAGTGCGTCTCTCCAGGCAATGCCCGGATAGCGCTGCTTCAGCCTGATGGCACGCAGCATGATGTCGAGGACGAAGAGGATCTGGAAGGGGAGATCGATCCTCCATGACAGATCGACCGGCTGCCCGTTTTCATCCGTGCCGCGCCAGTAATTGGTGGCAGCCAGGGGAAGAATGCTCTTGCGCCAGAACCGTTGTTCCTCCGGCCATCGTTCATCCGAGAGATAGCTGTCTCCAAGCAGATGGGCTGCGGACTGCTTGGCTGAATCCATCCCTGCTCTCGCTCTCAGTCGACTCTTGAGTTTCTCCAGGGTTCCGGTTTTGTCTGAACTGACAAAAGGGTTTTCATCAATCAGCTGGCTGTTGCGCACCACCATTTCCAGCCGCAGCTGTTTTGCAGCAGGGCTGTTGATTCCGCTTGACGCGGCGGTGGTTTCCAGCTGCTGGAAATGTCGTACGTAGGCCTCGGTGTCCCGATGGGGCTCAATTCCCTTCACCGGGTCATAGAGGGGTGTGATGTCGGGCAGCCATGGCAGTGGAACCGCAAGGCTGATGGAGGGCAGAGGAAAGAGTGTGCGCTGCAGCCAGAAGTTGCGCAGCGGCACATAGGTCACATCGAAGACGACCCAGGCCAGATTGAGTGCGGCGATTCCCGCGATCACCCGATCCCAGCCAAGCCAGAAGCGATGGCTCGCGGAGGGTTTCACACCTAACCACCGGGGCCTGACCATGGGTGTGAGCGTTCTGTCCTGAGGCTAGGTGGCCGTCGCCAACAGGCCTATCTTGGGTGACCAAAGGCCAGCAAGGTTTCCGTTGCCAGACGCCCCACACGACGCTTCGCCATCACAAGCTGACACTCAATCGGATGCGTCTTCGTCCTCCAATAAGCCCAAGAATCAAAAAGGACATCCGTTCTGGGATTTCTGGGGACCGGTGATCTTCACTCTGGCCCTTTATCTGGGGATTCGTCATTACGTGGCGGAGGCGCGCTTCATTCCATCGGGTTCGATGCTCCCAGGTCTGCAGATTCAGGATCGCCTGCTCGTTGAGAAACTCTCCTACGCAACGCGAGGCCCCAGGCGTGGAGAGATTGTGGTGTTCAACTCTCCGCATGCTTTTGATCCGGCACTGAAAACCGCTGGTTCACCCCCAACGTTCCGCTGCGCTCTGGCCAATTTTCCGCTGCTGGGCCTGATTCCAGGTATCGGCCATCCTGCCTGTGACGCCTACATCAAACGGGTTGTCGCTGTCGGAGGAGACCAGGTCTCAGTCAACCCGCGGGGTGAGCTGCGCGTGAATGGAGATCGTGTGCAAGAGCCCTACGTGACCAAGTACTGCCCTGTTGATGAACAGGGAATGAGTCTCTGCCGAACGCTCAATGTCACGGTGCCGGAAGGTCATGTTCTGGCGCTCGGCGACAACCGCAGCAACAGCTGGGATGGACGTTACTGGCCAGGCGGTCCTTTTCTGCCTGAGGATCAGATCATCGGACGCGCTCTCTGGAGGTTCTGGCCGCTCAATCGTCTGGGTTCGCTGGGGTCCTGAGTCCGCATTGCAGCACGCGTCCATCCAGAGGACGGCCGAGGCAGGGTTGATTGGCTGCCTTTGAAGACCATGGATCCGATCGCGTGGGTGTCCAGACCTCATCCGGATCGAACAGAAGCCAGCGATTGCTGCCCGGAATCAGACGCTCCTCGGAGATCCCGAGCATTCTGGAGGGTCCGAAACTGAGCACGTCCCAGAGACGTTCAGGTGTCCAGCCGCTTGAAACAACAAGCGCTTTCCAGAGGGAGGGAAGCACGTGCTGGTGACCGGCAATCCCTCGTTGGCGTTGATCAGGAGGCAGCAGGCTCTCTTCATCGTCAAGCGGTGATGCGTGCACAGCGATCGCCTGGATCAGGCCCTCGCTCAGTCCTTCGATCAGCGCATCACGGTCTTTGCTGTTACCCAGAGACGGTGAGACGAACCATGAGGCTGCCGTTGCCGCACTTGAACTGCTGCTGGTCACAATGTGCCACCAGCTCACGGTTGCGGCAGGAGGTGACGCCGACCGCCGAAGCAGATCAATCCCTGCGGCAGTGGAAAGACCCATGAGGATCAGCTTGCGCTGTGGGTGCTCCAGCTGAAGCTGAGCGAGCTGACTGAGGGGCAGCGTTTCGCTGCTCAGAGGATCGTTGGGCCAGCCTGCTCTCAGTGCTTCGGATCCTTCCCGAAGCAGTCCCTCACCCCGCAGAACGGCATCAAGGGGTGGGATCAGAACGGGTGATGCACCCGATTCACCCAGGGTCAGGGCGCGGTCGAGCAAAGGGACAGGCGGCAGGCTGGTTCCATCGGAGAGTCCAATAGCCCCTGCTTCGATCAGGTCGGCATGGGGAGTCAGTTGCTCCCCCTTCCCTCCCTGGCTGAACCCCCCCCAGAGATGGACAGCCACATCACAGCCGTCCGGCTGAAATCCTTGAAGCTGATCAGGCAGTTCACGGCGGTTCCCCGACGCCTCAGGCAGCAGGGCAATCTGTCCATAACCGCCTGCAGCGGCGGATCTCACAAGGCTCTGCAGAGTTTCGCCCTGGCTCTGGAAAGGCTCAGGTAAAAGGGAATGACTGTCGACCAGGCATGGAGCGAGAAGCTGATGCCCGGCTGCCCGGGGGGCGATGCCCGCTGACCGAGCCGTTTCGCGGGCCTGATCTCCCAGTGCCTCAAGACATCCGTCTTTCAGCAGGGCAGCGCCCTGTTCCTGCAGCGGCTGGTCGGGCCCGACCAGCACCCTCACCGGGTCCAGCAGGATCATCTCGGTCATCGGTCTCAGTGTCAGAGCGCTCCTGCCGCCGTGCGATCGAGCACACCGCCGAGGTGGGAGGTGAGATTCAGGCAGGCGACCACTGCAGGCTGGCCCTGTTCGGGTGGCATGTCGACCACCGTGACACCTCCGTTGCCCTGTTTCACAGCCCAGATATCAGCAGGGCTCAGGCCGAGAAGGTGACAGAGGATTGTTTTATTGACAGCGTCATGGGCCACCACGAGGGCGGTTTCCGTGGCATTGAGGCTTGATGCAATGGCATTCCAGCTGTCAACGGAGCGATTCCAGACGTCCTGGATTGTCTCCCCTTCAGGCATCTGCACCGTGTCAGGGGAGCGTTTCCACTCTTCAAGCAGATCTCCCCAATCCGCGCTGATCTCCGATTCAAGCTTGCCTTCCCAGAGTCCATGACCGATTTCCATCAGGCCGTCCGTGAGCGTGATGGAGATTCCCGGGTGGGATTTCAGAATGCCCTCAGCTGTCTGGCGGGGGCGTGACATTGAACTGCTGAAGGCCTTTTGCAACGGCACGTTCTGCAGAAAGCCCCTCGCAGCCTCAGCCTGCGCATGCCCGTTGCTGTTGAGGGGGATGTCGATCTGTCCCTGGAAGCGACCTTCCCTGTTCCAGTTTGTCTCGCCGTGTCGCACCAGGAGGAGTCGTGACCCTTCCCCTTTGGCTGGAAGTGGTGGGTCAAGGTGAGTAGTGCTGTTCAGACACTCGATCTGCACCTGGTAACCGTTGTCACGGGGGCTGAGATTGAAAACCGACAGTGAAGCGTTGTCGAGGCGGAGTCGGCGGAAGCCACGTTCCGGTTCTCCCAGCAGGGTCACGATCAGGCAACGCAGGATGGCGTTGTGCCCCACCAGCAGCACGGTGTCCTCGCTGTTGGCGGGATGCCGACTGAGCAGTTCGTTCAGGAAGCGGCGGGCCTGCTGGAGCAACTCCTCATAAGGGCGATAACGGCTCCCGTCCTTCCTGATCAGCTCCAGAGTTTCCGGTGTCTTTTTCCATGTGGCGAATTCATCCGGAAAGCGTTCCGATCGTTCGGCCGCCGTCAGTCCGCTCCAGGGCTCGAGATCAATCTCCAGGAGGCCGTCATCGAAGGTTGGTTCAAGTCCGTCGACCCTGGTCTCGAGGATTACCGCCGCTGTGGATGCAGCTCGCTTCAGCGGAGAGCTGTAAACCGCCTTGATGGGCACATCGGTCAAAGCCTGACCGAGCCGGCGAGCCTGAGCCTGTCCTGAGGCAGTGAGTGTGGAGAGATCGTCACGCCCCTGAATCCTCCGCTCCACATTGAAGCTGCTAAGACCGTGGCGAACGAGAAGAAGACGCAGGGGCACCGGTTCTTGCTGAGAGAGCGCCGCCATCGTATGAGTGTGACCAGAGAGGCACTTCATCGGCTGCGGCACGCGCTACCGACGAGAATCCGTCGAAGTTGCCCGATCCGTGTGACCAGCCCACCCTCCGGACGTTCAACGGCGGCCCCGTCCTGGAAGGTGCTGCTTTCCCTTCTGTCGCTGGTGCTGGCCACCACGGTCTGGGCTTTCGGCCTGGTGGACAGTTTTTCCAAACCCACTGTCGCGCCTGCGTTGTCGCTGGAGCAACAGGAGCTGACCTTGCTGGCAGAACCTCAGATTCCCGCCCCTCTGAGAACGCTTCTGATTGGCGCGGATGCCTCTGATTCCCTGTTGAGCAGCCTGCGCCAAATTCCCCTGGAACGGCTCGGTGATCGACAGAAGATTCTATTCACTGCCCTGGAGACGGACGCGGAGCATCGGCGCAGCCTCCAGCAGGTGGAGCTCGAATCCAGTGATCTTCTTCAGCTTCAGAAAGCTCTTGCGGAAGTCGAGACTCGCCATGTCTCGGCGGAAGAGCGTTCCAGGCTTCTGCTCCTGACTTCTGACCCTCTGATCCGTCGACTCGCCTGTGAGGCCCTCGGTGGCGAAGAGAAGAGCTGTCTCGATCAGACCTCAGCCAGAAACGCCGCTCGCCGTCTGGTGATCAGTGAGCTTCTTCCTCTGCTGGCCCTGTTGATCGGTGGACTGTTGCTGGTGCGCCATCTCTGGCAGTTGCTGCGACGACGACTGCCGTCGTGGCCGACTTTGACGGCACCTCCTCTTGGGATTCTTGACATGGTGCTGCTTGTGGCGGGCGGTTTCGTGGTGCTCGGGGAGGTGTTGATGCCATTGCTGGTGATCCCGATGTCCTCCGTCTTGACGCGTGGTCTGTCGGAACCTCTGACTCAGGGAATCAATGTGTTTCTCGGGTATGTGGCCCTGGCGGCACCGCCACTGCTGATCCTGCGGCAACAGCTGGGGCAGCTGGACCAGGCACTCACGCCATCGCAAGGGTGGCTGCAGTGGCGCCTCAAGCCTGTTGGCAGTGCTCTGTTGCAAGGGGCCAGAGGCTGGCTGATGGTTCTGCCTCCCGTTGTTCTCTGTGGCTGGTTGATTGCGCGTCTGATCGGAGATCAGGGGGGCAGTAACCCACTGCTTGAAATCGTTCTCAACAGCCAGGATCCCGTCGCCCTGACGCTGCTGTCTCTCACAGCTGTGGTTCTGGCACCTCTGTTTGAGGAGACCATTTTCCGTGGAGTGCTGCTGCCGGTGCTTGGCCAGTCCCTCGGTCGATCAGGGGGTGTGCTGGTGAGCGCTCTGGTGTTCGCTGTGGCTCATCTCAGCATTGGAGAACTGGCTCCCTTGCTTGTGCTCGGCATCGGTTTAGGTCTGCTGCGTCTCAGCACAGGACGTCTGCTCCCCTGCGTGGTGATGCATTCACTCTGGAACGGTGTGACCTTCCTGAACCTGGTGTTGCTGGGCGGTTGATTCAATCTTCAGTCCTGGTCAAGGTTTCAGGCTTGCGATGTCCTCCCTCAGGTGGTTCACTGGCGCATTGATGAGCCTTGTCCGTGGTCGCGGTTCCGCAGTCACAACCGTCTTCCGCACAACGTCAGGCCTCCAGCGGTCCGTTCGAGGTCATTCAGGGGTCTCTCTCCGCACGTCGCGTTGCACGCAAATCCCCACTCCTGGCGGGACTGCATCGCATGGCAGACGGCAGCCTGGTTGGGGTCTTCGCGGCAGTGCTCGTGCTCAGCGGGCTCACGCTGCACTGGCAGCATCGCTGGACACTGGCCTTCCGTCAGCTTGAAATGACGCGGGAGCTGGGCCATCGTCTGACCGAATCCACGGCCATGTTCGAGCGACATCTGCTGGAGCGCTCTCAGACTCCAAAGCAGATGGTTCCCACCACGGTGGCGAATCTGGTGTATCTCGAGCGTCCTTCAACGGCTTCAACCAAGCCAGGGATCGACCACCTGGCCATGCTCGGTTCGCTGATGGAACGCACCATCCACCACGGCTACTGATTCATGGGCCGTTCCGACAAGCCCTCCCGGCCAGCCAGCCGACAGCGAAGACGGGTTGTCCCTCTTGAGCCAGTCCCGGCAGGTCGCATGCGCTCCGTGTTCGCCCTTCTGTGTCTGGGGCTTGTCAGCCTGATGGGGCGAATGGCCTGGCTGCAGTTGTTTCAGGCCAGCGAACTGGAAGCGCGTGCCCGATCTGTTCAGACCCAGCGCACCAAGCCTCTGGGAACGCGTCGACCGATTGTTGATCGCACCGGTCGTCTTGTCGCTCTCGACGAAGAGCGCTACAGGGTCTGGCTGCATCCCCGCTATTTCAATCTTCCAGGTGATGCCCCCACTCTGATTCGCCCTCCTGCCGATGTTGCGGCACGCCTGGCTCCTTTGCTGGCACTCACACAGGCGGAGATTCTTCAACGAATCGGCAATCGACCCTCCGGGATCAAACTGATCGAGGGACTGGATCCCGAGACGGCTTCGACGATCCGAGCAGCAGGCATCTCTGGTGTTGACCTTGAGTCCTACCCCCACCGCGTCTATCCCCAGGGCGACCTGTTCGCCAATGTGGTCGGATTCCTCAACCAGGATCGAGAACCTCAGGCAGGTCTTGAACAAAGCCGACATGACGACCTGCAACGCCATGAGCAGGCCCGAAGTCTGCGGCGCGGAGCTGATGGGACCCCGCTCCCCGACAATCTTGATGCCGGTGTCTTCTTCGGAGACGATCTGCGACTTCAGCTCACACTCGATGCGCGCCTCCAGGCTGTGGCAGCCAAGGCTCTCACCGCTCAGATCAAAACCTGGAAAGCTCAGAAAGGGGTTGCCATCGTCATGGATGTCACCAACGGTGAGCTCCTAGCACTGGCATCCGTGCCCACCTATGACCCCAACAGTTACTGGAGTTTTCCGGCAGGTCGTTTCAGGGAATGGTCTGTTCAGGATCTCTATGAACCAGGCTCCACGTTCAAGCCCATCAATCTCGCGCTGGCTCTTCAGGAGAATGCAATTCAGTCTGCAGGCCGCGTTCAGGACAGCGGGTCCGTCACGATCGGCGGATGGCCGATCAACAATCACGACAAGCGAGCGAACGGTCTGATTGACTTCGCCACGGTCCTGCAGGTGTCCAGCAACGTGGGCATGGTCCAGGCCATGCGCAATCTGCCCTCCTCGACCTACTGGGACTGGTTGAGCCGACTCGGTCTCGACGCACGGCCCGACACCGACCTGCCAGGAGCCGTTGCCGGTCAGCTCAAGACCAAGGAGCAGTTCACGACCCAGCCGATTGAGCCTGCTACAGCCTCCTTCGGACAGGGGTTTTCCCTGACTCCCCTGAAGCTTGTGCAGCTGCACGCCCTGCTTGCCAATGGTGGCCGTCTGGTCAGTCCCCACATCACCAGGGGGCTCAGAGCTGGTGATGCACTGGCGCCCCCCGGATCACGTCAGGGCAAGCCTCTGCTGAAGCCCGAGGTCACCCGAACCGTGATGGCCTGGATGGAATCCGTGGTTGAAAAAGGCAGCGGCAAGGGAGTGAAAACGCCGGGATATCGCATCGGCGGCAAGACGGGCACTGCTCAGAAGGCCCTCAACGGTGTTTACGTTCCCGGTGCTCTGATCTGCAGCTTTGTGGCAACGCTTCCCGTTGACGACCCGCGCTATGTCGTGCTGGTGGTGGTGGATGAGCCCAAGGGAGACAATGCCTACGGCTCAACAGTGGCTCTGCCTGTTGCCAAATCAATCATCGACGGTCTGCTGGTGATTGAAAAGATTCCTCCGAGCACGGCTCGCACACCCGCTACGGCTCAGCCTGGTTGAACCCTGACGAAGAGGAGAATCCGCAGGACTTTACGCGGGATGTCAGCTCAGGAAACGCCGCTACGTTACGAACAACAAGCCTTTAGAGACATGGCCTCCCTCCTCGAGCAGCTCTCTGCGATGACCGTCGTCGTGGCGGATACCGGCGATCTTGAAGCGATCCGCAAATTCACGCCACGGGATGCCACCACCAATCCGTCCCTGATCCTCGCTGCAGCTCAGATTCCCGCTTATCAGAGTCTGATCGACGAGGCACTCCGTTCTTCCCGTCGTCTGATCGGCGACAGCGCGCCCGTTGAGACAGTGGTGCGGGAAGCTCTTGATGAGATCAGCGTGATCTTCGGCAAGGAGATTCTCAAGATCGTTCCCCGCCGCGTCTCGACGGAGGTGGATGCACGTCTGAGTTATGACACCGATGCCACCATTGAAAAAGGGCGCAAACTGATCCGTCTCTACAACGACGCCGGCATCAGCAATGATCGTGTCCTGATCAAGATCGCTTCCACATGGGAGGGCATCAAGGCGGCGGAAGTTCTGGAGAAGGAAGGAATTCACTGCAACCTCACCCTTCTGTTCGGCTTTGGTCAGGCGGCTGCCTGTGCGGAGGCCGGCGTCACACTGGTCTCTCCGTTTGTCGGTCGAATTCTCGACTGGTACAAGGCTGACACCGGCCGCGATTCCTACCCCGGTCCTGAAGATCCCGGAGTCCTGTCGGTCACCAGGATTTTCAATTATTTCAAGGCCTATGGCTACAAAACCGAGGTGATGGGTGCCAGTTTCCGAAACATCGACGAGATCACCGAGCTTGCCGGTTGTGATCTGCTCACCATCTCACCCAAACTCCTCGATCAGCTGCGTGCCAGCGACGCCAGGCTCGATCGCAAGCTCGATGGTGCCAACCCCACGAACAGCGAGGCCAAGATTCAGGTCGACCGGACCACATTCGATTCCATGATGGCTTCTGACCGCATGGCCACCGACAAGCTCGGTGAAGGCATCAAGGGATTCAGCAAGGCGATCGAAACCCTCGAAAGCATGCTGGCTCATCGACTGGCGGAAATCGAGGGAGGACAGGCCTTCGGTCATGCCGTGCAGGAGATCTTCATGCTCAACGACATGAACGGCGACGGTTGCATCACCAGGGATGAGTGGCTTGGCAGCGATGCCGTTTTCGATGCCCTTGATCTTGATCATGACGGCCGGCTCACCCAGGAGGAGGTGCGGCGTGGTTTCGGATCAGCTCTGTCCCTTACGACGGCCTGATCCTCTGCTCCGTTCTGCCCCCAGTCGCCTGTGAATGCTCTTGACACCATGCGTGCCCTCGCTCGCAAGAGTGAGGTGCACGGCGTCAATGCCGGTGACGTCATCTTCAAGGCTGATGACCCGGGTGCGTCGATGTTCGGCGTGCTCGAGGGCACGGTCCGACTGTCCTGGACCAATGAGAACGGTCAGGAGGGCTATGAACTGATCGAGGCCGGTCACGTTTTCGGTGCCGGTGCGCTGGTGATGGAAGGCCATCGAAGGCTGGGTACGGCACAGGCCCAGAGCGATTGCCGCCTGATCGAGATGAACCGCGAGAAATTCCTGTTTGCCGTTCAGGAGTCACCCATGTTCGCCATCGAGCTGCTGGCCTCGGTTGATGCGCGTTTGCGTGATCTGAAGATCAAAACCCAACCATGATCCGGATCTGATTAGTTTCGTCAGTGTCCTGTGGGGCCGTTCCGCGTTCGATGGCGATGCAGCTGGTCTGGTTCAAGCGGGATCTGAGGCTGGAGGACCACAGGCCACTGGTCGAGGCACTGTCTCTCGGTGACGTGCTCCCTCTCTACATCGTTGAACCTGAATTCTGGCTTCAGCAGGACGCTTCAGGTCGTCAGTGGGAATTCTGTCGGGAGGCACTTCTCGATCTCCGGCAGGCGATGTCTGTTCTGGGACAGCCTCTGGTCATCCGTTGCGGGGATGCGGTGGCGGTGCTTGAGCGTGCCAGGCGACAGCTTGGTGTGACCGGCCTCTGGAGTCATGAAGAAACCGGAAATGACTGGACCTATGCCAGAGACAGGCGGGTGGCTGCGTGGGCAAGACAGCAGAGCATTCCCTGGAGAGAGATTCCGCAATTCGGTGTGATCCGACCGCTGCGGAGTCGCAAGGGTTGGGCTCAGCGATGGGAGGCGCGGATGGCGGAATCGATCACTCCCGCTCCGAGCCGTCTTGTGCCGCTCCATGGGCTCTCGGCTGGTGAACCACCGACGTCCGCTGAACTGGGACTCGATCCGGACCCCTGTCCCCATCGTCAGCAGGGAGGCCGCCAAGCCGGTCTCGATGAGCTCGAGCACTTCCTGCAGCATCGAGTGGAGCATTACTGTCGATCCATCTCCAGTCCCAACAAGGCGTTCACGGGTTGTTCCAGGCTGTCCGCTTATCTCACCTGGGGCTGCCTGTCCATGCGCGAGGTTCTGCAGCGCAGCAGGGTTATGCAGGGACGCGGTGTCCTCAGCTTTGGCTCGAGGCTTCACTGGCACTGCCATTTCATCCAGAAACTCGAGGATCAGCCATCGATTGAGTGGCAGGACTTTCACCCTTTCATGCGTGACCTGCGAGATGCCGATGCCGATCGTCTGATCGCCTGGGCTGAGGGGAAGACAGGTGTTCCATTCGTCGATGCCTGCATGCGAGCCCTCAGGGCGCATGGATGGATCAACTTCAGGATGCGGGCGATGTTGATGTCGTTCGCGAGCTACAACCTCTGGCTGCCCTGGAGAGACAGCGGTCTGCATCTGGCGCGGCAGTTTGTGGATTACGAACCTGGGATTCACTGGAGTCAGTGCCAGATGCAGTCGGGCAGCACCTCCATCAACACCATCCGGATCTACAACCCGATCAAGCAGGGACGCGACCACGATCCGGACGGAGTCTTCATCCGTCGCTGGTGCCCGGAACTGGCGGATGTGCCTGCGGTGCATCTGCATGAACCCTGGGCCTTCAATGGTGTGAACCCGATCGTTGATTGTGCTGATTCGGCCAGACAGGCCAAGGAGATGATCTTTGCGATCAGACGTTCAGCGGGATTTGATCGCCATGCCGATGCCATTCAGAGGAGACACGGGTCAAGGCGTGCCGGCCTGCCCGCATCATCCCGGCGACGATCGCGTGGTCGCGTGATTGATCCATCCATGCAGCAGCTGGCCCTCGATCTCTAGCTGCGCTGCAGCAGCAACCGGCGAATCACGCGCTGGGCGATATCGCCGTAGCCCATCTCTCCGGAAAGGATCTGGGCGATTCGTCTGGGCGCGGTGGGCCGCTTGATACCCAGCTGATAGCCCACGCCCGGGAATCGGTAGAACACCTGTGCAATCCGGCGCCCCCAGGCCATCGAGTCTCCCCAGCGCTGTCGCATCTCCCTTGAGTAGCCCTGAAGGGAGCGCTCCTCGCCACTGAGCCAGCGGTCGAGGTGTTTGGCTGCTTCGCAGCCGCTCATCAGAGCCGGCCGCAAGCCCTCCGCAAGAAAGGGATCGCAGAGGGAGGCGGCATCACCGACCGCCACCACCCCGTCGGAATGCAGTGGGCTGTGACCGTTCCAGACCCTCAGGCTGGCCTGCTGCCTGAGACCTGCATCCGCTGCAAAGCCGAGGTCCGGCAGCAGTGCACTGAGGATCGTCTCTGCATCAGTGACGTCTCTGCCGATGAAGGTGCCCACACCCACATTGATGCCATCTGCCAGAGGGAAAGCCCAGGCAAAACCATGGTGCACCAGGCCGAACTCAAACCGTGCCGTTCCAGGGGTGAGTGCTCCCAGTCCCTCAAGGCGAACCGACAGGGTGCTCGCCATGTGCAGGGAGCGCGGACCGATGCCGACCTGCTGCGGCCAGGGAGACCCTGAACCATCGGCGATCACAACGGCTCTGGCCTGGATGGTTTCGCCACGATCTTCCTTCAGAATCCATCCCTCACCGCTGCGTTGCATGTCTGTGACGCGACTAGGCCGCAGAACGTCGGCGCCGGCATGCATCGCCTGCTCAAGCAGCAATGAATCCAGCTGCTCACGCCTGACAATCCAGAATGGTGCCTCCCCAGGTAGATCCGCGACAACCGGATCCTCGAGACACCAGCTGAAGTCAACCCGACGGATCACATCATCAACCGCTGGACTCAGGTCGAAAGGGAACCAGTTCTGCACGGAGGACGCCATGCCTCCCCCGCAGGGCTTGATCCTTGCCCCGGTCTCTGCCTCGAGAACGGTGACTGAATGCCCGGCGCTAGCAAGGTGAAAAGCTGCTGAAGTGCCGGCAGCTCCGGCACCGATCACGGCAACGTCAGTATCGATCACACCTTGAGGATGTCGGCCTCCTTGTCGGCCAGATGCTTCTCGAGCAGCGTGATGAATTTCTCGAGTGTTTTCTGGATGCTCTCCTGTTCGTCACGACTCTGATCTTCGGAGAACTCGCCCTCCTTCTCCTGTTTCTTGATCTTGTCGATGGCATCACGGCGGATGTTCCGCAGCGCGACCTTGCCTTCTTCGGCGTATTTGGAGGCGAGCTTGCAGAATTCCTTGCGACGCTCCTCCGTGAGTGGCGGCACATTGATGCGGATGATCTTGCCGTCGTTGTTGGGGGTGAAGCCCAGTTCACTCATGGCGATCGCCTTTTCGATTCCCGCAAGAGCGCTGATGTCGAAGGGCTGGATCTGGATGGTCTGTGAGTCGGGTGTGGTGAGGGTCGCCAGAGATTTCAGCGGAGTGTCGGCGCCGTAGTACTCAACGGAGATGCGATCGAGCAACGACGCGTTGGCCCGTCCCGTTCGGATGGTGTTGAACATGCGCTGGGTGGATTCCACCGACTTCTGCATGCTCGCTTCGAGGTCTTGCTTCGACATAACGGTTGTCAGTTGTTGATCCGGGAGCCAATCGGCTCTCCAGCGACGGCTTTGCCGATGTTGCCAGGTTCAAACAGATTGAAAACAACAATTGGGATGTTGTTGTCTTTGCATAGGGCAATGGCAGTGCTGTCCATCACGGCAAGTTCACCGCTGAGAACCTGCTGATACGTGAGGTGTTCGTGTTTCACGGCATCGGCATGTTTGGCGGGATCCTTGTCGTAGACACCATCCACCTTGGTGGCCTTGAAGACCACATCCGCGTTGATCTCGGCTGCCCTCAGGGCTGCGGTGGTGTCGGTGGTGAAGAAGGGATTGCCGCAACCGGCGCCAAAGACCACCACACGGCCTTTTTCAAGATGGCGGATCGCCTTGCGACGGATGTAGGGCTCCGCGACTTCCTGCATGGCAATGGCGGTCTGCACACGGGTCGGGACACCCGCGCGTTCAAGTCCGTCCTGGAGTGTGATCGCGTTCATCACGGTGGCCAGCATGCCCACGTAATCGGCGGTGGCGCGATCCATTCCTGCTGCTGAGCCTTTCAGGCCCCGGAAGATGTTCCCGCCGCCCACGACAATCGCCAGCTGGGTGCCGCCAGCGATCACCTTGGCAACGTCTTCAGCAATGGACTGAACGATGGCGGGATCAATTCCATAGCCCTGGTCTCCCATCAGCGCCTCTCCGCTGAGTTTCAGGAGTGCACGCGCGTAGGCCATTCATCCACCTGATCCAGCTGACAGTAGCAAGCAGGATTGGACTCTCTTGCCACTGGCGCGGCCGCGGTGGAACCGCTTGGATTGTTCAACGTCAAAGCCCCCATGTCCGAAGAGATCGGTGGACGCAGTTCGGTGATGGCACGCCTCACCCTTTCCGCCCTGGACCGTGCCAGTCAGGATCCGTCCTGCTGGCGCGATCCTGTTGTTCATCGTGCTCTGCTGGTCAGCGGTTTATCGGTTCTGACCGCTGCCTCCGGCCTGATCAGACGTGATCTGACCCAAGATTGATAGTCAGTATTCAATGCCTGCCTGAGCCTTGACACCCTGTTCCCTGAATGGGTGTTTGCTCAAGGTCATTTCCGTCACCAGATCGGCAGCTTCGATCAATGGTTTCGGTGCCCCGCGGCCGGTGACGGCCACATGACAGAGCTCAGGCCTCTCCCTTAGCCCAGCGATGACTGTCTCGGGGTCGATGTAGCCCAGTTTGATGGCCACGTTGAGCTCATCAAGCAGAACCAGCTTGATCCGGTGGTCTCGCAGATGGCCGAGGGCGGTTCGCCAGGCTTCCGTCACCAGTTGCTGATCACGCTGCCGGTCCTGGGTCTCCCAGGTGAATCCCTCCCCCAGTGCATGCCAGGAGATCTGCTCGCCGAAGGCTTTGAGCGCCCTGGCTTCACCCGGTTCCCAACCGCCTTTGATGAACTGCACAACGGCCACGCGTTCACCATGGCCGAGGGTGCGCAGCACTAGTCCCAGGCCCGCCGTGGTCTTGCCCTTGCCGTGCCCGGTGAACACCAGGATCAGTCCTTTCTCCTTGTTGCGCTCCTCGACGCGCTGACGCTGAACCTCCTGGCGTCGTTCCATCCGCTTTCGGTAGCCGGCATCGTCCTGCTCCGGAGCAAGGTTGCCTCCCATGCCCAGTTCCGCCGCCGTCTGATCGAGATTGCTGTTGCTCATGAAGAAGCTGTGTCGCTGCTGGGCCTAGCGGCGGTGATCCGCTGCAGGGCCCGACCTGCCAACAACTCCTGCCTCACGGCTGTGAAACCGAGCTGATGCAGTTGAGAGGGGAGGTCGTCCTCCAGCATGGCCGTGGCCGTATCGGTTTCAAATAAAGCGCAGAACAACTGCTGGGGCAGACGCAGCCATGGGCCTGCTGGGTGCAGGTCCACAAGCACCAGCCAGCCTCCCGGCTTCAGCAGACGCAGGCTTTGGCGCAGCACCTGTGCACGCTCTTGGCGCGGAAATTCATGCAGCGCCACGCTCAGCTGAACGGCAAGAAAGCTTTCATCCTTCAGCGGCGGGTTCTCCGCCAGTCCCTCAACCCGCTTGAGGTCTGGATGCCGTCGAGCGGCCAGTGAGAGTGCCAGTGGAGACAGATCAAGCCCTGTGACACTGAATCCAGCCGCCAGCCAGGGGGCTGCGGCTTCGCCGCTCCCACAGCAGAGATCCAGCACCGGCCCGCCGGGTTCCAGCCTGGATTGAAGCGCCTCCAGTCCCAGGCCTCGCAGACGCTCCACACCTCCGACACTCAGGGATGAAATTGCCGTGACCGTGTCATAGATCCAGCGATGGCGGTAGGCGAGGGGCCGCAGAAACGACGTCATCAGGATCAGTGGAGGGAGAGATGCGGGCTTGGTTCAAGAAATGCATCCTGACGCTCGAGCGCAATCCTGCGGGACCGAATGAGCAAAAGCAGCTTGGCAGGCAGCAACGAATGCATCCGGGCGTTACGCCCTTGGTCTGCCTTTTCAGCTGGACATTTCACTGGGATCGCCTGTTAAGCACCAGCGCCGCCTGCCCCAGCCCGGTTCCGCTCATGAGGCCTGCTGACGCGCCAGGGCCGCATCGACAGCCTGTTGCTGATCGCGGCGGGTGATCCAGTGGTGATAGGTCCGGGTGTGAATGGCCACGGAATGGCCCATCATCCTTGCTGAAACCGTGTCAGGAAGGCCGATGTGGATGGTTCTCACCGCCCAGGCATGGCGAAGGTCATAAGGGGTGAGAGGAAGCTCGTAGCGGCGAAACTGCTCGGTGACCCGTCGTCCCACCTGCTGCAGGGTCGTTGTTCTCAGATCGGTGTTGATCAACGGCAGTGCATGCCGCTCAAGTCCATGTTGCAGAAGATCGAAGCGTTCAACCCACTCAGGGTTGAACGGCCACACCTGGTGCTCCCCTGTTTTTGTGGTGGGCAGAACGCGGATCACACGATCTCCCTGGGAACTCAGAGAGGACAGGTCGCTGAAGAACACTTCATGGTTGCGAAGGCCATAGGTCGCCATCAGGCCATAGGCAAGTCGCCAGCGCGGGTTGGGAATGCGCAGGATGCTCTCCAGAATCTGCTGATCACTCGGCAGCTGACGGAACCTGGCTCGATGCAGGCCATAACCAGCTGCCTCCGCTCGCCAGTTTTCAGGTAGTTCCAGTTCCAGATGTCTGGCCAGGCTGCCGAGGGCTGTGCCGCATTGCTGCCGACTGCGGCTTCCATCCGGATAGCTGTGCAGGGTTTGAAGCAGCAGCTCGGTGGTGATTGGGCCCGTTTGTTCCCCGGAGAGTGTGCGCAGTCGACGCAGATAGGGGTTGTAGGCCCCAGCCCACGTGGTTCGACTGCCGGAAGTGGAGCGGCGGCGCCTTGGATCGGCAAAAAAGGCTTGCTCGAAGCTTTTCAGTTGCTGGTCGAGCAGGGCGCGATCTCGACCTGCTGTGGGGGCTGTGCTCGTTGTCTCCGCTGGAGTCTTGATCCACTGCTCCCATCGGAACTGATCGCGTCTGAGCTGGGTATCGATCAACCGCGCGATCTGCTCGGCTTCACGCAATCCATCCCTGTCGTTTTGAAGGCCCAGGCTGAGCCTTTGAACCGATCGCAGATCAGGCTTTTTGCGACCAGGCAATGTTCCGCGCAGATTTAACCGGCAACCGCGACATTCGATACGCAGGCCGATGCCGATCGACGCCAGAGAAGCATTCGCATTTCGCCTGATCTGGTCCAACTCTTCGCTGCGATTCATCCTTTCGCTCAGGACAGCGCCAAGATGCCGTTAATGCGGGTTACTCTCAACCCCTGCAATCGTTTCCAGACATGGCTCGGGTCGGTGTCGTACTGCTCAATCTGGGTGGCCCTGAGCGGATTCAGGA
>NYZI01000027.1 GCA_002687115.1 Cyanobium sp. ARS6
GCAGACCTTGTACGCCACGCCAATCGCCGCTCCGTTTGCACCGCCCTAGGTGCCCCAGGAGACAACAACCCGACACCTAGAGCCAATGGCCCCAGGGCGCCTCCAGCCAGACGCTTCGACCCCTTCCTTTCCCTACACGTGATGGGTTGAACAATGCACAAACGAGCGAGCTAGGCCGTCTTTCCACCGGGAGGGGCGGCCTCCTTTTATGAAAACCGTTGCAGTGATTGGCAGGTTTCTTGTTTAGGCCCAGAGGAATTATCTAGTACATAAGTCAGCACCTGCGGCCTACCAAGCAGCTTCAGTAACGGTCCATCCACTGCGTTGAAGATCTTTCCAGAGAGCAACGGCATCCTTGTAGCGCATTGTGCGGCGCGTTTTCAAAAGCGGCATTAGCCCAGATGGCATGTCATTGACGTGATCAACGAGGACCAAAACGTCATTCGCTGAACCACTTGGATTTGGATCTGAAGAAAACTCATGTCAATTAGATACAACCTTATTAGCATTAAAAATACTTGCAAAGACGACAATGACTATTCATGAAGTCACTTACGAACATGCAGTAATCAACTACGCAGACTGCTTTTTTATCCAGAGTCATTTGACAAGCCTGTTCCGGCAGTACTCATTATCCCTGATTATCATGGGTTAACTTCTTACGCCAAAGCTGAAGCGAAATGGTTAAGTGAGATAGGACTTGTTGGATACTGTGTAGATATTTATGGTGAAAAAGGAGTGCCAAGAACATCGCAGGATGCAGCCGAAAAGGTGATTCCTTTGTTCAATAATCGTGCTGCCGTTCTGAATCGATTATCTATTGCTCTGGAACATGCCTGCTCCTTGGAGGGAGTCGATGCGAGCAGATCAGGTGTCATCGGTTTTTCCAGTGGGGGGCTTTTCGCTCTAGACATGGCACGTCGTATTAAGAGCATTCAAGCTGTTGCTTCTGTGTGGGGAGTCTTCTTGCCGTGGGAGCTGAAGCCCTCAGCGATGATCGAACCTAGTGTTGACGGAGCGAGCTTGCTGTTCATTCATGGAACTGATGATAATTTTAATCCTATGGATTCGAATATGAACCTTATTCGAGAGCTTGATCAAGCGGGCACTGATTATCAGCTCAAACTTTTGGGAGGCAAAAAGCACGCTTTTAGCCTAAAAACTTCAGATAATCTGGAAGTTTTGAGTGGAGAGGAGCCGCAAGCTCTTTTGTATGACGAAGCAGCTGATCTGCGAGCACGCCAATATGTGAAGTATTTCTTATCCGAAGCGCTCTGAAATAGCATAAAACAGAAGTTTTGATTCGGCTTTTTGATAAAAGAAGAGCTCGCTGGTTGGTTGACATTGATTGATCATGCACTGCGAGCGACTAAATGAAAACACCGAAAGTGCGGCTAGAGTTGATGTTTGCCCGTTGAGTATTCCGTTGGCCAGTTGTTTTAGCTTTAAGCATTGACTATACTATTGATCATGCCACATGCAATCGTTGAAAAGAAGTTAACAGAAGCCAAGGTGGCTCTATCTTCTTTATCATGCCTTGGATTCTGAAGGAAGTTTCTATAAATCTATAGCAGTAACATTCAGTGCAATTTCAGGTGAAGCAGTTTCTGTAGATCTGAAGCATTGCTTGTTCGAAGTTCGGTCATAGATGCACGAGTAGTAATAAGGACGGTTCTCATATTTGATCAACACACATTCAGGAAACCCTGTGGGGATGTTCTCAACGATTCCTCCCTTTGACTTGGCCACCAGACAGACAGTCCATGCCTTAAACGTTTGCATAAAGATCGTTCTGCCGACGAAGATATTGAAAAAGCATGTTGACATTGGCAGATAAAAACTCAGGCTCTGTTGCACGCACACAAGCTGAACCCCTAGAGACCAAACCTCTCTAGAGCCCATGAAAGAGATTCGTCTTCACAAGGAATAGATATTACACAAAAATGATATGATCCATAAACCGAAATAAAAAACATTGAGATTCAAAGCCATAAAATCTGAGAACCTCGAAAAGCTTTCCATTTTTCTGAGCTTTTTCCCTGTAGGCATCATGATGTTTATTCAGTCACTGGGCTGGCCGAATAATTTTGATGACTTCTACAGAGGATTTAACGGAATCAATCCTGATCACAACGTACTCAGCTATGGATGGATTAAATCAGAAGAGATGGTTAAACACATTATTCACGACCCGTTACTAACTTTGAGTAACCAGTTTGATTATCGCTTCCCAATTCTGTCTGGCGTTATCGAAACAATATTGCTTATGTATTTTATGTACATCGTGACGGAATTATCGCTAAAAAGCAACAAAAAAAGTGCTGCTTTTTCAATCATTGTGCTATTCAATATCCTAACTGGCGTTCAAGCTTATATATTTTTACCGCCAGGAGCATTCCCATTGGCTTTCTCGGCGACCTTTTTAATCACGGTACTGGCCAACATTAAATTTGACGCATTATTAATAAGCGAAACTAATAATGCCATCAAAAAGATGCAGGCCGGCCTTGAAATAGTATCAACAGGAACATTGATCCTATTAGAACAAATTGCTTTTATCTTTTACGCGTCTAATTTTTTCCAATCCACAATATTCTGGGCGGCGAGCAATATTCAAAGAATTTATTATCAGCGTCAAACTAAAAATTCAGTAGCACCCTTGAAAAATCTGAATCTATGGTCTGCGGTTAGATTCATACCCTTCCTTATCATTAATCTGATTTGGCGATCAAAATATGGCGCCAATGGTTCAGAAAATTTTAGTAAGTCAGTAAACATCCTTGATGGTGGCATTGCTGCAATTAAATGGAATCTTGCAGGAACAAACCTGGGAGGATTCTTGGGAATGCGTCCCAGAGCGTCAGACCTCTGGGATCAACCACTTTGGATACTTGCAATCTCAGTCCTGGCTGGAATAGTGATTTTCTTTTTAGCACGCTGGGCTGTCAATCAACAAAAACAAGATGGGGTAAATACATCAACTTCCAAACAATTAATTCTGAATTTGCTTTTGTTGGGCATCAGCATTTCTATCGGATGGACAATTCCAGCGTTCAGTGAGCGTTATTACCAAGAACTAATGGAGGTTAAAACTCAGACTTATGCAGCATCGCGTTTCGCTGCATTGGGCTTCATCTTGACCATCGGTGTTCTGACCGGATTTGTTGTATCTCACCTGAAAGCACGACAATGGATGCTACTAGCAGTCATAGTGATGATTAGCAGTGTTTCAATACCACAAAACATTGAATCACTTTCGGATGAGCACTCAAGAACATCCTTGAGATTAACTGATGTTTGCTCGGGGGAAGGTGAATGGAATCAAAAAGAATTCTTACCAAAGACCATCATCTCCCCAGGTGTAGATACACGAATTTGGCTGACAAGCTTCGAAAAAGACTATTTAAATTCTTCTATAGAAATCAAAAGACAAGTGGCAATTAATCAGTTTGAGACCAACTCGCTACGGTTTTGCCGTTGAACAGCTGACATTGTCGAGAAGCTTTGACAGTCGTGAAGAAGAACGACTGAACTTAGGATGTTAATGAGTCGATATCGATAGCTTGGGAAGTTGTAAACCATATAAAAATCTTGAATCAGGATTCAGGGCGATCAAGTGGTGCAGGGTTTTCGGTGATGCAGGAGTGTCGATCAGCTGTAGATCTCAGTTGTTTGCGGGCGGCTGCTGACCTGCCTTTCAGAACAACTTCAACGATGCCGTGCAGAAAAGCGGCACGCCGTAATGGAGGATCTGAGCCATCCGGCAATCCTTGTTGCGCATCGCACCAGTCAGAAAGCCGTGTTTAACAAGCATGGTCATGGCTGGTGATCCGCTTCCCGCTTGGATGCAAATCCAGCTCACTCAGCGCACAACGATCAGCACTAAAGCCCGGAGCGCAGCATGGGTATAGGATGATACCCGTGTAAGACTCATTGGTCTCAATGCCATGAGGTTCCTTCCCATTCTCGCTGGACTGATGCTTTGCGCTATCCCAGCTTCAGCCACGAGGCAGATCATTAGGGGAAGCCATGGATTTTCCTCATCAGAAATCGAAAAAATTGAACTCAGCGTTCAACGCTTAGGAGCCCGTGTCATTTGGAAAAGAATCAACTCAGGCGTCTGCGCAAGACAAGGGCTGCTTGGCGTGTACAAACCGGAACAACGAACTATTTTCTTGTGTCAACAAAGCATCAGACATAACGCCGAGCCATTGATTGAGACGCTCAGGCACGAGGGGTGGCATGCCGTACAGCAGATTTGCAACAACGGTCGACCCGTTCTGAACAAAAAGAAAATATTTGCAAAACTTACTCAATCTGACAAAAAGAATCTCAAAGAATTTTATGATCGAAGTCAATATCATTTAGAAGCTGAAGCACGTGCAATCGAGAAACTGCCAACAGATGCTTATATCAAAGACATTCAACTTCACTGCAAGCACATTTCATCGGACACGATGAAATGAAATTCCAACTGCAGTCACCGCATGACAACGCAGCATCTGAGATTTGCGACTGCTACCAGCGCAAATGACTCCGCCTCACAGTAGGCGTGCCTGCAGCTCGCAATTGCCCGGTTCAGCGATGATTTTGGGTTGCGAGAATGCCTGTCTCCCTGACAGGTCGTGCTTCCCGCAGATTTTCTGCAGGGCCAACCATGGTTCGAAACGCGACACAAGCCACAGCGATGAGACTGTTCCAGCCCGTGACCTCCATCCTCACCCGGACTCAGCAATAAAAAGACCCCACTGCTGGTGCAGTCGGGCCAGGGTGATGGGGATTCACATTTTGGTCTTACCAATACGTCCCGTCAACGCCACATATGGTGCACCAAGCCTGAAATTGATGACAGGGTGTTCCTGGCTACCTATTCCACAGGATTGAACCCTACTCTTGCCTTATCAGGGCCGGGTGATGGGGTTACCCGAGTCAAGACATGAGCCACTGCCCAAGCAGTGGCTTTTTTAATGCCTTGAGATCCAGCATCTTCAGGTGTTGCTGGCTAATCGGGTGATGACAACTCGTGGACATGACCTCAACAGGTTGCCTGGATGACGGGGGTCCACCATGGCTTGACGTTGCATCGATCACTGACGTCAGCAGAGGCCTTCGACAACACCTGTGCGGAGTTCTGAAAGAGAAAACGTTTCTTTCCCATGTCTGAGCCGATATTCCTGCATGGCCACTGAGCTACTGCTACAGCTTGCACTCACTGCAATTGCTGTTGTCGCCAATGCCTTGTCAACTTTTGCTGGCGGAGGTGCGGGCCTCATTCAGCTGCCTGCACTGATCCTCCTTGGGCTTCCCTTCGCCTCGGCCTTGGCCACACACAAACTGGCCAGCGTGGCGCTTGGGGTTGGCGCCGCTGATCGCCATTGGCGGGCCAGCAGCCTCGATTCCCGTTTAAGCCTTTTGATTCTCCTGGGGGGTCTGCCTGGAGTGCTGATCGGGGCACGAAGCGTACTGACCATACCCAATGACGTCGCCACAGCAGGACTCGGCCTGCTGACACTCTTGCTTGGGATGTACTCCAGCCGTTGACCGGAACTCGGAAAGAGCAACCGGACGGTGAGTCACAACAGGCTGCAAAAACTGATCGGAGTGGCTGTGATCTTCATGATCGGCATCCTGAACGGGTCACTGACCTCAGGTTCCGGTCTCTTTGTCACGCTGTGGCTGGTGCGCTGGTTCGGCCTGAGTTATCCAAAAGCGGTTGCACACCCCCTGATTCTCGTCGGTCTGGCCTGGAAAGGGACCGGCGCACTGGTGCTCGGTTTCAGCGGTGAAATCCACTGGAACTGGATCCCGGCACTGATTGCGGGATCTCTGGCAGGGGGATATTTCGGTGCTCACCTGTCGCTCAGGAAAGGCAGCAGGCTTGTCAAAAGCGCCTTCGAATGGCTCGCACTGCTGATGGGAGCCTCACTCCTGATCCGAAGCCTTTGAGCTGAAAGCCCTCAGGGAGACGGCAGGTGGCGTATCCGAATGGGCCGGTTCTCTGGGTCTCGCTAGCAAAGAAGCAGCTGAACAATCCCTGAAAATGTCAGATCCTCATAACATGATCAACAACCGTCTTTTAACAATCTGTGCAATTATTGCAACAGTAAGTTCCATTTTTGGTGTTGCTTATCTAAGACCAATTGCAAAACAATCAAGCAACTGGAATGTCTGCTATCGAGATAGTATTGCCTGGTACGAGAAAGCCAAACCGGACTGGTCAGTGCAGGACAAGGAAGTTTTTGCTTCAAATTTCTGCAACGGTGGGATCCCTGTGAGGCCGGGTCCAGGCTTCCAGCTGGCTCCCAGATGAATGGACAAAAGAGGATCCGCTTCGACTGAACCGGAGGGAACCTGATCCTTCAAACACTACAGTTCACAGCTTTACTGAAACCCCAGACTTGCACTGCAGAAGTCAGATCTGATCGGTGCAAGCCAATGACCAGCAAGCCCGGTAAGTGCACTTTCAATCTGAGATTGAAGTCATGGCCTTGCCACACCACCAACTGCTCCTGAAATGACAATGGTCAGCTGATTGTCAGAAGCGCAGCCGCATCCCAGGGCCTGCAGGTGTTCCATCAACGGAACCATGGTCTCAGAGTTGCACCCCCTGAGCGCATGTCAGTAGCCATGCTTGAAAGATTACACATCACAGAACAGTTGCCTGAGCTCATGCTGCCTGGACTGGTGATGTCAAAGAAGCACACATCAGCAAACCCTTCATGGAGGGGCGTCCGTTTAACAACTGCGTCATCCACAAACGCGCACAGAACATTTGTTGAACATTCAGTCCAGCGCCAATTCAATCAAAACAACAGGATTTCCTTCCTCGTCTTCAGCTTTCAAGTAGTTAAACCGGTCGTCACCTCCGAGACCAAAACAAGTGTCACTGCAGTGTTGATCACCAGCCTGAAGCCTGATGCCATAGTCCTCAACGAGACGGATACAAGCGCTGATGATGTCCTCATCACTCGCTTTCCAGGGGTGTACACCGCCAAGGTCCTCAGAACTGAGCTGAACGCCCTCCAAGACTGCCGAGATGGGATCTGTCGTCATACTGGACACACAGGGCCTCCAAGGAACCTCACCAGAAGGCTGGACAATGCAACCAGCCAATCTGCTGGAGCTCTCTGTAGAGGGACACAGCATCTGCATAGGCCATATGGATGCGTGACTTGATCAGAGCTGGCTGACTATGGGGCATGGGCCTGCCGTTTTCCACAACCACCTGCACCTCTCCATCAGGGGTGCGGGATTCCTGATGGAACCTCATTGCCCAGTGCGTCTTGGGATCTTCAAGCCAGGCATCCGACATCTTCACTTGCTGATATGACGTCCTTATCGATAGAGGGGCGTACTACCTGATGCCCAGCTCAGTACAAATAAGTACAAGTTGTGCCTCCTGCCCAAGCTGAAAAGGGAGGGACATCAAGGCAGCGCCAACCACCACGGAGTGTTAAGTGAGAGTGCCTCCCAGCAGTTGCTCCTGTTCGCTCTCCAGGATTTTCATCAACTGATGAAGCAAAGCCGCCTCTTGCGGATCTGGAGTATTGCCGCAACCAACCCTGCAAAGCGCAGCCCTGAGCTTTGAGAAGTCAGAGGCAGGAATATTGATTTGAATCTGGTCTTTTGCCATGGGGCAGAATTCGATCCTGTTGTTATCCAAGTTGAATGACTGCGAGGTTCAATCTCAAAAGGGATTGAACTGATAGAGCCAATTCCGCCGTCGTCCAGACAGGACGATCCGACCTGGTACTGGCCAAACCGCCTGAGCTCAAGTCCAAGTCACCTCTAACAGGGCGAGAGCTCCTGCATTTGCTGTAGCCGAAGGCAGAAAACAGTTGCCAGTTCATTTGCTACCTGCACAGGTTCAAAAAAGTAACGCAACACAAACACCATCACACTTGATTCATAAGCCATGAAGTGAATCAATAACAGTTATTGAGCAAAGAACGTTGATCAGAAGCGAAAGACTGCAACGGCACAATTATCCCTGTCGTTCGTTTTTAGGAAGAAAGGGTAGAAAAAGATTGGCATCATCTCTCTTTGCGACAGCCAAGCGCAGTGCATGCAGAACAGCTGGACGCTTTGCGTAGGGAGAAAAATCGAGCAGACCGTCCACGATCTGCTCAGGGCGCCCGTTCTCACTGAGAACATTCAAAACATTGTCCATATCCGCGACAAGCTCGTCTGTTGTCCAAAGACAGTTCTGACGAATGAAATAGCGAACCTCGCCGAACACAACGCCTGAAGGAAGATCAAGCTGTTCTGACAACTCACAAACCTTGTCGTCATTCTCATCAAATGGCTGGTCGAAACCGACTGTGGCAAGCAGTCCGTAGTCGAGAAACATCTGTCGCCAACATGAATTGGATTCAAGACCGGACTCGAGCAGAGCCCATACCCTCAAATGAGCCTCTCTGAAATCTGTTGGTGCGATGGTCATCCGACTGACCCTGAAATCAGCATGCATCCAGGATGGCCACGGTTTTTATTTTTCGCAGTGGTGGGTTGTACAAGGTTTCTCGCAGGAAGCAAGCTGAGAAGACGGATCAGGCAACTGAACCATTGGTGCCATCCAAACCGAAACCCTCTGTTCTGCAGATGAAACACTGGGGGAATGACAGCCCCTTTGCGCTAAGCGTCTTTAGAGAGATGCAGATTCGACAGCAAAACAGCGGTTAAGCCAGTGAATATCAGCCACAAGCTTACACTTTCTGCGAGCAATCATCATCAAAAAATCACGACGCCGATTAAACCCATAGGCCAAAAACTCACTTTGAAGAATATTTTTCTTAGCAATATCATAAAAGCAAAGAGCATCGATCGCTGGAACACGATCTACAAAGTCAAAAAAAGTCGTCATGACAAAACAAATTAAAAACAAAGAGATGATCATCTCCGGATCAATCCACTATCTCCATTTCCATCAAAGAGTCCATCACCCATCCGGGCGTTCTTCAGCGCAATTCCTTCACCCATTCAGGTGGAGCTAGCAGGGCTGGCAACCAGGAAATGCGAACCATGCCTGAGCGACGCATCAGCAGGACAACGTGCATGACAGGTCGAATTGGCCACTGAAAGCGGAAGGCTGGATGCTTGAACCGAGCTCGTGGTGGTGCGGCAAGGAAGCGGCAAGAGTTGCGGTTGACACAGATCCTTGCAAATCAAGGGGAAGGTCACGCTGAGACATTCGCTTGATCACAATCAGGATCTCCTCCATCGCATCTGACGTTGACCAGCACCCAATCCGCTGAACCGCAACTGCTCCTGATTCATCCCATCGGCGTTGGCCTGTCTTCAAGATTCTGGGATCGCTTCGTCGGTGTCTGGGAAAGGGGAAACGACACACCCGTCATGATTTCTCCAGATCTTCTCGGCTGCGGGACCGCACCGTGCCCCGCCAGACCTATCACACCGGAAGACTGGGCTGATCCGCTCATCGATCTGATTCAGGAACAACACTCAGGACCTGTCGTTCTGGTCTCGCAAGGAGCTTCACTGCCCATAGCCCTGGAATTTCTGGCCAAGGCTCCAGAACTGGTCAGCGCTTTGGTGGCCATCAGCCCACCAGGCTGGCCAGTCCTGAAGCAGAACGTCTCTCTGAGCCGAGCACGATGGCTCTGGCGGTTCTTTTTCAATGGAGCGTTCGGCAACCTGTTTTACCGATACGCCCGACGACGCGGATTTCTGGACAAATTTTCCAGGAACAACTTGTTTGCCAGGGCTGAGGCGGTCGACGCTGAATGGCTTCAGATGCTCAGGGAGGGGTCACGAGCCATGGAGACACGCTGGGCGGTGTATTCATTTCTCGCAGGTTTCTGGCGGCGTGACTGGGAACCTCAGCTAACGGGACTGGACATTCCTGTACAGATCATTTTCGGAACGGACGCCACGGGAATCGGATCGTCAAAAAGCTGGGACGATCTCAACCAGCGACTTCGTACCTACAGAGAAAAAATGCCCAACGCTTCAATCAGCACTATCCCCGGCAGGAACGTTCTCCCCTACGAGTCATCTGAGGAATGCGTCCTGTGCATCAAGGACTGGATCGCAGCGCTTCAACCTTGAACACAGGCGAAGCACGGTGACAGATCAAGTTCAAGTCCGCCTTGGCATGTTTTCATGCACTCAAAACAACGTGAGACGAGCATCGATGCTGAGCTGGGCTTCATCAAAAGCCGGTTGCTCGCACTTGCGTCGAAGCTGACAGCCCGAATGGTCGTCATCTGTTAAAGAGGTCTGAACAAAGGCCAAATGAACGATGCCCGTAGATGTCACGGCAATTCTGGTTTCGTCCACATTCATGGGTGCTGGGCTGGCATTGGCGAAATTCTTTCCCGAATCCTCGCTGCTGGCCGCTTTCTTTTTAGGCGGGCTGGCCCTGGTCAATATTGCGCTTTCACTCGCTGGCTGAAGCAGGGCAAAACGAAGCAGTGATACAACAGGGCCGAAGCTTAAAACCAATACGGAGTCTTAATTGAGCTCGACATTGAACTATCAGGAAACACGTCTTTTCTTAAAGGCATGCATTGACAGTTAGCAGCCATCTCGAAAAGCCAAGCAACCGTTAGAAACAATCATTAAATAACCAAGCAAACATCACCACTCTGCAGCGATCTCTACACCGAAATGTTTACCGATCCAGCAAGAGGTACGGTCTACCGTGAGCGAATGCAACGATCAAACCGGGAGCTCATCGACATGATCCGCAGGGACCTGGGACCAGCGACCTTGGGACTCATGCAGAGGAACGTACGATTTGATACGTTATGGAGTGTCATGAGAGGCAAGTCGAGCAGCCGGCTCATGCGTGCTGGGGAGAGGGAGACGTCACACTCCCTCTTTCCGCAAATTTGCCTGGAACGTCCAGCAAAAGGCGAAGAGATTTTAAGTGGAAATACCCTGAAAGAATCTGGAATAGCAAAACAGCTTGTGCCAGGCGTCTGCAGACTGATCCAGTCAAATCAGACGGTGAATGAACAGTCGGATCGACAATCCTTACTGACGATTCACAGAAGCACCGTCCATTGACTGCAATGTGAAGATCGGCTGACGGCTCAGTGGCTCCTGCATTGGGATTGGAGAAGCCACATGGACTTGCATGAGGCCTTCCCAGACAGCTAATGCCGTCATCAAGCCAGCGGCGATCACAACAGCCAGGCAACGGAGTCCAGCAACGATGCCGGACACCATGATCAACCTTGAGCTGAGATCAACAGGCATCCGTCAACCAGGGCTCGATGTCATCGCGAAATTTCTGCTTCATCCGCTCAGACCTTTCCTGATGGCAGATGCAAGTGAAAACACCAACCAAATCCTTAGGGAGAGACCATTGGAATCAATGCGAATATCAATTAAAGCTATAAAAAAGCAACTAAATACCAGTGGGCACAAGCTCAAGTTTGACGTTATCCCACAATATCAACTTGAAACACGAAGGAATTTCATGCAAATAAAGAGGCTTTACGTCATCTAGAAGATGGAGATTAGCTCGATGGCAATCTCGAAGTCGATAATTGGGTATCCGCTCAGAGAGATGATGTATGTGATGATAAACAATATCTGCAGTAAACCAATTCAAGATTGGAGGCATCTGTAGAAAAGAGGAACCCTCGATTGCTCCCTTGAAATAGCTCCAATTCAACTCATCGCTAGCATAGGAGCCAGGAAAATTATGCTGAACGAAAAAGACTGCGATCATGATCGCAGCGCTTGTACTCATTACCAAGAAATACAGAATCCAAAAATAAAAATGACCTATCGCACTACCTAAAAAGCCCCAACATCCAAGCAAGCACATGGAGTTCAAAACAGTGTCATAAACTTCTTCTCTGGTGTAAAAATAACTGGATTGATGAGTGTCAACAAAAAGCAGCAGATTAGTACACTTCCCATGGCGAAGATCAGAAAAAACCATTTCAGAACCAGCAATGATAAGCTCAAGAAATCCCAGTAGAAGAGCAATTCTTGGCTTGATGATGAGATAGTAAAAACCACCAGGGAAAAGAAGAATGGGATGGCGTAAAAGACGATAAAAGAACCTAGAACTTGAATTCTTGCTTTTATATTCATCACGCGTAGTCAATGCCGAGGGCACTCTATATCGGTCCCAGTTACCATTATATTTATGATGGAATGCATGACCTCTTGACCATGGATGATGAGGCATTCCATGAATAATGCTCAAAAAGAAGGCAACGACTCGATTTAACCTTTTAGAGCGAAAAAGACTCTGATGCCCACAATCGTGCATCAGCGAAAAGCTTCGACTCATCAATAAAACGATCAGAGCAAAAAATACAGGAGCCATCAAAAATGATAGCAAGCTGAATGACGAAGTAAAGACGATCAATCCCCATATGCAAAAACAAAGAGGAATAGTCGTGCTTAAAACTTGCCATAAAGCGATACGATTATCGCTTGACATGTACGGCTTGAGCTCAAAATCAACTCTGCGAACAGACTTCGGATTTTGAGAACGGTTGATAAAACTATTCAATTGGTGATTGCATTTTGATTTTGTATGAAGCTTTAAAAGAAAACTTTAACGGATATCCCTGGTAAAAGAGGATCATATTTTCAAGACAACGGCATCCAAGCGACAAATGGAGGCATCAGTGGACAGATTTCATTCAGGGCCAGTGGCAACGTCGCATGAATTCAGTCAGATGCGAAACCCTCTGTCTGAACTGGTTCAGCCGAACAAGTCGATTCGCATTGGAGCCAACAGGCCTATGTAACCGTTCATGCACATTGACCTTGATCGTGCATTGAAAAGTGGCGTTGAAGAAACACGTACTACACAGTCACGTACACATACTCATGCAATCGATCTCGCAAATTCACTTGAGGTCAGCACAAGATCTGAGCGCTGTGCAACAGAGAAGCATCGAAACACCGCTGTCAGCAGATCCAGAAGGTTGCATCCAGATTCGCTTCTGAAACAAATTCGACGCAGTATCTACGAGAGCTATTCAACAAAAGCAACCAGACAGGAAAATCTTCAACCTCTTTACCACTTTAATCGCTGGACCCAAAGAGGAATCCCGTTAGGTTTATCAGAGAATTGACTTGCAAATGGATTCGATCGATCTGGAAGTTATCAATGTGCTCTGCTTTCAGCAGATGCTCGAAGCCGTTGAAGAAGAGGATTGGAACGAGGCGGCCATGGCTCTTTACAAGTTGTATGCCATCGAAGAGGGTGAACGCTTCAGTGATCTCAATGAAGAATCATCTGAGTTAAATCAAACACGTGAACCAAAAGCAGCTTAAGTTGGGTAATTCATGCAGATACGATGTCAATTAATGGTCAGACAATAATTTATTGCTTACACTTTAGACCCAAAATTGACTCGAATGCTAGTACGCAAACCATAATTCATCTGAAGAATTTTAAGTAACTTTGATTCTGATTAATCAATCGGCAGAGCAAAACTGCATCAATTCCAAGACATAGCCGTACGGACTTTCAGAATTTTCAATCGATTGCAGGAGACTGAACCTGTCCGATTTTGGTCTTAGCCAACATCGAAGCGGCATCAATTGAATCAATCTTGCAGGTCATAGCAAAAGCAAACAAACAGAGCCTGTCCGCAACATGAGGTGACTTTGAAAATCACAATTAAATCAAGCAGAAACGATATATACTCAAGAAAACAAGAGCAGTGAGTTAATAAGCAGCATTCCCAGCAGAAAATACGATAGTCAACAGCAAACAGCAAACAGCAAACAGCAAACAGCAAACAATTGAACTTAGTTCGCGAAGCCGGAATAAATTAAAAACTTGTTTTGTCGATTAAGAATCATTTTTGTGCAGACCATGCAACTTTTCTACAATTGTTTTTTGCAATTTATCTTTCTTAGAAGTAAGCCAAGTATTAACAGAGATTTTCTCTTCAGCAGTGAGATTCATTTTTTGTACATATTCCTTGGAAGCATCCCAGACAAGAGCCGCAAACTCCTTGGAGTGCTTCAGCCTTTCAGCCACGCTTCCATGAAAATCATCCTCATCCAATAAAGGATGCGAATCAACGATTGCTGTGACATCAACGATTTTCGGTTCAGATTGCTCCGACATGATACTGACTAAGGCAAACCAATAGATAGCCAGTGGGAGAACAAACGGCTTACAGAATCAGAAATCAGCAGCTGAAAAAAACAAATCAACATAAAAAGCGCTCACTCCTGGCAAGTGCATTTCTGTCAACACTATTCAGGCTGCAGGGCCGAATTCGGATAGCTCTGCAGCTGTAGGAGACATTGCCTTGGCCAGAACGAGAAGGTCAGAGGCCAAACCATGCTCTCCTTCACGCAGAAGCAGTTGTCTCAGGCAAATCACATCACCATAACCAGCAGCGGAGGTGCCGTTAATCAGGCCACGTGCAGTGCCGCGTGCGACAGCCAGTTGAAGGGTCATAGTCATGATTCCAGACTGAACCAGACTGATGAACTGGTGGCAAAAACAACCTACAAAGATCCATAATTCGCTCTACATGAAGCAAACCAGCACGTTGACTGAACAAAACGTTCAAATGCCAGAGCAACTCAATCATTGATGAGATAGGTTTAATCTTGATTCAGAAAACGCTTGGACAAATCTAAAAATAATGGTAAATCCTAGAGCTTTAATGATTTTTGAAAACAGAACCAAGTTCAATCAAGAAGACAGAGCGAATAAATTTCGAACCTTATTATTAAAACAGCTTGATTCCGACCTGGTAATGCAAACCATTTGAATCATTCAGCAAGGAGTGAACCGCTAGGGACGTCGTCTGAAAAGGGGCATACGAACAAGTGCACATGATGCGCAATCCATACATCAAAAATCTTCAAAATCACAACAGTTTTCAAGCCACAGTCACCAGCAAAGGTAAGCGAAAATGGTGACATGAATCATGAAGCAAAACTAATAACGGGCTTTTTGGCAATCAACTCAATCATTATCTTTATTGCGCTTTTGATCATGCATCGCATATGACAATCAATGTTATTTAGATATATTGATTGAATTGAACCAACGAATGTGACAGTCATTAAAAGACCTGCTCAAGAAAACTTTTTTAACCAATGACCACCGGTTCTATTCAATGCATGGGATTGAAATGATCAATGGCATCAAAATATTGATCCACCAGTTCAATTGCTGTAACTCCATCAGGCAAGCAATCTTGACAATGATTTTTTAAATACTCAAACCTCAGCATGGCTTCGTTCAACGTTGAGTAATCACCATCCGACACTTCAACACCATCGACCCAATAAAGAATTAAAAAGTTTGTCTTGTGCAAAACCATCAATCAGTTTTTTAGGCGTAATAAAAAAACATCACTGAGTTAACTGTGTGAAATTTAAATACTGTGCTACGCAGCGAATAGATTCAGAATCCTAGCGCTTTACTATTCTGCCAAGCAAATGCCTGAAATGAGATCGAAGCATCCTCAAGGTCAGATCAAGCAATAAGCTACGTTTCATTAGATTCAGCAAAACATACTTTCACGGAATGTGACTGCTTGCCGGCAGGTCTTTCAAACTGCTGGACTCAAATCGAGATACATATTTTTTGAGCAGCAACTTATATACTTGTAGGCCCATAAAAAAGCCAATAAAAACCAGCTTGACTCTCACAAAAAGCTGTTAACTGTCACACCACTTCAAAATAACTATGTCTTCATCACTTTCTTCAAGCATTTCAGGATTGAAATCATTAAACCAAGCAACAAATTCATGAGAGTAGCATTCACCATGAGGGGTTTGAGTGTAATTACCACTTGAAAAGTCAAGTCCGTCCTTGGTCATGGAAAAAGCTTCCGCGTGGTGAATATAAAATGCAAAGTCGTATTTTTTCAAATAAATAGCCTTGTCCAATTCATTTAACTTGCAATCATTAATCCAAAGGCAAATATCATCGCTTTCGTGCATTTTCAGCTGGTATTTATTGACTAAACTGCTGGAAAGCAATATCAATCCCGAATGCAGCTTGTCGTTCCAGTAAAAACCACTCTCATACCTTGCATAATCTTTTGTATCTTCAATGAAATCATCTTTGATGGAATAAAATTTTTCTTCCCATCTTCGATTGTCTTTCGGCTTGTTACTGATCATCATTCAAAGCTAATTTCAAATGGTGCAGACATTTACCAATCTGGATACCATAATTTTAACAGAGATGCCCAAAAGAAAAATTCAAGATCGTTAGCACCTAATCCCAGACGACCTTTATTCCATCCGGATGATCAAAGATATCAATGCGGAACCAATGCTGATACTGGCACAGAACTGCAGCACACTGACTTACTGAAAGCGGTTTAGTGACCCGACAGTCGGATAGTTCTGCATTACAACACTATACAGATAAACACAAAGACCAATCTATTGCCAGTGGTTGCATTCAACTTGACAAAGGTCATACGCGACAAAGTATCAGAAGCCATAAACAAGACAGAGCATGATTTTTGGCCTCAGCAGAATTAAAATTTAAGATTACAATTATTGTCAGCATTACCTTGAATAGCAAAGATGATACTGAGAGAAACAGGCCTCAAAGAAGAGTAAGCTATTCATATTAATATTAAAGGGCTAATAGATCTATCTGAATCAAGAACAAATCTTAATAGCTAGGCATTGGTCTCGCAAACGTCAAACTCACGAAAAAGAGCATCAGCATCCTGAAATTGTTGCTCTATAAGCAAGTATCTGACGCGCCCTTTCCACCAATCATCAAGCAGTCCAGCATCCCTCTTGCTCAAACTGAACTTCGGTAAATCCATAATGATCCTTCGAATTAAAAGATCTATATCGCAATCTCTGACGTGGAGAAAATAATCCTTACATAACTTAAGTGCTCTGGACTACATGTCAAAATCCTATTAGCTGTTGCTTGCTGCGAATGCTTGCGAGAGGGATCGACTTGTTGCACCAGGAATTCATAAGAAATCTTTGATTAACTTCTGAAAATTGATCACTTCAGGATGAAAAGGATTGACAACTCAGCGGGTTAATTCTCAATCGTTGGCGACATCGTAATACTCTTCGGGTATTGAAATGAGCGGATAATGCGATTCTCTTGTGAATTCAATCTGCTGCGCAAAAGAAAGGAATGCGTAGATTTCATGTTGGTGTCAACTCATTTAGTCATATCTCCATGTACCGTGAACAACTAACAGTTGCAAAGATTTCCTCCAGCGCTTGAGATTTGACTGTGCCTAACGATGACTGGTGCTTCATGATTGTTGATTAGCCGCCAAAAAAAGAATGGAAGTTAGAGCTGGTCAATCCATATTCAATTTGACCCAACGTGTAAATCAAACAATTACAAGTTTCAAATAAGAACTCAAAAATTGCTGAGGCTTTGGAGCTTGCTGAGTCTACGTTGACGACACGAAACAACTTTAAAGAGGGCTCTCATTGACCATTGAGTGGGAGCACACCAATGCCAACACTTGCCTCTTAATCACTTTCCAATCGTGATCGGAGCCTCTTTATTCTTCCACCAAACCCAGTCGCGGATTGGCGGAGTATTTCGTAATTCTTCCCGCGTCAGTCCTAACTTGAGCTTCTGTGATGCCCCGACCAGCACATCAAGCATCTCTTCTCCATTGCTGCAGCGAGCTAAGGCCTGATTTGTTTTCTTGGCACCATCGAGTGCCCTAACAAGCAACGCCACACGACGAAAAGGGGAAAGAGAACGGGGATCCATATCCAGAGCTCTTTGGCGCCCCACCGTAATCACATTCGCTGACAGCTCTGGTTCACACAGTCAGAATCAGGTGATCGAAGCACTCTAAATGGCGTCCACTCGGGGCCATCACTGGGTTATCGGTGACGTGCATGGATGTCACAAGGCCCTGCTTCGCCTGATTTCAGTGCTGCCAGACGATGATCATCTGGTGTTCTGCGGCGATGTGATCAACCGCGGGCCTGGAATTGCCCTGTGCATCAATCAGGTGTGGGGATTGGTGACCAGCGGTCGAGCCACCTGGTTACGAGGAAACCACGAGCAACGTTTGGTGGAAGGCCTCCTGGCTGTCTCTGTTGAGGGGAAAGATGACCTGCTCGCCATCGAGACCTACCGACAACTGGGAGACGCGCTGACGCGGCAATGGCAACAACGCCTGAGCAAGCTTCCTTTGGTGTATTCCGGTGATGGATGGGTGGCCACCCACGCCGGCTTTGATGAACAGGGTCAACCAGACCTCAATGTGCGCGAACCCTTCTGGGAGAGCTACGACGGTCGTTATGGAACCGTGGTGGTGGGTCACACGCCTCGACCGGCTGTGGAGCATCGCGGCCAGATCGTGATGATTGACACCGGCGCGGTCTATGGCGGTCTGCTCACAGCCTTCTGCCCCGAAACTGAGGCGGTGGTGCAGGTGATCGGAGAACCCACCGACCGGACATTGCCCGCAGACAGGGCAACACCAGCCGAAAGGCATGAGCTCATTGCGGAGATGCCTTGCTGAGGGTCTACCGCAGCAACCGAGCGGAATTGCTCGCCGAGCTTCTGGCGCAGGAGCTCAGGCTTGAGCCGCCTGGCCCTTTTGAACAGATCGAGGTGGTGGTCAACACCTGGCCAACCAGCCGATGGCTCGGTGAACAGCTGGCCAGAGTGAACGGAATCAGTGCACTGATTCGCTTTCCATTCCCTGGAAGTCGCCTGCGGCAGCTCGTGCAAACCGTGCTCAGCGATGCGCCTGCCATCGAGGATCCATGGAGAGCGGAGCGTCTGGTCTGGAAGGTCCTGGAGGTTCTTCCGGACCTGCTCGAACAAGAGTGTGCATCAAAACTCAAGGAGTGGTGGGAGCTCCATGGCGATCAACAGCGACGACTGACTCGTGACCAGTGGCAACTGGCTCGCAGCCTGGCCGATGCAATCGATGATTACGCGCTTTACAGGCCGGAGGAGCTGGCCGACTGGCTTGCAGGAGGAACGGGTGATCAACTCCCGGAGAACCTGCGCTGGCAACCTGGCCTGGCCCGTGCTCTGGCCGAGCGGTTGCCATGCAGGCCTTTCGGGCTGCAGGTGCAAGAGGTGGTGAAACGACTCAGCAGAGGGGAAAAGCCTGCACTGCCGTTGCCACCACGCCTGCGCCTCTTTGGCATCAGCAATCTGGCCCCGGTCCAGATCAATTTGTTGCAGGCCCTGGCTGGACGCATCAGCGTTGATCTGTTTCTGCTCACACCCTGTCCGGACCTCTGGCAGCGGTCGCAGCAACGACGCAGACAACTGGGTGACGACTGGACAAACTCGCCCGATGGCTCCTGGCTGATTGAAGCTCCCCGCCTGGAAGGAATCCTGGGCCGCATGGGTGCCGAATTTCAGTTGCTGCTGGAGGGAAGCGGCGAGTGTCTGCTTGGCAGCTGGGAACAGGGAGACCTGTTCGCCGATCCCACTGTGATGAGAACGCCGGAAGACTCCCCGGCGTCTGTACTGGAACAGCTGCAACGGCAGCTCGCGAGCAGCGCATCGGACGACCAGGCAGCCCTGTCACTGAGGCAAGGCGATCATTCGCTGTTGTTCATGGGCTGTGCAGGGCCCTGGAGAGAAGTGCAGCTTGTGCGTGATCGCATCCTCAGCTGGATGGCCGCTGATCCAAGCCTGCAACCCAGGGATGTTCTGGTGATGACTCCCGATGTGGAGCGCTATGCACCGCTGCTGGCTTCTGTCTTTTCAGATCGGGATGCCACGGGTGTGGACCTGCCCTGGCGATTAACCGATCGCAGTCAACAAAATTGTCCCGGACTTCAGCAGGCTTTCATGAGCCTGTTGCGCTTGAGCGCTGATCGGCTCACCGCAAGTGGCCTGGAGGCACTGCTTGGTAATCCGGCACTGCAAAGCCTGAAACAGCTGACATCGCAGGATGCGATGGCCATCACCGATGCACTGCAGCGCAGTGGTTTCCGCTGGGGGTTGGATGCAGCGGAACGCAATGGAGATGACACCAACAGCTTGCGCTGGTGCCTGGATCGCTGGCTGCTGGGCCTGGCATTGCCGGAAGAGCCGGGGCTGGCCGTTGATTCCTGTGCACCCGCGCTCACCGATCTGAGCCTGCAGCAACTCGAGATGTGGTGGCCACTGCTGGATCAATTGGCTGGGTGGATCGCCCAGTTGCGTTGCAGTGCTCCATGCCCTGAATGGGTGGCTCGGTTGCGCAGACTGCTTCAGGAGATTTTCAACGACGGCGGCAGCTGGGACTGGGAGCTGCAGGCCATTCATCAGTGCCTTGAGAACTGGCAGCTCCAGGCGAATGACTGTTTGCTGGAACTGGATGTTGCCGTTGTGATCAGCGTGCTTGAGGAAGCGCTCTCCACCGAAAGCGGCCGCTTCGGGCACCGCAGCGGTGCCCTCACGATCAGCGCTCTGGAGCCGATGCGAGCGATCCCACACCGCGTGATCGCCCTGATGGGTCTCGATGCCTCCTCCTTCCCAAGACATCAGGAACGTGCGGGCTTTCATCTGCTCGAATTACAACGTCGACTCGGTGACCCCAGCAGCACCGACCAGGATCGCTATGTGTTGCTTGAGGCACTGCTCTCAGCTCGACAGCATCTTCTGGTCAGCTGGAGTAGCCGAGATGAGCGACAAGGCGACATCCTGCCGCCATGCCCACCGGTTCAACAGTGGCTGAGTCTGCTTGCAGAGAAGCTCGACACTGCACAGATGAGCCAGCTGCTGATTCCCCCTCCCGCCAATCCTCTGGATGCAGCCAATTTCATGGTGACTCCGCAGACAGACGCAATCAGTTGCGACCGCAGGCTGTTGAACGCACGACGCAATCTCGACGCACAGATCAGGGGAGAGCAGACACATCGTGATCAGGGCCTGGCCTTACCGCTTGTTTGGCAATCTCCGACAACGGATGCAGCCTTACCCATCAACTCGGAAGCGATCGATCGACTGGAGCGCTGGCTGCAGGCCCCCCAAAAGGAATGGTTGAAACGTCAGGGCATCGATGCGGGTGAATGGTGTGATCCTGTCAGCGATCTTTCCCCCCTGTCGCTGCCGGAGCTGGACTGTCATCAGTTGCTCAACCAGCGGTTGTCTGAACAGCTCGATCTGCTGGCGCACGATCCCGAAGCCAGTTGGGATGTTCAGGAGCCGGAGGACTGGATTGCCCGAAGTTACGGCCAAGGCCTGATGCCTCCAGGCTCGGCTGCTCAACTGGAAGACAGTCGTCTTGAGCGTCGCTGGCAAAACCTCCAAAAAACTGTTCTGAGCCTTGGACCTCTGCGGCAGCAGCAGCAGCCAACGTCCCAGCATTCATCCTTGTTGATGGCAGGAAAGACAGCTGTTCACATCAGCACGTCAAGGCTGAGGTCGCGCTCTTTGCTGCAGAGCTGGCTGAAACATCTGCTTGCCCAACGGGATGATGCTGGCTGCAACACCGCTGTGGTGTGCCGGCAAGACGGCAGTGCAAAAGCCGATCAATTCCACATCGCCGTGCGTTGGAGAGCGCTGAACCCCCAGGAGGCTGATCACGAAATCAAAAGTTTGCACAGCCTGGCGCAGCAGGGAGATGAGCTGTGCTGGCCAGTCCCTCCGGACAGCGGTCTGGCCAGGGCACTGGCATGGTCGAAAGGGGAAGAGGCCGCGGACAAGGCCTTCATGAATCGCTGGCAGGGAGGCTTCAGCGGCTGGGCCGAACGGGATCGGCCCGAGCAGAAAATCTGCTTTGGCAGTCACTGCGATGCCACGTCGCTGTTGGGCTTCGAAGGCTTTGAAGCCGCTTTTCAGATGTTGTATCAACCGTTGCTCGAGGCGCGGTGCTGATGACGATGACAACAGCTGGAAGCACGAGACGATTCGAAGCCAATACCTACCCATTGACGCCCGGCGTTCGACTCCTGGAGGCAAGCGCTGGAACAGGGAAAACCTTCGCCCTGGCCCACCTCGTGCTGCGACTGGTGACGGAACAGGGATTGGGCCTCGATCAACTGCTGGTGGTGACTTTCACTGAGGCCGCGGCCGATGAATTGCGCGACAGGATCGGACGCCGACTTGATGCGGCGCTGCAGGGCCTCCTGCACAAGGAAAGGAGCAGAACGCCGTTGCCTGAAACGGACGCAGTCCTGCAGAACTGGCTTGAACAGCACGGACGGGATTCCCAGCAACGCAGACTGCTTGCCAGTCGGCTGCTCGAGGCCCTAGAAGCCCTGGAGCGAGCCGACATCACCACGATCCATGGCTTCTGCCGCCGCAGCCTTCGCCGGCAAGCGCTTCAGAACGGTCAGGCCATTGATCTTGCC
>NYZI01000028.1 GCA_002687115.1 Cyanobium sp. ARS6
AATGACCGGCAGGCTGCATTCCTGGAGACGATCCTTGGCCTCACCGGTGCGCGATCGGTCTATGGCACCGCTTTGGATCACCTGCAAAGCGATGGAAGGATCCACCCGACCATTGCGCCGCTGCAGGCCTCTGGCCGCTTCTCGATCACCCAGCCCGGGATCACGGTGTTCGGCAAACGCGGCGGGAAAGTCATCGAGCGAGCGATCTTTCTGCCTGATGCCGACGATCACGTGTTGATCGCTGCTGACCTCAGCCAGATCGACATGAGGGCCATCGCTGCCCATGCTCAAGATCCGGCCTACATGGAGCTGTTTGCTCCTGGCCGTGATGCTCACAGTGAGGTTGCTGCTGCTGTTGGTCTGACTCGATCGGATGCCAAGGCCATCGGCCACGGCTGGAACTACGGCATGTCGGTGAAGGGAATGGTTCGCCACGGCATTGAAGAGGCCAAAGCGGTTCAGTTCGATCGTGGGATGCGTCGATCGTTCCCCAATCTTTGCCGCTGGAGGGATCGTGTTCGTGATCGTGCTGAGCGTGGCCACAAGCTCGACAACGGTTTCGGCCGGCTGATGAAGGCCAATCCCCAGAGGGCCTACACGCAGGCTCCAGCGCTCATGGGTCAGGGCACTGCCAGGGACTTGATGATGGAAGCAGTGCTCAGGCTGCCGCTTTGGCTTGTGCCTCAGTTGCGCTTCCTGGTGCATGACGAGTTGGTGTTCTCGGTTCCCAGGAATCGATGGATCACTGCAGGGAAGGAGATCCTGAGGGCCATGACCTTTGAGTGGGCTCCTCCAGGTGCTTCTTTATCAATCAGGGTGACTGGGGATCTTTCACGTCCAGGACGGAATTGGGCTGATTGTTATCGACAGAAAGTGGCGTGAGTTGGGTTAGGTGAAAATGCCAAAGAAACACACAAAAAGAGTTTCCTAAAATTTCACAAAAGGAAAGAAACGGAAATGAGGGATTCCCTGCCTTCGATGAAGCCCAAGCAACTCACATCACGTCAGCGTCTTGCACTCCAAATGACGATTGATGGCTTTCAGAAGAATGAAATTGCCGAGCGTCTTGGTATCACAGATCGGACGCTGAGGAATTGGCGCAGGCTTCCGTCCTGGGACGAGACGCTGGAGGTCACCCTGAAGCAGGAGACAGCTGATGGAAATGCCCTGGTCAAGGGCTACTACCCGATGGCGGTCGGGATCCTCCGGAAGCTGGCCCTCACCGGTGGCGACAACATCAAGCTGGGCGCCTGCAGAACCCTGATCGAGGCCCATGTCTCCCTCTGCCAGAGAGAGGAGCAGCAGCAGGTGATTGCGACTCTCGAACAGCAGATGGAAGAACTCCGGGTGCTGGCCCAGGTCAAGACGCTGGCGGCCTCCCCTGAGCCGGCCATTGACGTGGAAATCGGAGCTCATGCGCACGCTGATGCGCATCCTGCACCGGTGGTGGTCACGGAGGGTCAGTCGTGATGCGTGATCTGCCTCAAATGAGCATCTGCCTCTGGAGCAGCCCCTCATGCCTGCGGAGGAGTGATTGATGGGCCGGATCAGCGCCACATTGCTGCCCCCGAAGCGGCGGCTCCAGGACCTGCAGGAACAGATCAACCTGCTCCAGGGCCAACTGCGTGCAGGCCGCGGCATCACGGTGCTCACGGTCTGCAGGTGTGGCCACCAGGAATGTGGATCACCCCCGCCGGCGGAGCTCCCTGAGGACTGCCTGGTGATCGAGCTGGGTTGTGGCCACGCCATCCCTGCTGCACCCCCTGTGGAGGAGACCCATCACAGGTCCCGAGCAGAGCTCTCAAGGCCTGCCAGCACCACTGGCCGTGGGATCGGCCCTGAGCGCCACAAGCGCCTCCTCAAGACCATTCGCCTGCTCTGACGATGCCTAACAGAACCAACCCTTTTGACTTCACCCCTGGCCCTGGCCGGCCGGTCCCCTTCGGAGGTCTGTCCCCGAGGAATCGGCGCACTGACACCGGCAAAGCCCTGAGGGAGGTCAGGGATGCAGCCCCGCGGGAGCAGCGGGAGATCATGCAGGCCCTCAAGAAACAGGGCACCCCTGGAGCGATGGGTGTCTATGCGGCGGAGGTGCTGCTCCAGTGGCTCGAGGAGAACCTCCCCTGCCTGAATTCAGTCCAGCGGGTGGGCCTGGTGACGGGCTCGGCCAGCAGGATGAAAAACAGCATCGAGGGCCTCGAGATCAGGGAGGCCATCACGAGCTGGTGGTGCCGCTCTGAGGACGCTGAACAGGTCAGCCTGACCATGGAGCTGCTGCTGGGCCAGGGAGGCCTTCCAGGGTCATCACGTGAGCTGTTGAACCAGTGCCGGATCCGCGTGAACGAGTGGCGCGTGGATCAGCGACTGCCACGCCTGAGAGCCATCACGGCATCCCATGAGCAGGTGAAGCGCTGGGCCCAGGCCAATGACCAGGAACTGGAGCTGCCTGACAGTGCGGAGGTGGCCGCAGAGCTGGTCAATGCAGTGGCCGGCCTGGAGAAAGAGATCCACGAGGGGGATCCCCTGGTGTTCGGTCGTGTGAGCGCTCACGAGGCCCGTCTGTGGATCCTGTGCTGCGAGTGGGTGGAGAAGGGCAACACCTCTCTGGATCCAGCCAAAACACCGCTGCTGAAGTGCCAGAAGAAAGCCGCTGAGCGGATGGAGGTGTGCCTGCGTCTGGGAGTGAACCACCCTCAAGACATCGCTCCGGAGATGAAGCGCCGAAGGGGAATCTGGGATGACAATCCACTGTCAATTCATCAGGACAGCCGAGGCCAATGGCGCTATGGCGATGGTGCCGAAGCAGTCCCTGGATCTGGAGGCGGATTCAAACGAGCGCAGCATGGATTGGGCGACATTTTTGAAGGCCGCGACCGCCAACAGATTTGGAAAGAGATCGACCGAATCCGAGCCATCGATAACAACGATTGACTTCACTTGAGTTAATTTGAAGCAGGAGATTCATCCTGCCCAATTAGTTAAAATAGAGGGCAAATGTCGCTCATGACTGATGCCCCATTTTCTTGATGAGAATGTGTCGGTGTTGCGGCGATGGGCTGCAGTCAGTGACACTCCCATGCCTTCCGATTGGAAGGAATTTCAAAGCCAGAATGCTGGAGCTGCAATCTCACTCGAACAGCAAGATCCTGAGTTGGTGCAGTTATTGAGCGGAACTGCTTCTGCAGCCCTGAAGGCCGATGCACTGACCGGAAAGCTCCCTCACACCGCACCTGACCCACAAGCGATCGCCCTCGAGCAGTTCGAGCAACAGCTCACCCAGGCCAGGGCCAAGGTGCAGTCCGGCGAGGCCGGCCTGTTCGAACGCATCTGGCTGGAGGAGAACGATCCACAGGCCTCGAAGGCTCCGGAGGCGATACCCCACTTCACCGGCCCCATGGCATCAGCACGCCGTTCCAACTGGATCCACAGCCAGACCATTGGCGACCCGTCATCACAATCCCGCCACCTGGAGCTGGAACGACGAATCGCACAGCGCCGTAATCATGCCGATCGCATGTCTGGGAAGTGGGTCAATGGCTGAGGCCCTGTCACTCAGAGCTGCCATCACCTGGATACACCGGTGAGAGGCATTCGCGGCAGTGCCCCTCCCGGAGCAGCTGTTGAGGCGCAATTCAACATGCGAACGCGTGTCCCGTTGCGGCGTTATGTCGCATGGATCATCGAGGTTTCAGGCATCGAAGCGGCTGCTGAATATCTCCTCTGCCGAATGGAGCTCGGGTTGACCGACAACGAGGGGCGTCACCGCGATGGGGTCAGTGAAACAGTCCTCAAAACGATGATCCACACCCTCCAGTACGAGATGGCCCGTGACCTTCAGGACTTCGAGCAACGATTACGCGAAGCGGTGAAACCCACCAAGCGTGTGGTGGCTCCGAAAGGCGGGCTGATCACCAGTGAAACCTGGGACCGGCAGCTGGAGCGGATCAACCGCCGGGAGTCACAACGCCGAGCTGGAAGTGCTGCTGCCCGTCGCCGTCTCGAGGCCTGCCACAAGAAACCACCAGCACTAGCAACACCTCGAAGGCTGACGGCTGCCGAGCGAATGGATCGCAGCTGGCGCCGGCGCAAGTATCTGACGGTGGGGCAATGACTCGCTCTGGGGAGACATTCAGCAATGCCGTGGTGGATCCACCAGCAACAGCTCAAGGGGGCGGAGCTGAGCGGGCGCCCGCGGCAGGCTTCGGTGGGGGCACCGGAGCCAACTATTTGGCCACAGCCTGGGATGTGATTTGCGGTCAGTCGCAGTGCTGCAACGACCTGTCCGACTTTCTGGCTGAAGTCCAGGACAGCCCACCCCTGAGAGCTGGAGCGACACTGCGGGCCCTCACCAGGATGCGCTCTGAACTGGAGCGAATCCCGGAATCGTCAGGCCTGAGTGATCCGGTGGTGATCACCCTCCAGGACGCCTCACTGCTGGTCACCCAGCTGCTCTCGAGGCTGCGATGACAAAACTGCAATGGACAGACAAAAAAAGAGGAGGGCCCCACCCTCCTCAGCTCGACGCGTCTTCGGTCTTCCCGTCCTCAGACGGGCTCACAGTGCAGTACGACGGCCAGATGCTTCGTAGTTACAAATACCTAGGTGAGCGTGCCCTCACTTTGGGAGAGCAGGGGGATTGGGGCTTCACCGATGACTGACCCTCGGCCGGCGATGCAGCAGGAGCTCCACCACCTTGTCGATCTGGTGGCCCGCAGGCCGAATGGCGTCAGAGCGCTCTCGATCCTGATCGACCAGGCCACGGTGCTGGCGCAATACAAAACCACTCGCGCTGGGATCGGCAGCAGGGCCCGCAGGCCAAAGAAACCCGATCCATTTTTCGACTGATGGCCGTCGCCACCCAACAGCTCAAGCCGGCCGCGGCTCAGATTTTCAGAGAGATGCAGGACCTGAAGGTGGGCGTCCTGTTCTGCGGAAGGCGGTTTGGAAAAACACGCCTCCTGCTGCTGACAGGCCTGACGCGCTGCCTCCAGGAACCAGGCTCGATTGTGTTTTTCATCGCTCCCAGCAGGAAGCAGGCCAAGGACATCGGTTGGCGTGTCCTGAAGGAATCGGTCCCACCGGCCTGGGCCCATCGGGTGATGGAGTCCACGCTGACGATCGAATTCATCAACAGCTCGAGGATCACCCTCGGCGGATGGGACCACGCTGATGCGCTGCGAGGCCAGTCGGCCGATCTGGTGCTCGGCGACGAGTTCGCCTATGCGCAGCAAGACCGATTGCAGGAAGCGCTTGAGGCATCAATCCGGCCGATGTTGGCGACTTCCAAAAATGGCCAGATGCTGCTGGCGAGCACCCCGGCCGGCGGCGGCAACTACAGCCACGACCTCTGGGAACGAGCGCAGGGAACACCGGGATGGGGACGCTGGAGTTTCAGCACCACCCAGGGCGGCTGGGTTGATGACGCCTTTGTGGAAGAGGCGAAATCCACCATGGCCCTTGAGCTCTGGAGGCAGGAATTCCACGCCACGATCGAGAGCCTGGTGGGTGCCGTCTATCCCTCGTTCGGCAGCGGCAACATCAAGCCGGTAGTGGACGACGGCGTGAGCCCGCTGATCATCGGAATGGACTTCAACCGCACACCGTTCTGCGCATGCGTCGCCCAGATGCAGGCCAACACGCTGGCGGTGATCGACGAGATCACATTGATGGAAAGCGATTCCAGAGAGATGGCGCTGACCATCCGTGACCGCTATCCGAACAGGGCCATTCACTGCTGCCCTGACCCCACCGGCAAGCGGTTGCAGACCTCGAGCCTGGGGCTGAGCGATCACAAGATCCTGAAGGAGGTGGGCAATTTTGTGATCCACGCACCGAAGGCACCGTGGCGGCAGAGGGACACGATCAATGCGCTGCGGATGTGGATCCTGTCGGCCGATGGCCAGCGCCGACTCCAGGTGGATCCGACCTGCAAACGGGTGATCCGCTCACTGCGGAATCTGACGTTCAAACCAGGCAAGGCCGAGCCGATGGATGACGACAACTCACATATGGCTGAGGCCACGGCCTACATGGCTATCGCGATCAGCAAGGGCCTCACACCATGGAAAGTCGGCAGCAGCGAGACCGTCTCGGTCTGGTGATCATCACTTAGGTGGGAAATAATCAATAATTTAGTTTCATCTATCTCTACTCAACTACGCACAATCGTGACAGGTAATGGATGGTGTTAAGGCGTGGTTAGGCAGTGATTAAAGAAATAAAAGTTCCTGTGGTGGCAGGAGATTGGAAACGGTTTACCTGGTGCTCAATGTTGTCTTCGTTGTCTTCACCTAATAGGCGTAACGCTGGTAGAGTCGCTTTGGGTAGCAATACTTCCAATAACCTCAGGATTTTCGGAATCGTGCACCCTCACATCCCGGTTGTTTGGTGATGATGTTAAGGCATTGATTGCAGGTTGTTCTTGAACTTCTTTGCGCTGTGCTGTTGTCTTTGGTCCACCAAAGCGAACTTTCAGATCGGCTGAAACTCTTGTCTCGAATGCTTCGTCGTAGGAGATATTCACACCAGCGATTAAACCGCTTGTGATTTCGTATCCAAGCCTTCCGAGTACACCTGAGCTGTCTGCTGATCCAAGGTCGCCATGTTGGTAGTAGTAACCGATAGAGGCATTCAGTTCAGGAGTGATGAAATAGCCAACATCCAGCCCGTAGGTGTTAAGGGCACCCCCTTGGTAAAAGAAGTTGAGATTTTGCTCGGTATCACCAACAGGAAGCAAGGCATAAGCATTGAAGTTCCAGTCATTGGAAACAGCTTCTGCGTTGACAGCCACCTGCTGGAAGAAAGCACTCTTTTCAGTTCCAACGACATTGATGCCTGTATCTGTTCCGCCTGTATTCATTGGGCGGCTGTCATAACCAGCATTCAGCCCATACATCCAACTGCGATCGCCATTGAGCCAGCGATAGCCAATACGCGTTGAGGTGCTG
>NYZI01000029.1 GCA_002687115.1 Cyanobium sp. ARS6
AAACAGCCTTGGCCACAGCTTCTTCCACTGGTATCGCGACCGTCAGTGGGCCCTTCCCGGCGAACACAAGAGCACGTCAGAACTGCTGGTTAACCATGACTGCTGTCACATCCTGGGCGGCTTCAACACCGACACACAGGGAGAAATGAATGTGGCCGCCTTTCAGGCCGGTTTATTCACTGATGGATTCGGCTTTGAATCACTGCTTGAGGTGATGCTCGATTTCCATCTCGGCAAATCCTTCAGCACCACCACGGGCCTGATCACACCGGAAACCGGCCAGTTCATACCTGATGCGGCCATGGCTGGATATGAAAAGGGGCTGGCCTGCAACATCAACCTGATTCAGGACCTTGACTTCTGGGATGTTGCCGATCAACAGGTCACTGACCTCAGGGTCCGATACAGCATTCCGGCATCCGAAGGACCGATTCTCCTGAAACCCTGAATTGCCGGTTCAGGACAACACCGCAAAGGCGAACCAGAGCAGAACAACAGCAAAGGCAACATTGACGAACTGGCTTGCAGTCCAAGGTCGCTTGGAGTTTCGGGCTGACTCCAGCAGATGCAACACCGCGGTCTGCACCATGTAAATGCCGAAGACAAGGATGAGACATCCCAGCACCATGATTCCCCAGTTCAGCAAGGAGGCGACAACCGCCACCACCCCCCAGGCAAGATTGGCGAATCCAACCTCAATCTGGAAGTCATTGCGCTTGCCGAGATCCCAGTCCATCCGCACCGCATCGCTGCGATGAAACACGGCATGGCGGACGAATGACAACAGCCCCACGCCACCGACTGACCAGAGCGCTACCCACTGAACCGCAGAAGCAATCTGGTCGTTAGACAGGGCATTCAATCCAAAGAAGAGGCCGATGCCACCAACAAGCCAGGTGACCTGCATCAGCACCTTGCTGATGCGGGGATGGGTGGGCAGCATCATCACGTTGAACGCGTATCAACAAGTGGATCAATCCACAAGCTTGGGATCGATCTCAGCCTGATAACGAGCCTCACAGGTCTTGATGATCTCGATGGCTTTGTCTGTTCCGAAGAATCCGTTCACGCTGCAGGTTCCTGGCTTCTTCAGATCCTTGTAGTGCTCCCAGTAATAGGTGGTTTCTTTTTTCCAGTGATCACCCAGGTCCTCAAAGCTCTTGATGTGATCCATGCGCTTGTCATCGGCCAGCACCGCGATGACCTTGTCATCAACCTCACCACCATCATCAAAGGTCATGATGCCGATGATGCGTGCTTCAACGATCGAACCTGGAACCAGAGGCTCAGTGACATTCACGATCTCGATGTCGAGTGGATCGCCATCTTCATCCCAGGTCCGGGGAATGCAGCCGTAGGCGAAGGGATAGGCCAGCGAGGAATAACCAACCCGATCGAGCTTCAGGTGACCGGTCTCGGTGATCAGCTCGTACTTGTTGATCGTGTTCGAGTTGAGCTCAATGATCGTGTTCAGACGCAACTCGGATTCATCAGCGAAGGCCGGCAGCACATGCAGCAGGTTGGGCATGCTGCGGCTTGGAGCCTGGTCGAGGTTGGCCATGGAAGACGACATTCGAAGCGGTGATATTACGAGGCACGTCTCAGGGAGCTTCAGGCGCTCGCAAGGAACAACCGCTCCAGCTTGGCCTCGAGGTAGTTCAGGAACGGATCACTGGAGAGAGGTCGACCGGACACCTGCTCGACAAGCTGTTCGGCATTGAGGGAACGCCCGATTGGATGAACGTTGGACCTCAGCCAACCGAGCATGACGCTGAGATCACCACGGCGGACATGCTCTTCGGGAGAACCGATGGACGCTGCCATCGCCTCGCTCAACTGCGCGCTGACGAGGTGCCCGAGCAGATAGGAGGGAAAATAACCAAACAAACCTTCGCTCCAGTGCACATCCTGAAGGCAGCCCTGGGCATCGTCGACGGGAGTGACTCCCAGCAAATCGAGGTAGCGACGGTTCCATTCGCTCGGGAGATCCTCCACCGGCAGGCCCTGCTCCAGCAGAGCCAGCTCAAGATCCGTTCGCACAAGAATGTGAAGCCCGTAGCTGAGTTCATCAGCCTCCACGCGATTGCATCCAGGGGCAACCGGATTCATCGCTTTCCAGAGATCCACCGCCGACCCAAGCGGTGCACCCGCAGCGGCAAAGCGCTCCCACCAGAGTTCCGAGAAGGGTTCACTGCGGGCCACCCGGTTCTCCCAGAACAGCGACTGACTTTCATGCACGGCCATCGACGTGGCCTGGCCGAGAGGCCAGGCGAACCATTGATGCGTTGTGGTCGGCAATCCTTGCTCATAAAGCGAGTGGCCCCATTCATGGGCTGTTGCCAGAAAACATGAAAGGGGCTGGCCAGCCACCACACGCGTGGTGATGCGGAAGTCGCGAGGACCCAAGGTGATCGAGAAAGGGTGTGGCGAAGCCGCCACACAGGTGATTCCCTTGTCCCTGCCCCAGTCACTGAGAAGCTGATCACAGAGCTGCTGCTGAGTCGACGCGGGCAGATCCCAGCTGAGAGACGACGGCCTGGAACTGCCCTTGAGTTGCTCTAGTAGCTCAGGCAAACGCCTGCGCAGCGGCGCGAAAAGATCCTGAAGCCTCTCCAGCGTGAGGTCAGGCTCAAATGGCTGCGCGAGGGTTTCCCAGCAACTTCGCGGTTCTGCCAGCTGACGGGCCTGTTCCTGTCGCAACTCCACCATCCGGCGCAGAGCCGGAGCGAACAAGGGGAAATCGGAACTGCTGCGGGCCTGTTGCCAGAGGTCGTAACCCTGGGATTTGGCTGTGGCGAGAGCACTGACAAGATCAGGATCCAGTGCTTGCTGCCGCTGCAGATCCTGCTCAAGCAGATCCAGATTGCGGCCCTGACCACTGATGGCTTCAGGGCAATCAACATCGTTGGCGCCGATTCGCCACTCCTCGCGGGCATCCGCGATCAGCTCCGCATAGTGCTCGGAACTCTGGCGGGAATGAAGCTGGCGAGCCAGCAATGCCAGTTGTTCTCCCCTCCAGGCCGCTCCACCGCTCGGCATCCGGGTGTTCTGATCCCAGTAAAGAGTCCTGGTTATGGAATCCATAACCTGGGTTTCGTGCAGGTGTGAGCCAAGACGATCCCAAGCCGTTGTCCCGGCAGCCATTGGCTTCATCGATCTGAAAAGACCTTAACCAGCTTCAAGATCCGGAAACAGATCCATGGGCTCTGATCAGCGCTTGACATGACTGAAATCAATCAGCCTTCACGCCTGTTCCTGATCATCGCTTGCAGTGGAATCATGCTCCCCACCCTCGGCGCGCAAAGCCCTCTCGAGAGCATTGACCTGGGCTGTTCGTTCAGGTGATTCAACGATGACATTGACCTGCCTGACAGCGACAAGTTTTCGCCACAGCAGTGCAATCAGCCAGGAGGCGGTTGCGAAGACTGCTGCGAAATACAGGAGTCTCATGATCTCCCAAGGTCCGCAGAGAAGCTGTTCTAATTGAAATGATGGTCCGAGGGCGTGGTTGAAATCAACAGCCCACTCATTTCAGTTCCTCGCTGTCTTCAGAGGAGCTTTTCTGTTCCTCCTGTTGTTCATGCGTGAGCCGTTTCAACTGGCGACGGGCTTCCTGACGCCTGAACAGCTCATGAAAGCGAATGACCAGATAGTCGACGTCTGTCATCAATCAAGACCTCCATCGCAAGCTGACCGCACAATCAACGCATTGTCTCGCAAAAACTGGCGATTGGTTCAGTCTTTGCGGCAATAGCCACCGCCCATGGGATTCCAACCGGACGGACAGTTCGCATCCATTGCCGGGCGGAGTGTGTAACTCATCAGCCCAAGAGCGCTGCACTTACCGTTTGACAGATCCGTGTAGCCCATCGGGCACTCCGCAGTGAGCTTCTTGACGACGCGCTGCGCGATCGCCGGGGAAGGCGAAACGCTGAGCATCGGAACAGCAATCAGCGGAAGCCAGACCATTCTGTTGATCATCTGTTGACCGAAACCGCTGCTCACGTTCCAGGCTAAAGCTGAAGTTCAGAAGAGATGGTCCATGGCAGCACTGCTCAGCCTTCAGGAACGCGACAACCTTCGCGCCACGCTGGCGCAGTGGCAGGTGGGAGATGAGCGGATCAAACGCCAGTGGCAATTCAGCGACTTCAGCGAGGCATTCGCCTTCATGACCAGGGTTGCGCTGTTGGCGGAAACGAAACAGCACCATCCCAACTGGAGCAACGTCTACAACCGGGTGACGATCGAACTGACGACGCACGACCTGGGAGGCATCAGCAATCTGGATGTTGAGCTGGCGCGTTCCATTGACGCCCTGCAGTGAGCCGCTGTCAGAGTGGAACTAGAGAAGAAAACCGTCTATGACCACCAGCGTGAAGCGAGCCGCAGTGCCGGTGACGATTCTCACTGGCTTTCTCGGAGCAGGGAAAACCACGCTGTTGAATCACATCCTGAGCAATCAGGAAGGGCTTAAGACAGCTGTTTTGGTCAACGAATTCGGAGAGATCGGGATCGACAACGAGTTGGTGGTAAGCACCAACGAGGACATGGTCGAACTGAGCAACGGGTGCATCTGCTGCTCGATCAACGGCGAGCTGCTTGAAGCCGTCGACCGCATTCTCAAAAGACCCAAGCCTGTGGAATATCTCGTGGTGGAAACCACGGGGCTGGCTGATCCGCTTCCCGTCGCGATGACATTTCTGGGCAGCGAGCTGCGTGATTTGACGAGACTCGACTCGATCATCACCCTGATCGATGCCGAGAACTTCGGGGCGGAGGCCATTGCCAGCGAAGTCGGTCGATCGCAGGTGATCTACGGCGACATCCTCATGCTCAACAAGACCGATCTCGTCGATGAGGGACGAGTGAAGGATGTCGAGCAACAGCTGCGCGACGTTAAGAAGGATGCACGAATCCTTCACTCGGTGAAGGGAGATGTGCCGCTGCCGCTGCTGTTGAGCGTGGGTCTGTTCGAATCCGACCGAGTGGTGAAAGAAGGCCATGACCATGAGCACAGCCATGACCACGGACACAGCCATGACCACGGACACAGCCACCACGACCATGACCACGGACACAGCCACCACGACCATGACCACGACCACGGGTCCGCTGATGACCTGGCCATTGAAGGCTTCACGTCACTGTCCTTCTCAAGCAGTGATCCCTTTGATCTGAGAGCGTTTCAGAATTTTCTCGACAACCAGCTGCCTGAAAGTGTTTTCCGGGCCAAGGGAATTCTCTGGTTCAAGGAAAGCGAGCGCCGCCATGTGTTTCATCTGGCTGGCAAACGCTTCTCCATCGATGACAGCGACTGGAGCGGAACCCGCAAGAACCAATTGGTGCTGATCGGCCGTGGACTCGACCATGACGCCCTGAGGCAGCAGCTTCAGGACTGCGTTTTCGTCGCTGGTGATCGTTAAGTGGGAGGGAAGTTGCCCCGTATTCAGCAAACTTGATTAGGGTGGCAAGCAATGAGGAGAGGGCATGGTTGAAGTTCTCGCGGCAGGTGGACTGGTAATGGTCCTGGCACTCGCCTACTGGCTGCTGCTCGACTCCGATGACGACAACGGTGGTGGAGGATTGATGGAGCCTGCCCTCGTTCCCATCCCTGTTCGGAGCAACGATCGTTAACAGCGGCTTGTATTTGCTGTCACTTTCACAACCCTCACCTGGCGTGAGGGTTTTTTGATGCAGGCATTGAGGTTATTGAATACGCTTCTCAAGATCGGCTTCAAGTGTGTTTTTTCCGGCCTTCCTGCAGCAATCCAATGGATTCCTTCTGCCTGGAGAGCACCACACCCACTGGCTCCAGCAAACAGAACCAGAAGCCAGGTCTGCTCCTGAACACCAGTCCTAGCAAGTGATTCAAGCGTGAATAGTGACAGTTCCTCCATAGCAGATCCTCTTCGGCAAGGGGTGCTCACTCGTATGCGCAGCTTGCTGTCAGGCCGCTTTTGGCTGGTGGCAGGAGCCGTGGCCATTGCCTTCCTAGCTCTGCTTCCGGTCATCGGCCTGCTGGGCGAGGGACTCAATGGAGTGAGCAACGGCAATGCCAGCCTCAGGCCGGATGGTCTGATTCAGATCCGCGGCACGGTGGTGCTACTCCTTGGCACCAGCCTGTTGGGAGGTGTGATCGGCACCGCCAACGGTTGGCTGCTGGCGAACTGCCGTTTCCCAGGCCGCCGCTGGCTGCGGATCGCCCAGCTGCTGCCACTGGCCAATCCGTCGTATCTGCTAGCGGCAACCCTTGTGGATATCGGCAGTCTCGAGGGAATCACCATCAGCGGGATGGGATGGGGAATCGTCGTGATGGCGCTGACCACCTACCCCTATGTCTTCCTGCTCAGCGCCGAAAGCTTCACCATCTGCGGACGCCGACAACTGGAAGCCTGCCGCTCTCTGGGAGTCGGTCCCTGGAACAGTTTCCGCCGGATCGCACTGCCCATGGCCCTGCCGGCGATCGGAGCAGGCATTGCCCTCATGGGCATGGAGGTTTTGAATGAATACGGCGCTGTGCAACTGCTCAACATTCCCAGTCTTTCGGCTGGAATCATCGAGGCCTGGAGAATCGAAGGCAATCCCACCGGTGCCGTGGGTCTTGCGCTGATCACACTCGGCATCGTGATGGTTCTTCTGTTCGGCGAACGCAGACTGCGCAGCCGCAGCCGCCGCTGGTCAGAAGGCGTGGCAGGAGGAGAATCTCCTGCGTGGATGCTGAGCGGCGGACGAGCCTTTGCAGCCCAGGTGCTGGGAGCGGTACCTCCCCTGATCACCCTTGGCATTCCTCTGTTGTGGGGCGGAATGAACTGGCAGCAGCTGGCCACAGGTCTGACACCCGAATTGCTGCTGCTCACCCTGCGCACTCTGGGTCTAGCGCTGGCAGCGACACTGCTGGCAGGTCTGGCGGCCATGTTGCTGGCCATTGCCAAGCGCTGGAGTCCTGCCAGATGGCTCAGAGGTGTGACGTTTCTAGCGGGCATGGGCTACGCCATTCCAGGCGCAGTGCTGGCGCTGGCTCTGCTGGTCGTCGGCGCACCCTGGCAACTGTCTCCGATACTGCTTCTGCTCTGGGGATACAGCGACCGATTCCTCGCGGTCAACAAAGGAGGGATTGATGCAGCTCTGGAGCGACTCTCCCCCAGCCTTGACGAAGCAGCAACAGGGCTGGGCTTGCGTTGGCCGGCCGTGCTCAGACGGGTTCATCTGCCGCTTCTGCGAGGCCCAATCCTTGTTGGCAGCCTGCTGGTGTTCGTGGACACCGTGAAGGAGCTTCCCCTCACATTCGCACTAAGGCCTTTCGATTTCGACACGCTTGCCGTGCGGGTGTTTCAGTACGCAGGTGATGAGCGACTCGCCGCTGCGGTCTGGCCGTCCCTGATGATCCTGGTCCTGGGTCTGATCGCTTCATCAGCTCTGGTGCCCCGATTGGATCGGGACACGGAGTAGAGGTCGAGATCAGAAAGCGAAACGACTGGGCACACAGTCCGGCCCACGCCGAGGAGCCAGCACGGACAGCCAGCTGCTCTGTAAAGGGTGAAAACCATCGTCACTCACCAGCACAAGTGGAATTCGACCGTCTTTCATCACCGGCCCCCAGGCCATTCCCTCCCAGTTGGCTGATGGCAGACCACTCGCCAACAGATCCCAGCTTTGCAATGCTTGTATCGGCGGAGCTTTAGGCAACTCCCTCGCTGGAAGTCGCAGAATCTGCAAATGGGCAGTCCACCCAGCCGGCCATGAAAAACCGCGCAGCAGAGCGAGAACAGTTGCGTCATTTTCCATCGCCAGCAATTCACTCAAGCCCAGCTTCCGACTGACGGCTGCACCTGCTGGTCCGATTTCGAATCCCCCCAGCGGTTCAAGTCGATGCTGCGAACCGGGCTGCGAACCGGAACCGAGGCGAGCGAAACGCACCCAGTCCTTTCCCTTCTGAGCCTTGTCCTGAATCAGCGGCGCCTCAGCTGCCATCAGCAGATCACCGGATGCCCTCTGCGTGAGTGCTTCGGGTCCCTTGTTGGCGGCAAGCCCCTGACCCTCCCTCTCCTGCCAGTCGGCCAAAAGGGGTACCTCCTGCTGCAGGCGTCCGTTCAAGAGGTTGTAACGCTGCAGTCTTGCCCTTCTCTCAGGGCTTCGTCGCCCCTCGCTGACGATCCAGATCTGATTGCCGTCAAGCACCAGCCCCTCTCCGTCAAAGCCCGCCATCAGAGGTGAGCCCTCTCGCCCCCTCAACAGCAGACGTCGCCCACCCTGCAGCGATGCCTGCTCCCCTTTCAGGAGATGGCTCAGGCCAGTGAACGACACCAGGTAACCCGTGGTTGCATCGCTCAGCAACCAGAGACGGTCCTGCTTCCGTTGATAGGCCAAAGCAGAGAAGCCACCAACACGATCGCCATCCAACCCTTTGGATGGGAGTTCAACGTTGTGAAGCAACTCCCAGCCAGCTGCCAGAGGGCAAGGAAGTGCCCGGGCTGGCGATGGCAAAGCCGACAGAGCTATGACCATCATGTCGTTAGGTGCCATGAGCAACTGGAACATCATCACCACCACAGCCACAGCCACAGTCGGCAGGCATTCCGCTGGACGGTTCTGCTCAATGCCTCTCTGAGCGGTTTGCAGATCGCTGTGGGGATTGCCTTCGGATCGATCGCATTGATCGGCGATGCCCTCCACAACGTCGGTGATGTGGCGGGACTCCTGATGGGCTGGGGAGCGGAGAGCCTGAGCCAAAGACCTGCTAAGGGGCGGTTCAGTTACGGCTTTGGACGCTCCACCCAGCTGGCAGCCGTCGCCAACGCCGTTCTGATCCTGATGGCTTCCGCCGTCGTCTGCGTGGAGTCGCTGCAACGATTCCGACAACCGGAGCTGGTGGTGGCATGGCCGGTTGCCATCGCCGCAGGCGCTGGCCTTGTCGTGAACCTGCTCTCCGCCCAGCTGTTCGGATCAGATCATCATGGTGATCTCAACCGCCGAGCAGCCGCTCTTCACCTGCTCGGAGATGCAGCCGTTTCTGCGGCGGTGCTGGTGAGTGCGCTTGTGTCCGGCATCACCGGCTGGACGTGGCTGGATCCACTCACAGGGCTTGGAGTCGGCCTGAGCGTGGGATGGCTCGGAATCATGCTGCTGCGTGATGGTCTGGCCGAGCTGATGGACGAAACTCCCCATCGCATTGATCCCGCAGCCGTTCTGGAGGCTCTGCAAACCATGCCTGGCGTTCAGGGAGTCCATCACCTGCACATCTGGTCCATCGGCGGAACGCGCGTGGCCCTCACAGTTCATCTCCAAAGGCCCAAAGAAGTGAGCCAACAGGATCCGCAGCTCCTGAGCGAGGTGAGACAGGCCATGCAACGAAAGGGCATCGAACACTGCACCGTTCAACTGGAAGAACTCGACGAAGACTGCGGCGAATCGCTCAGCTGATGCAAACGAACAGCGATCATGCGGTCCGCTTTGACACCTGTCGCGGCCATCAGATCAGCGAGAGTCACCACGAGTCGATAACTGAGTGCCACAGCCAGAAGTGCTGGCTCCGGAACGGATGAACCCAGGCGCAGCAGCAGCACCGCTTCAAAGACACCCAGTCCACCGGGCGCAGCAGGAACAACAAGCCCTGTGGCCCAGGCCAGAGCGAAGGCTGACATCCAGCTGCCGATCGGAAGCACTGGTGTCAGACCGAACACCTGAATGCAGCACCAGAACCCCGAGAAGCGGGAAGTGATGAACACCAGCTCGGCCAGGAGAGGAAGCAAGGGGTAGTCCTTGCGGCCGCTTCCCAGCTGTTCCAGCGGAGGCAAGGAGGCAAGATCGGGATCTGACCGGTTGAGTTGCCTTAAACGGCTGCGTTCCAGCCGGCTGAGCAAGGGCTCTCTCCAGCGAGGCAGTAACAGCAGAGCAGGCAGCGGAGTCAGCAAAGCCAGACCGCTCTGCCAGCCACCGAAGGGCACCCAGAGCAGGGCCGCCACCACCATCAACATGGGCTCCATCAAAACGGAGACCAGTGCGGGCCCCGTGCCGATGGAAGGGCCCAGGACCCGCACACGTTGGATGAAATGCCACACGCCGCCTGGCAGGTACTTGAGCAGATTGCTGCTGAGGTACAGGGGCACCAGAGGTGTTGAGCCCGTGCCATGTCCCAGCCAGCTCACCAGCACCTGCCAGGCGCCTGCATTGACAAGCAGGCTCAGCCAACTGAGGCCGAGAGCAAGCACAAGCCACCACCAGCCTTGAGCTGTGATTGAAAGGGATCGCAGTCCCGCTGCGTGGCCGGCCAGCGCCCAGACGACAAATCCCAGCGTGAGCAGGGTGATCCACAGCTTCACGCCGCCGGGAAACCTCACGCCTGCGGGAAGCTTTGCCGAGAGCAGGGACCGGAAACGCTTCAACATGTCCACTCCTGCTGGGAATCGAACTGAAGTGCTTCCTGAGAAAGCTTCTGCCAGAGCATCTCAGGAGAAAGGCCTGCTCGGTGTGCGAGTTCATGGAGAGCATCCCTCTCGGGCTTCACAGTCCTGGTTCCATCCGGCTTCAAAGTCTGCTTTGCAGCAAGCTCACCCCACGGAGTGGAGAGCGATCCTCGACGCCGCGGCAGCACCCAGCGCCCCTGACGCCGCTCGCGCAGTCCCAGGGTTGGACTGTCCTTCCACCAGATCCGGCGCAGGTCCGCCGCTCGCTCAGGCAGTACAAGAGCCGTCAAGGCGGTTCCTGGACGACCCTTCTTCATCTGCAGCGAGGAACAGGCCACATCGAGAGCACCCGCATCGCGCAGCTGCTGTATCAACCACGCCATGGCTTCAGCTGAAACATCATCAATCCAGGCCTCCTGAACGATCAGGTCCTGCCAACGAGGCTGATTGGATGCATCAGGGCCCTGTGGACGCTGGCGGATGAGGCGGAGCAGATTGGGGCGGTCAAGCTGACGATGGCCGAGGCCGGTTCCCACCGCGTCGGGAGCCAGCTGTTCAGGCCATCCGAACCCGTCTGCAAGCACAGCCATCAAAGCCAGCCCCGTCGGGGTTGTCAGCTCAGCTTCCGGCCAGTCCCCGCCCCAGCGAAGTTCAACAGAATGACGTCGCGCCAGCTCAAGCACCGCTGGGGCGGGGACCGGCAGCAGTCCGTGAGCCGTGGCCACCGCACCTCGTCCTGCGGGAGGAGGAACACACCAGAAGGACCTTGGATTGAGATGCTCCACGGCGGCGCAGACCCCAACCACATCAACGAGGCTGTCCATGGCTCCGACTTCGTGGAAATGCACGTGGTCAGCTGGAATGCCGTGAACGGCCGCTTCGGCGTCAGCGAGCGCGGAAAACACCGACAACACCCTGTCCTGCAGTGATGGGGGAAGCACGGCAGCCTCGATGATCCGACGCAACTCGCCCCAGCGTCGATGCGGTGGCTGCTGATCCCGGCCTTCAACATCGAGTCTGAGTCCGCGCAAACCGCCGTTTTGCGCTTCCTCGACTCGCAGTACATAGGCGTTTTCGAAACCAAGCTCCCTCAGAGGGGCATGAACCACCTCAGTTGGAACACCCAGATCAAGGAAAGCCGCCAGCAACATGTCTCCTGCCAGCCCCGTTGGACAGTCCACCACGTAGGTGGCATCGATCCCTGAGGTCATTTCACCTCCGGATCGAGGCCCTCCAGCAGTCTTTCAGCGATGACATCGAGATCATCCAGACGTTTTCTGAGAAGCTGCTCCACCTCACGGCGGGCACGACGCTGCTCCCGTTGCGCAGTGGCGACATCCTGGCCTGAAAGACCCCAGATCCTGCCGAGCAGGGCACGGTCATCAGCCCCGCCACGAGCGGATCCCTCCAGCAGTGTCTCAGCCACCATCCCGGCCTGGAGAACCCTGCTCCAGCGACGCAGATCCTCCAGGGGTAAGCGGACCTGATCAGGGAGTTCGAATTCGGTGGCTCCATTGCTGCGCAGGCCTGCCTCCAGACAGGGACGGGTTCCAACCAGAACGCGCCGCACCTTCATCTCCTCTTCGCGGGCAACAAGCCAGTGGCCAGCTTCATGGCGCGCCACCCGACGCAGGCGTGTCCTGCCTCCGGGAAGGGCTTCAGCAAGAAGATGCCCTCCCATCCCCTCCAGCTGGGAAGCATCGAGGGTGAGTCCCAGTAGCCCACCACCGACAATCAGAGCGATCCAGGCAGGCGACAGGCCCACAAGCGGACCGAATACCGCGAGTCCTGTGCATCCGGCGACTGCAAGCCCGGCGGTGGTGCTGGAAACGGGAGATGGGTTCATGAACTGCGAGCGGGTCGACTGCGTTCTGCAGGACGACGGGACGCGCCACCGCGGCCCTTGCCGCCACGGGTGGGCATCTGTGCGATCACATCAACGGACTCGACTTGAAGCAACTGTCCCTGACGACGCACGTCGAGGCTGACGAAATGGCGCAGGTGCGCAAGCTCGACATCACCACTGAGCTGCAACTTGAACGGCAAGGGACGGAAGCCATCAGCACGCGGCTGCTGACGCACCTTGATGACAACCTCCGAAGCCTCGGGCTTTGTGTAGATGAGCTCGCCTCTGATCGAGAAGTAATCGTCACCCTCAGGCAACGCATCGATGGATGGATCACCGGAATCGGTCTCCGGATCGGAAGCTGAAAGGGTGCTGGGCTCCCAGATTCCAGCGATCTGAAGATGCAGCTGACCAGCCTCCCTGCATCGCGGGTAAACCACCCAGAGGTGGGGTTTGCCCATGTCGAGATGACGACGGATCAACGTGAGCATTCGGCCCAGAACAACGGCATCAATCTCCTGTCCATCGGCATCAAGCAAATGGCCGCGGGTGCTTTGTTCTTCGGATTCCGGGCGGAAAATTCCGCGCACGACGCCGATCGCCCGGTACTGCAGCGGCTCGGTGACCGCGGGAATGGGATGGTCGCGCATCAGCTTTAGGGGCATCCACTGGCCCGCAGGAACTCTAGCCAGCTTCGACAAGGAGCCTCAGACTGGGCGAGCGTTCCCACGGCACGGTGGCGGGCTACTGGCGTCAAACGACGGAAACTCTGGCAAGGCTGGGCGCTGTTACTGGCCTGTGTGTGTTTGCGGGTTGGATGGTGATCAACTTTTGGCCTGCAACTGAACCTCAGGCGACCATCCGCGAAGACTCGTCCCCTTCCGAGCCATCCACTCTGGAGATTCTCAGAAGCCAGGTCAGGAACCACCCCGGCGACTGGCGCTGGTCACTGCTGCTGGCTCGCGCACAGCACGACAACGGAGATCGCGAAGCAGCCGTTCGCACCTTGAGACCTCTGCAGCGCCTGCATCCCGATCGACTCGAGGTGGTGACTTTATCGGCTCTGCTCGCTCTGGAAGCCGACCGGGAGGAAGAGCTGATCAAACATCTGAACGGACAATTCGAATCCGCAACCGCTGAACGTCGGCTTGGACTGGGACTGCTGATGGCTGATCTGCGCCGCATGTCAGGTGACTCGGAAGCCGCTTCGGATCGCTACCGAGATCTGATCAAAACCCATTCGCAACGACCAGAACCATTTCTGGCATTCGCCCTTCTCAAACGGGATCAGGGTGAGGGGGATGCTGCCATCGCTTTGCTACGCAAGGCCATCAAACTGAACAGAAATCCCGCGACGTCAGCAGCGGAACTGAAGACGCTTGAACGTCGCTGGGCGCTTGAAGCTGCACGGAACAAACCGGCAAGCCGAGCTCTCAAGGCTGCGACAACTCCCTGAGCGCCTCGTCAATGGCATCGGAAGGGTCAGTGGCATCGTTCATCGATGAGGCCTGACGCAGGTTCCTCATCAGCTCCATCGGATTCGTGACATCGAGCACGGAACCCTTCTTTTTGGATTCCCCCGGGAGTGTGTTGTAGATGTCACGATCTGCATTGCGCTCAATCCCACTCGGCTGCGACAGCGTGGTCTGGGAATAGGCAGCGGGAGAAACCGGAAGCAAAGCGCTGCTGACGGCGATCACAAGACCGGAGGTCACGCGGAGCGATTGCATGGGATCAGATCCTCGGTATCGACGGATGCTAAGGGTCTCCAAAGAGATGCAGCAGGGCTTCCGTGCAGATCGCGAGCTGGAATGTCAATTCGATTCGCACTCGACTGGATCATGTCCTTCGCTGGCTGGAGAACAGCGATGTGGATCTGCTGGCCTTGCAGGAGACCAAAGTCGATGATCCGCTCTTTCCATCGGAGTCTTTTCGCGCAAAGGGGTACAACGTCAGCTTCCATGGGCAGAAGTCGTACAACGGCGTGGCTCTGGTCAGCCGGCATTCACTGGAAGACGTTCGCCTGGGGTTCACCGGAGAACTGACTGCCGATCTGCAGACCGAAGAGCTGAGCCAACAGAAAAGAGTGATCAGTGCGCTGGTGGATGGGATCAGGGTGATCAACCTCTATGTACCGAACGGTTCCAGCCTCAAATCCGAGAAGTACGCATACAAACTCCAGTGGCTTTCCTGCCTCGAGAGGTATCTGAGAGCGACTCAGTTACGGGATGAGCCTCTATGCGTTGTGGGGGATTTCAACATCGGACCGGAGGCCAGAGACCTGCATGACCCGGACCGACTCAGCGGGGGGATCATGGCTTCCGATGCCGAACGCGACGCCTTGTCTCAAGCGCTCGGGGATGATCTCAAGGACGCTTTCCGGCTGTTCGAATCGGGCAGCGGCCACTGGAGCTGGTGGGACTACCGAAGCGGCGCATGGAATCGAGACAGCGGATGGAGGATTGATCACATTTATCTGAGTTCCGATCTTCAGGAGCTGGCACTCAGCTGCAAGATCGACAAACGCGAGCGCGACCGCGAACAACCCAGCGACCATGCACCTGTGATCGTTGATCTCTCCTGGGAGCTGGAGGACGAATCCGGTGACGATGACGGGAGCTTCGTCGCTGATTGAGCCCCAAAAAATCAAAACGGAAATGGTTCAGTCCAAGGCGGTTGCTCTGACCGGAAACGACGATGAAGTTGCGTTCAAGGTCGATCCGTCACAGTCTTAAACAAGCCATTCCTGAATGCGGCAGCCAACACCGCGTGCGGCCTGGAAATGCCTCAGATCAAGCTCAGACGCTGTTCAGGCGCGAAATGATCAGGCCCGGAAACACGATGCTCTGACATGTATCACAAGTTCCGGAATCCCTGCTTCGTACACAGATCGGCCGTTTTGGCACGTTCTTGGGTCAGGATGTGGCACGGTTTGCATCGGCCCCTTGGCATCCGCCCCCGTGACAGCACCAAGCTTCAACACCAGTCGCTCCCAGGAGCTGTTCAGTGCCGCCCAGGCTCTGATGCCTGGTGGCGTGAGCTCCCCAGTGCGTGCATTCAAATCTGTGGGTGGCCAGCCGATCGTTTTCGATCGCGTCAAGGGCCCCTACGCCTGGGACGTTGATGACAACAAATACATCGACTACATCGGCAGCTGGGGGCCCGCGATCTGTGGTCATGCCCATCCCGAAGTGATCAGTGCGCTGCAGGAAACGATTGAGAAGGGCACCAGCTTCGGAGCCCCCTGCGCACTCGAAAACACGTTGGCGGAGATGGTGATCGACGCCGTTCCCAGTGTGGAGATGGTTCGCTTCGTGAACAGCGGCACCGAAGCCTGCATGGCGGTGTTGAGACTGATGCGCGCTTTCACCGGTCGCGACAAGGTCATCAAATTCGAAGGTTGCTACCACGGCCATGCCGACATGTTCCTGGTCAAGGCCGGGTCGGGTGTGGCCACTCTGGGGCTGCCTGACTCACCTGGTGTTCCACGCAGCACCACCGCGAACACGCTCACCGCGCCCTACAACGATCTCGAAGCGGTCAAGCAGCTGTTTGCTGAGAACCCCGATGCCATTTCAGGTGTCATTCTTGAACCCATCGTTGGCAACGCAGGATTCATCCAGCCTGAGCCTGGGTTCCTCGAGGGTTTGCGCGAACTCACCAAAGAGAACGGAGCTTTGCTCGTCTTCGACGAAGTGATGACGGGCTTCCGCATCAGTTACGGCGGCGCCCAGGCGCATTTCGGTGTCACCCCTGATCTCACCACCATGGGCAAGGTGATCGGCGGGGGGCTGCCTGTGGGGGCCTACGGAGGTCGACGGGAAATCATGGAGATGGTGGCTCCTGCCGGTCCCATGTATCAGGCCGGCACTCTGAGCGGAAATCCCCTCGCCATGACGGCGGGCATCAAGACTCTTGAGCTCCTGAAACAGCCTGGCAGCTACGACAAACTCACCGCAACCACTGAAAAACTGGTCGCTGGCATCAAGGAGACAGCAACGGCTGCTGGTCTGTCCATCACGGCGGGAAGTGTCAGCGCCATGTTCGGTTTCTTCCTATGTGAGGGGCCTGTGCGCAACTTTGAAGAGGCGAAGGCAACGGATGCTGATCGTTTCGGCAGACTGCACCGGGCCATGCTGGAGAGAGGCGTTTATCTGGCGCCGTCTGCCTTCGAGGCCGGTTTCACCTCACTGGCTCACTCGGACGCAGACATCGAGGCCACGATTCAGGCATTCCGCGAAAGTTTCGCTGCAGTCGCCTGATCCAGGGAAGGTCATGAAATGAACCCCATGCCGCATCAAGCCACCGGCCTGGGGGGGGGCAGCTCAGAGGGCTTTTGGTAGGGCTTGCTTTGGTCTCTTCATCACTCCTGGGAGCGCCAGGCCGCAGTGGACCACTCAACACGTGGCTTGATCTTCCCGAGTGGCTTGACCTCAGCATTGACTACACCTCAGAGCCGATGACCGGTATCACCGGTGGGGCCCATCCTTCAGCGGCGAGCTGGTATCAAACTGTGGTGCTCGACCTTTCCATGAGCAGTGGTTTCGCAAAGAACCGGAAGGACTGGAACGAACTGGACCACTGGCAGCTCAACCTGCAGCTTACAAACAATGCCGGCGATCCCAACCTGAACAGCGAGCTGGGAGCGGCATTCGCCCTGCAAACCCTGGCGAACCCTGTAGGTACCTGGATCACTGAAGTCTCAATGATCAGAAACCAAGGGGAAAGTTGGTGGCAAGCGGAACTTGGATTGTTATCGCTGAGTCCGGTTTCGCCCGGGGAGCCAGGCTTTCTGTCTGCACCCGCGATGAACAGCTACATCAGCTCAGTGCTCAAAAACACTTTCAACCTGCTGATTGTGGGAGTACCGATCAATCCCTTTGTTGCCCCGGGTGTGAAGCTTCAGGCGAGTTCAGAGTCTCTCGGCTCCCTGGAGTACGGATATTTCTACCTGAATCCTCAGAAAAACATCGCGTCAAGCCTTGGCGTCGATCCTGGAATTCTTGATGTAGAGGGAGGCGTTCAAGCCCTTCAATGGAAGAGCAATCCACTCTTGTCAAGAACTGATCTCAAAGAAGACATCATCATTCCAAAATCCAAAAAAATATTGCCAGACAACTACCACAGCCTGAGGTTCAAATCGGGGGTTATTTGTCATCAACGCGTCTGCTCATTGACAACGGAATCGACTTGGGAGAAGGAACGAATCGAGGAATTTATGGATCTTTCACATGGCCAATGGATGTTGCAATTGGGCTGGATAATCGTCTCTGGGCCGCTGGCACGGTCAGCTTTGACCCTGGCAATAATCCGTATCCATCCTTTGTTGGAGGTGGCTGGTTGAGCCAGGGAATCATTCCAGGCAGACCCTTAGATGTGGTTGCATTTGGATTTGGACGAACAAGCTTCAGTCCAACCATCAATCCAGGCCTGGACTACGAAGGAATGGTGGAATTGAATTACTCCTTCTATTTATCAGACGAACTTCAAATCCAACCTGTTATGCAATGGATTATCAATCCAGGCGGTAAAAGACAGTCGCAAGGGATATGGGTCGGTGGAATCCAGATCAATCTGAATCTCTGAGAGTCAGCGATAATTCTCAAACTGCAAAGGGATATCCAGTTCATCTTCTTTTGAACGTAACAACTGAATCACTTGCTGGAGATCATCCTTGCTCTTACCTGTCACTCGTAAACTGTCTCCCTGAATTGCCACGGTGACTTTCTTGAGCTCGTCTCGAACAATTTTGCTCATTTTCTTTGCAAGTTCTTGACTGAGTCCCTTCTTCAGCTGCACCGTCTGTTGAACGCGGTTACCACCCACTGTTTCCGCCGGCTGAAAATCGAAGATCTTCAAGGACAGATTTCTCTTTGTGGCTTTGGCTCGCAGAATATCTTCGACAGCCTGAAGTGTCATATCACTGGCCGTTGTGATCACAACAGCAGAGTCTTCAAGGACAATCTCCGTGCCGGAATCCTTGAGGTCATAGCGCTGGGAAACGTCCCTCCGCACCTGATCAAGCGTATTCACCAGCTCCTGACGATCAAAGTCAGAGACCACATCAAATGAATACGACGCCATTGATCAGATATCGGTGGCTGAAGGGTAGCAATGCTCATGGAGCTGCTCTCAACCTGAGATCTAACGACCAATCAATGGCGATGAATATCTGCGCTGCAATCAGCAAATCCATGCCAGACACAGCCTCAGGACAGGACGAAGAAGAGAACTGCAAAAGACTCGATGATGCAGCGGGATTGATCGCAGCGAACAACAGTCGATCAGTATTGTTTCAACCGCGATTTGATTGATTGTGTTCATCAATGACCTGCTGACAGGTACACCAGCAGCACCATTCGCCCTGTCGCTTGCGTTCTCGGGTGCGGTGGTGATCGCAAGCGTGATTCCCCTGGGAGCTGCCCGCTCACAGGCGGACTTCACCCTGGCCGACATGAAAGCTCCTAGAGCCATGTTCGACCGGCTTCCCGACTGGGGGAAACGGGCCAGCTGGGCTCATCAGAACAGCTTTGAAGCCTTCACATTGCATGCTCCAGCGGCACTCCTGGCCCTGATCACCGCGCTCCAGGTCGGAGGGCTTCAGGGCCTTGCCGTTCCTGCTGCGCTGCTCCAGCCGGTGCTGCGACTGATTTATCTACCGGCCTATGTGGCCAATGTTCCTCCATTGAGAGGACTGTGCTGGGCAGGTGCTTTGCTGTGTACAGGCATCCTCTACATCGAGGGAGTGAAAGCTCTGCTGGCGTCCTAGCCCTTGCCTTGCTGGAATTGCTTCAGAGCAGCCAGCAGTGAGGCGGGTGACTGGGGATCCACCATCAGCACGCTGCCGGCGGGCGAATCAGCCATGCGCTGTCCCATGGCCATCCAGTTCTCAGCCAGCATCAGCCGGACGGCCTCTTCAGCCTCGGGGCTCTCGGAAAGAGCCCTGGCCATGACCCGGGCCGCTTCAGACTTCGCTTCAGCCATCACACCCTGCTGCTGGGCCTGGGCTTCGGCTTCAAGCAGGATCGCTTCCTTCTGAGCACGGGCGTCGAGAACGAGAGCCTCCGCACGGCCACGTGCCTCATTCAACTGAGCTTCCTTTTCGCCCTCGGAGCGGAGAATCGCGGCGCGCTTTTCCCGCTCGGCGGTCATCTGAGCCTCCATGGCCTGTTTGACCCCAGGTGACGGATTGATGTCACGCATTTCAACTCTGGTCACTTTCACACCCCATGGATCAGTGGCCTCATCAAGCTCCTTGAGTAGAAGCTCGTTGACCTCGCTGCGAGTGGTGAAGGTCTGATCGAGATCAAGCTTGCCCATCTCGGCACGAATCTGGGTCAGTACCAGATTCACCATCGCCGCCTGCAGATTGTCCACGGCGTAGTAAGCCTGGGAATGCTCCAGCAACTGCCAGTACACGACAGCGTCGACCTCGATAGAAACGTTGTCCCGCGTGATGCAGAGCTGAGGGGGAATATCCAGAACCCGTTCCTTGAGGGACTCGTGACTCACCACCCGTTCGACAACGGGAATCACAATGGAGAGCCCAGGCTGCAGCTCACGGTCATATTTACCGAGTCGCTCGACCAGTCGCGATCTGCCGCCGCTGGTGACCTTGACACTGCCACTGCCGAGCAGTGCGATCAGGATCAGTGCAGGCAGGCTCAGCAGCGCTTCCATGACAAATGGATGTCTGCGGAAACGTTAGTCACCAAAGTAAGGCGAACAACCCACCAGACATGCCACCCCTTTGGAGTCCTTTGATCTGGTTGCTCGTGGCGGGAGCACTGCTGGTCGTGGAGCTGGTGCAGCCGAGTTTCGATGGCCTGATGTTCGCCGTCTTCGCCGGTCTTGCCTTGTCCGTGCTGACGGCCCTGCTGCCGCTCCCGGCCTGGATTCAGATCATCCTCTTCAGCCTCATCACAGTGCTGGGAACACTCTGGCTGAGCCGCTGGTCTGCGAGGCGCAACCCAAGACCCGGGCATCGGCGGTTGAAGGAGGACACCGCAGAGGTGCTGGTGACGATTGAACCTGGGGGAGAAGGCAGGGTCCGCTGGCATGGACAGAGCTGGGCCGCCAGCTCTCTGGATGTGGAGACCCCGCTTCAGGCAGGAGATTATGTGCTCGTGATCAACCGGGAGGGCACCAGACTTCAGGTTCTGCCGACTCCCCCGACGCCCTGAGCGTCAGTCGAAGAACAGCAGGCTGACGACCTTCCCCATGTCCTCGGCGTTCCGGCAGCTGGACAGCAGTGTCTCGCTGTCATGGAAAGCCAGACAGATCAGCTGGTCACAACGGCTGATGATGTCCTGATTGCAGAGACTGCTGGCCATCGGCAGAGGCAGATCATCATGTTCAGGCTTCTCGATCAGATGCAGAACACTTTCAAGCTGATCACGGATCTCAGGCCCTTGGCGACTGAGACTCTGCGGCAGAAGGACCGTGAGCTTGGAGGCATCCACAGCCAGAACGCCTCGAATCACGGCTGCATTGACTCCCTGCGCTCCTGATGTCACCAGAGAGTGACCTTCCTGAGCGAGCGACCGGGCAATCAGCTCGATCAGATGGATCGCGACCACAGGAACATGGCGGCTGCCGAGAATGGCAATTCTCCGAGCTCCCTTGTCCTGGAGCAAGGCCAATTCCTGAGCGAGGGTGTCAACCCTGTCGATTGCAGGAAGATCAAGAGATCGGCTCAATGACTACCTGCGGGCTTTAACAGACGCTAGCAGCGGTGAACCCTGTCGGGACCATCACTTTGAGCCGATCGCGAGGTGCTCAAGTCCCACGGCGCTGAGCAGGTCTGCAAGCCGGCAGTGTTCCTCCACAAGCCGGAAGGCATAAGTCGCTTTCACCGCTTCGTGCAGACGCACATGACCGAACGCCTGTTCGATCACTTCAACGGTGCCGAGTGTGTCCTGCTCGACCTTGAGCAATGGCACCTCCAGTTCATCCGCTCGACTGATCAGCTGAGGGAGTGGATCTCCCGCGCCCGTCAGAATCAGACATTGAGTGGATGCCTCAAGGGCAGCCAGCTGGATATCGGTGCGGTCGGCTCCTGTGACAACCGCCATGTTGCGGCGCCTGCGGAAGAACTCCATTGCTGAGTTCACGTTCATCGCCCCGATGCTGAGCGTCTCGACCAGCAGGTCAAGCTTCTCTCTGCAGCAGATCACCCTTGCATCGAGCCGACGCACGAGTTCACCCACCGTGACGCTGCGCAGCAGCGGGGAACGGGGCATCACACCGAACACCCTGATGCCGAGCGCAAGGAGTGACGGCACGACATCACGTTCCAGATTTTCCACATCATCGGGAGTGACGGCGTTCAGCACCACTCCACGCAGTCGATCACCGAGCTGTTGACTGGCGGCCAGCAACGCATCGACGCTGCGACTGTCTTCCCAGAGGTGCACGAGCACTACCGGTGCATCGAGATCGCGGGCCAGTTGCACCAGACTCAGCCCGTAGAGCAGGCCCTCATGGAGATTACCGGCGGCTTCCAGCAGGGTGACAGTGTTCTCTGACTGTTCAAGACTGGTCCTGAGGTGCTCGAGACCCTCTCCGGCTGCCAAGGTTCCCTTGGCAAGCCGTTGCTGCGCAGTCTCGGGAGACAGGAGATGGAGAGAGGGGATGAGATCCTGATGGGGCAGACCGAGAGTCTCTCCAACAAAACGGACATCGTCATCGATCAACGGTGAAGGCAGAACGCCTTGATCGGACTCCCAGTCCAGACTTGTGGCAAGCGGTTTGCCGAAAAGGACCCGAATGCCTTCCGAGCGCAGATGTCTTGCGATCCCCAGCACCAGGGCGGACTTACCGCTGAAGGGTTCACAGGATCCGATCAGCAGCGTTGAGCCCATCCGGAAGGTCTGAGGTTGATGCCCTCAATTTAAGGGGAGCGATCCTCCCCAATCCGATCAAGCAATAACCACCGCCAGAAGCTGTCTGGCAGGTCCTTGCGACCTTCCTCCGAAGCCTGCATCAACCAGTCCAGCAGTTGATGAGCCGGGCATTCGAACGAATAACGCTGCGGGGACTGTTCCTGAAAATGCAACTCACAGCGACACACCTGTAACGGAGCACTGGCCGGGCTCCAGCTCAGCACGTACCGGTGGGGAAGAGCATCACCGCGGGAACGCTCACCTTCAAACAGGCCCAGCGGAAGCTGATCAAGAGCATCTCGCAACGCCTGCTCTCGACGAAGCCCGCCGCAGTATGCAGCGAACAGCGCCTGTTGAGCGTCACCGGACGGACTGGACAAGGTCATACCGTCGAGCTGTTCCAAGGATGCACCAGTTCACTGCCATGGCCCAGCCAGTGCCAAGGACTTCTGCCCCAACCTCCGTCGCAGGGAGCTGGGTGGGACGAAGAGTGGGAATCACAGGTGCAGGTGGAGCCCTGGGCCGTGCCTTGACGCGCCGCTTGAGAGAGAAGGGCGCCTGGGTCGTCGCCCTGAGTCACCGCCCAAAGCCAACGGAACAGAACAGCCAGAGCGGGCCCCAGGAGTGGATCTGCTGGAGCTGCGGACAGGAGGAGAAACTGGATTCAACGCTGAGTCATCTCGATGTGCTCGTGCTCAACCACGGCATCAACCCTGGAGGAGATCAGTGTCCAGAGAGCCTGAACATGGCCCTCGAGATCAACGCTCTCAGCCAGTGGAGGCTTCTGCAGCGCTTTGAGCAGGTGGAGAGAGACCTTCCACAACAGTCACGTCCACCGGAGCTGTGGGTGAACACATCGGAAGCCGAGATTCAACCGGCACTGAGCCCTGCTTATGAACTGAGCAAGCGCTTGATCGGCCAGCTCGTGAGCCTGCGATGGAGTGCGCCGCGTCAGCAGCGGACCGGACTTCCGAAACTGCGCAAGCTGGTGCTCGGTCCATTTCGTTCGGATCTCAATCCAATCGGTGTGATGTCAGCTGATTTCGTGGCAGAACAGATCCTCTGGCAAGCCGAGCTGGGCCTGCCACTGGTCATCGTGTCTCCCAATCCACTCACCCTGCTGCTGATGCCACTGATTGAGCTTGGACGGCTGACCTACAACAGAGTTTTGTGGACTAATCGCCACGATCAGTGAGGATCTCGCATCCGTCGGAGGTCACCACAATTGTGTGCTCCCACTGAGCGGAGAGGCTGCCGTCGCGGGTGACCACTGTCCATCGGTCCCGGAGCGTGCGGCAGGCCTTGCTGCCTGCATTGAGGATCGGCTCAACAGCAAGTGTCATGCCTGGACGCAGCTTGACGTTCGGCAGAGCATCTGTTCGGAAGTTGAACACGGAGGGCTCCTCGTGAAGATTGCGGCCGACACCATGTCCCGTGTAGTCCTCAACGACGCTGAAACCTCCTTGATGAACGCGGTCCTCGACGGCACCGGCAATGTCCAGCAGCGTGTTGCCGGACCGAATCTGAGCCAGTCCTGCCATCAGGGACTCCTGGGCAACTCTGCTGAGGTTCGAGGCCTCATCGGCTACTTCACCAACACAGATGGTGACGCAACTGTCTCCGTGATAACCCTCGTAAAACGCCCCTGTGTCCACCTTGAGCAGATCCCCCGCGCGTATCACCTTTTTGTTGTTGGGGATGCCGTGCACCACCTCATCATTGATGCTCGAGCAGATGCTGGCGGGAAAACCGTGGTAACCCTTGAAGCTTGGAGTCGCCCCCATTTCCCTGATGCGCCGCTCGGCATGGGCATCAAGATCGGCGGTGGTCTGACCGGGTTCGACCATCTCCATGATCTCCCGCAGCACTGTTGCCACGATCCGACTGGACTTGGCCATGATTTTCAGCTCTCTCGCCGATTTGATCTCAACCCCGCGACGCTGCTGAATGCGAGGGCCGGTGGCGGTCACGCTGCCGGTTTTGGTCGAGGCAAGCAGATCAGCGAACAAGTTCATCGGTGAATCCTTCGGGCAGTCCCGACGTCCTCCTGTCACGCTATCAATGGTGACGAGCTAATGCCGGTGGCTCTCTGGATGACACGACTGCGGCGCTGGCACAGCAGGGTGGCGCCTCTGGTTCTCCTGCCGCTGATGACCACGGTCGTCACGGGCCTGAGCTACCGGGTGGCACGGGACTGGTTCGGTGTGAGTCGGGACAGCGCCCATTGGCTGATGAGCCTGCACGAAGGCGAATGGCTGGGACCGCAGCTTGAGCCGGTGGTGGTGGTTCTCAACGCAATGGGCGTTCTCTGGATGTTGATCACCGGCGGGGGAATGATGGTGCAGTCCTGGCGAAACGCTTGGAACAAACGCTCAGTCAACGGTGGGTCGGCAGGTTAAGGTGGTTGTTTGGCGTGATTACCCGGAGCAGGGATGGCAGCGGATCAGAAAGACACATCTCCGAATGACGGCGCGGATACGGTTGTCACAGACACTGAGAAAGAGTCCAAGAAGACTGCTGCTCCAGCTGCCAAGGCTGAACGCCTCAACCCTTCTGATCTGATCAGAGAGTTTGAGCAGGCGCAACAGAAAACCAACCTTCCTGATATCTACGTCGGTGACACTGTTCGGGTCGGCGTCCGCATCAGCGAAGGCAACAAGGAACGGGTGCAGCCCTATGAAGGAGTGGTGATCGCCAAGCGTCACGGCGGAATCAATCAGACCATCACGGTCCGTAGAATTTTTCAGGGCATCGGCGTGGAAAGAGTTTTTATGCTGCACAGTCCTCAAGTTGCCTCCATCAAGGTGGAACGCCGAGGTAAGGTACGTAGGGCGAAGCTTTTTTATCTGCGGGAACGGGTGGGCAAGGCCACCCGCGTCAAGCAGCGCTTCGATCGCTGAGGCTCAGGCCTCGTTCAATCCAATGCCATCGCCTTTTGTGATGGTCGGGGGTACATCGCCTTGCGCCGTTAGTTCAGTTGGTAGAACGCAGGTCTCCAAAACCTGATGTCGGGGGTTCAAGTCCTCCACGGCGCGTCCGATGCCCCCTTCTGCAGTTTCCTAGTTTCGAGCATGGAGTTGGATCTTCAACCTGGTGATGTGGTCAAGGTCCTCGAATCAGCCGCCCTCGGCTGGG